>NZ_LN832559.1:2495000-2801667 GCF_900005615.1 Paracoccus aminovorans | reverse complement strand
GGACAGCGCCTTGTCATAGGCGGGGACCGCCTGGGCGAACTTGTCCTGCTGGCGCAGCAGGTCGCCAAGCGCGATCCAGCCCTGCGCCAGTTCGGGGTGGGTGGCGGTCAGCGCCAGCGCCGCCTTTTCGGCGTCGTCCAGCCGCTCGGCCCGGGTCAGGGCGTCGATGCGGGCCAGTTCGGCGATGGGGCGCATGTCGCCCAGTTCGCGCAGCTTCTCGAATTCGCGCTCGGCCAGGTCGAACTGGCCGAAGCCCTGCAGAAGTTGCGCGGCCAGCAGATGCGCCTCGCCCATGTCGGGGGCCAGGTATTCGGCCAGGCGGACATGGATCAGCGCCAGCGGGTCGGGCTCGTCGGTCGAGGCCAGCACCGAGCCGAAGGTCAGGAACACCTGCGCGATGCCGTCCGCCGGGGTGCGGATCGAATCGAAGGGCAGCGTCTGACCCTTGGCCAGCCGGTCGCGCAGCGCCAGCAGATGCGGCTCTTCGGCCACGCCGGGGGTCGCGTCCAGCATGGCGACGGCATCCTTGTCGCGTTCCAGCTGCGACAGCACCTGCGCCCGGGCCACCACGCCCAGGATATGCGCGCCGGTGGTCGGATCGGCCAGCAGTTCCTCGGCGCCCTCGAAATCGCCGACCTTGGCCTTGGCCAGCGCCAGGTGATAGTTCACCATCGGCGCGGCGCCGCGCAGGGTGGCGAGCTTCTTGAAGGCAGAAAGCGACTCGCCGGCCTTGCCCGCGCCCAGAAGCGCCCAGGCCCGCATCATGCCGTCGACCAGCGCGCCGCCGCCGGGCATGTCGCCCGCGTCCTCGGGCGAGGGGGCGGCGTCGATGGCCTTGATCAGATCGTCCCAGCGGCCGGCGCGGGCCAGTTCGGTGCGCTGCACCAGCTTCGCAAGCTCGGTGGCGCGGCCCTGGTCGGACATGGTCAGGGCCAGGGCGGTCGCCCGCTCCATCTCGCCGGCCGAGATCAGCGCGACCAGGGCGCTGTCCTGCAGATAGCCGTCGGTGTCGTTCTGGGCCAGCGCCTGCAGGTAATAATCGGCGGCGCTGCGGTAATCGTTCTGGATCGCGGCCATGCGCGCGGCCATGTAGGGGCCGGCCAGGCCGTGGATCTCGGCCGGGGCGGCGGGACGATGCGCGGGGCGCACGGCCGGCTGTTCCTGGCCCTGCGCCTGGGCCAGCAGGGGGGCCGCGACGACGGGCCGCAGCGGAAGCGTGGCGGTCAGCGCGATCAGCGCCAGCGGGATCAGTCTTGTCGTCACGGCTTTGGCCCAGTCCTTGGCAATTCGCGAGGCGACCCTAGCCGCCGCCGCGGCGATGGGCAACGCCGCGGCCGGGGCCACTGCCGTCCCCGCGATCACATATTCGGGTAATTCGGGCCGTCGCCGCCCTGCGGGGTTGTCCAGTTGATGTTCTGGGAGGGGTCCTTGATGTCGCAGGTCTTGCAGTGCACGCAGTTCTGGAAGTTGATCTGGAACTTCGGCCCCTCCGGCCCCTCCAGCACCTCGTAGACTCCGGCCGGGCAGTAGCGCTGCGCCGGCTCGGCATAGAGCGGCAGGTTCACCGCGATCGGGATCGCGGGGTCCTTCAGCTTCAGGTGGCAGGGCTGGCTTTCCTCGTGATTGGTAAAGGAAAACGCCACGTTGGTGAGGCGGTCGAAGCTGAGCTTGCCGTCGGGCCTCGGGTAGTCGATGGGCTGGTAATCGGCGGCCTTGCCGGTGGCGGCGGCGTCGGTCTTGCCGTGCTTCCAGGTCCCCATCGGGTTCCAGCCGGTCAGGTTCGCCACCCACATGTCGAAACCGCCAAGCGCCAGCGAGGGCCACAGCCCCAGCTTCGACCAGATCGGCTTGACGTTGCGCACCGGGCGCAGGTCCTTGCCGATGGCGCCCTGGCGCACCTCGGCCTCGTAGTCGGTCAGCTCGTCGCCCGCGCGCCCGGCGGCGATGGCGGCGGCAGCCGCCTCGGCCGCGGCGATGCCGGACAGCATGGCGTTGTGGTTGCCCTTGATGCGCGGCACGTTCACCAGCCCCGCCGAGCAGCCCAGCAGCATCGCGCCCGGCACCGTCAGCTTCGGGATCGACTGCCAGCCGCCCTCGGAGATGGCGCGGGCGCCATAGGCGACGCGCTTGCCGCCCTCCAGCAGTTCCGCGACCAGCGGATGGTGCTTGAAGCGCTGGAACTCCATGTAGGGATAGAGATAGGGGTTCTTGTAGTTCAGGTGCACGACGAAGCCGACCAGCACCTGGTTGCCGCCGAGGTGATAGATGAAGCTGCCGCCGCCGGCGTTCTTGCCGAGCGGCCAGCCCATGGTGTGGGTGACGGTGCCGGGACGGGCCTTGGCGGGGTCGATCTCCCAGATCTCCTTCATGCCGATGCCGAATTTCTGCGGATCAACGCCCTTGGAGAGGTCGTATTTGCCGATCAGCTCCTTGGCGAGGCTGCCGCGCACGCCCTCGGCGATCAGCACGTATTTGCCGCGCAGCTCCATGCCGGGCTCGTAGCCCGGGCCCGGGGTGCCGTCGGCGTCGAGCCCCATCTCGCCGGCGACGACGCCGACGACGCGGTCGCCCTCGTAGACCAGCTGCGAGCAGGCCATGCCGGGGAAGATCTCGACCTCCAGCGCCTCGGCCTGCTCGGCCAGCCAGCGGCAGACATTGCCCATCGAGACGATGTATTTGCCGTGGTTCGACATCAGCGGCGGCATCGGCCAGTTCGGCACCCGGACCTGGCCGCCCTCGCCGAGGATGTAGAAATTGTCCTCATGCACCTCGGTGCTGATGGGCGCGCCTTTTTCCTTCCAGTCCGGGATCAGCCGGTCGAGGCCCGCGGTATCCAGGACCGCGCCCGACAGGATATGCGCGCCGATCTCCGAGCCCTTCTCCAAGAGCACGACGGAGAGCTCGGGGTTGACCTGCTTCAGCCGGATCGCCGCCGACAGACCCGCGGGCCCGCCGCCGACGATCACGACATCATATTCCATCGACTCGCGTTCGATCTCGGACATAGCTCGGCCCCCATCCCTGGCTTTTGAATCTGAGCTGCACACCTAACCCGTCATATTCTGTGCGGCAATCGGAACGCGACGAACAAATGCAATTCTGCGACCTTTCTGCGCGCGGCCGTGCCGATCCCCGGCGGCGGGGGCTTGAAACAGGGGGCGGAACGGGCCACGATGCCCACCGGATTTCTGCGGACGCCCCCGGCCCAAGGCCGGGGGCGTTCCAACACCTCAGTATCGCTGTGAATGGTAGCGACCGGAAGGACTGGAATGGAAAAGATACCGATGACCCGCGCGGGCTACGACCAGCTGGACGAGGAATTGCGCGAACTGCGCGCCGTCGAGCGGCCGGCGGTGATCCGCGCCATCGCCGAGGCGCGCGAACATGGCGACCTGTCGGAAAACGCCGAATACCACGCCGCCCGCGAGAAGCAGAGCTTCGTCGAGGGCCGGATCAAGGAGCTCGAGATGATCATCTCGCGCGCCGAGGTCATCGATCCGTCGAAGCTGAACGGCAGCATCAAGTTCGGCGCCACCGTCACCCTGCTGGACGAGGATACCGAGGAAGAGCGCACCTATCAGATCGTCGGCGAGGCCGAGGCGGATCTGGAGCGCGGGCTGCTGAACATCCGCTCACCGCTGGCGCGGGCGCTGATCGGCAAGGACGAGGGCGACAGCGTCGAGGTGGTCACGCCCGGCGGCGGGAAATCCTATGAAATCATTTCGGTTCGCTTTCTCTGAATGGCGGGGTCGGGTGCATGAACTCGCTTGATGCCCTGCGCCGCCTCGCCGCAGCCCAGGCCCGCGACCGCGTGCTGGCGGCCGGTGTCGCTGCCAGTCTGGCCTGGCTGGCGCTGGCGGGGCTTTTCGCCCTGATCGGTTCCGATTCGTCCTCGGACGGCGCCCTGGGCTGGGCGGTCTGGCTGGTCGGGCTGCTGCTGCCGCTGGCGCTGATCTGGCTGGCGGTCTGGTCGGCGCGGGCGCTGCTGGCGCTGCGCGCCGAGGCGGCCGAACTGCGCGAGACGCTGGCGCGGATGCAGGGGCAGGAGGGCGCCCCGCCCACCGCCGCCATCCCCGCGGCGCCGCGTGCCGAACCGGCGCGCACGGTGACGGCCCGGCGCGCGGCCGTTCCCGCGCCGCCGCCGCGCGCCGCCTCCGACAACCGCCAGGCGACGCTGGAGCTCGATTCGCCGCCCGCGGCGGAACTGACCGGGCCCGAGCTGTTCTATGCGCTGAACTTTCCCGACGGTCCCGAGGATCGCGAGGCGATTCGCTGTCTGCGCCTGGCGCTGTCCGATCCCGGCATGGCGCGGCTGATCCGCGCCGCGCAGGATGTGGTCACGCTGCTGGCCGGGCACGGCGTCTATATGGACGAGCTGGCGATACCGCAGACCGATCCGCTGCTATGGCGCCGCTTTGCCGAGGGCACGCGCGGCGAGGCCGTGGCCGGGCTTGCGGTGATCGCGGACGACGCCGCGCTGCATACCGCCGGCGCCATGCTGCGCGAGGACGAGGTGTTCCGCGACGTCGCGCATCACTTCCTGCGCCATTTCGACCGGTTGCTGAACCGCAAGGCCCAGGACAGCGATCCGCAGCTGCTGGCGGCGCTGGCCGAGACCCGCTCGGGCCGCGCCTTCACCCTGCTGGCGCAGGTCACCGGGATGCTGGGCCGGGACGGCGCCGAGGATCCCGAGGCCGATACCGAGCCCCGGCCCGAAGCCTAGCCGGGAAGCGGCAGCCGCAGCACATGCGCCGGGGCGGCCCAGGGCCAGCCCAGCCTCTGCCGGGGCAGGGGCTGGAACCCCAGCGCCCGCCAGGCGGCAAGACCGGCCTGGTTGCGCGCCTCGACCTCGGCGCGCAGCCCGGCGTGGCCCCGCGCCCGGGCATGGTCCATCGCCGCCCGCACCAGCGCCCGGGCGATGCCCTGCCGGCGCCAGAGCGGATGGACCGCAAGTCCGTCCAGCACCAGATCGGCCGTCGCCGCGCCCGGGCGATAAAGCGCGGCCGCCATATGCCGCAGCCGCCCGCCCGCCTGTCCCCAGACCGCGACGAAACTGTCCGGTGCCGGGTCCAGGAAGCCGCCGCCCGCGTCGCGCAGCCCGGCAAGGCCCAGCAATTCGCCCGAGGGCGACAGCGCCACCAGCGCCTGCTGCGGCCGCATGGCGGTGCGGATCAGGGCGATGCCCCGGCGCGGCGCCACCGGCAGCGGCAGCAGCTGCGCGCCGAAATGGCGCCAGTAAAGCACCGCCGCCGCCTGGCGCAACGCGTCCGGCACGCCCCGGCGGATGTCTGGCGGAACCGGCTGCGGGCGATGCTGCGCTTGGGGCATGGCGCTCCTTGTCAATGGCCCGCGGATGCGCCTATCTGCCCCAGTCCTGTCCGTTTGGCGAGCCCCGTTCACCATGCCCACCTCCTCTGCTTCCCCCGGCGCGCCGCCGCCCCTGGCCGAAGAATTGCGCTCGCCCCGGCAATGCGCCCGGCAGGGATTCGTGCAGGCGCTGCCCTTCGTCCTGGTGCTGCTGCCCTTCGGGATGCTGTTCGGGGTGGTGGCCTCGGACGCCGGGCTGGACCTGCCACAGGTGATGGGCTTCACCGTGCTGGTGCTGGCCGGGGCGTCGCAATTCACCGCGGTGCAGCTGATGACCGATCATGCGCCGGCGCTGGTGGTGATCGTCTCGGCCATCGCGGTCAACCTGCGGCTGGCGATGTATTCGGCCTCGCTGGTGCCGTGGCTGGGCGCGGCGCCGGCGCGGGACCGCGCCTGGCTGGCCTATGTGCTGGTGGACCAGAACTATGCGCTGGCGATCCAGCATTATGAAAAGCACCCGGGACTGAGCGTGCGGCAGCGGGTCGCCTATTTCTTCGGCACGGTCTTTGCGACCTGCGTGCCCTGGTTCGGGGCCACGCTGCTGGGGATCTGGGTCGGCAATGCCATCCCGGAAAGCTGGGCGCTGGACTTCGCCATGCCGATCACCTTCATCGCCCTGATCGCGCCGATGCTGCGCAGCCTGCCGCATATGGCGGCGGCGCTGGTGGCGGTCGTGGGGTCGCTGATCTTCGCCTTCCTGCCCTCGGGCCTGGGGCTTTTCATCGCCGCGCCTTTGGCGATGGCGACCGGCGCCGGGGTCGAGACCTGGATGGCCCGCCGCAAGGGCGCGCGGACATGACCGGCTATGGCGATACCACGATCTGGATCATCATCCTGGTGCTGGCGCTGGGGACCTATGGGCTGCGCTGGTCCTTCCTGGGCGCATTGGGCAACCGGCCGCTGCCGGTCTGGGCGCAGCGGCTGCTGCGCTATACGGCGGTGGGGGTGCTGCCCGCGATCGTCGCGCCGCTGGTGGTCTGGCCCGCGGCTACGCATGGCCAGCCCGATCCGGCGCGGATGATCGCGGCCATGGTGGCGCTGGCGGTGGGGCTGGTCACGCGCAACGTGCTGGCCGCCATCGTCTCGGGGATGGCGGCCCTTTATCTGGCGCTTTACCTCATCGCGTGAAGCTGGCCGTCCTGGCCATAGCCCTGCACCACGCCGGTTTTCTGCCGCAGGAGCACGTTGTGGTTGTTGGCCGGATCGCCGTCCATGTGCTTTTTCGACTGCACGCCCGGCAGCGTCAGGAACCAGTCCCGCAGCTTTAGCGGCGAGAAACCGGTCGGCGCGCCCTCGAAGCCCGGGATGCGGCGCAGCGCTTGGCCGGTGTTCACGGCGCAGAAGCTCTTGTTCGAGGATCCCTGCGCCTCGACGGCGCGGATCGCGGCATCGGCCACGGCCAGCGACACCTGAACGGTGTCCTCGGCGACCCAATAGGTCTCGCGCGCGTGGTAGTCGATGTAGAAGTTCTTGAAGTTCGGCGTGATGCCATAGAGCACGTCGTTGCGCTCGGGGATGGCGGGATGTTCCCAGCTGCCGGCCGGATCGTAGATCACCCGCTGGCTGCCGTTGATCATCAGCGCGGAATGGCCGCCTTCGCCGCGCGGAATGCCGATCACGGTGAAGAGCGTGATCGAGGGCGGCTCGTTCGAGACATAGCGCGCCCGGCGGACCGCCTCGTCGCTGGCCCATTTGTTCTCGGCACCGCAAGCCGCAAGCGCGGCCGGCAGCGCCAGCGCAAGAAACGCGCGCCTTTGCATGATCTGTCTCCGATTGCCGGGGGCGTCAGGCGTTGCTGAGCGCCATGAACACCAGGACGGCGATGGCCAGGCCGGACACCCAGATCGAGGCCTTGACGAAGCCGGCGAAGGTCGCCTGATGTGCGCGGATATCCATTTCGCCGTGCTTGTGTTCGGTGATTTCGTGATGCGAGGCCATGATCCTGTCCGTCAGATGCGATGCGTCGCGCCAAGGGATAGCGCAAGCGTGCCGGCCTGTCACGCCCCCCACAGCACGGCGCCGCTTTCGGATGTGCCGGCCTGCCACACCCGGCCGCCGGCGCGCAGGTGGTTGACATGGCCCACCGCCTCGGCCAGCGCCAGGCCGAACTCGGGCTTGGCGATCTGGCGGCGATAGAGCGCGGGAAAGCAGCCGACGGCGCTGAGCGGCTCGGCCCGCAGCGCCTGCACCACCCGGTCCAGTGCCGCGCGCTGGTTCTCGGCCAGCTGCCGCAGCCGGGTCGGCAGGCCGCGATAGGGCAGCCGGTGGCCCGGCAGGACCAGCTGCGCAGCCGTGGCGAACCGGGCCAGCCGGGCGCAGCTTTCCAGCCAGTCGCCGATGGTATCGGCCTCGGGCTCGGTCGGATAGACGCCGAGATTGGGCGAGATCGTCGCCAGCAGCTGGTCGCCGCCGATCACCAGATCGTCGTCCAGCGACCACAGCGTGACATGTTCCGGCGCGTGGCCGTTGCCCATCCGCACGATCCAGCGCCGCCCGCCGAAGGCGATCTGCTGCCCCTCGGCCAGCCGGCGATAGCCCGGCGGCAGCGGGGCGCAGATGTCGGCGCTGTTGAAGGGACGCTCGTGGCTGCGTTCCTCGATCAGGTCGGGCGGCATGCCGGCCCGGCGCCAGAAGGCCAGCGCCTGCGGAGTCGGCCGTTCCTGCACGTCGAGGATGCCCATCCGCGCCGTCAGCCAGGCGGTGCGCGAGGTCCAGAGCTCGGCCCCCTGCGCCACGAACCAGCCGGCCAGGCCCATGTGGTCGATGTGGTGATGGGTGGCGATCACCCGGGTGACCGGCGCCCCGGCCAGCGGGCCGGCCAGGATCGCCTGCCACAGTGCCCGGCCGCGGCGGGTGTCCAGCCCGGTATCGACCAGGGTCCAGCCGTCGGCGTCGCGAAAGGCATAGGCGTTCACCGTGTCGGGCTTGAAGGGCAGCGGCAGCTGCAGCCACAGCACGCCCGGCGCGATCTCATGCGCCTCGCCTTCGGCCGGAGGGGTGTGGGTCTCGCTGCGTATCACCCGGGCATTTGACCTGCGAGGAGGCGATCGTCAACCGCCAGCAGGTCGTCGAGCCCGGCGCGGGCGGCCGCCAGGTCGGCGGCGTAATGCGGCAGGATACGGGCGATATGGACCCGCGCCAGCGGCTTGCTGCCGCCGCCGGTCGCGGCCCGCAGGTGGAAATGCGCGCCCAGCACCCGGGCGAAACCGGCGAGATAGGGTGCCGCGCCCGCGAAACGCGCGTCCAGGTCGCGGTCCAGCAAGTCCTGCGTCGCCTCGCGCAGGGTCTCGGCCGCCTGCCAGACCTGGTTCGCCAGTTCCGGCTCTTCGGCCTGGGCCGCCTTGGCGCCGTCCAGGATCTCGTCCAGCAGCGCCATCGCCGCCGCGCCGCCGTCCATCAGCTTGCGGCCGACCAGGTCCATGGCCTGGATGCCGTTGGTGCCCTCGTAGATCGCGGTGATGCGCACGTCGCGCAGATACTGCGCCGCGCCGGTTTCCTCGATATAGCCCATGCCGCCATGCACCTGCACCGCGGTATCCGAGACGCGGATGCCGACATCGGTGCCATGCGCCTTGGCGATGGGGGTCAGGAAGGCGGCGCGCGCCGCCCATTCGTCCGAGCCGGTGGCCTTGGCCATGTCCAGCGCCACGGCGCAGGCCATGCAGATGGCGCGGGCGGCAAAGACCTCGGCCCGCGATTCGGCCAGCATCCGGCGCACGTCCGGGTGGCGGATGATGGGGCCCATCTGCACGCGCTCGGCCGCATAGGCCACGGCCTGTTGCAGTGCCGCCTCGGCCTGGGCCACGCCTTGGACGCCGACGCCCAGACGGGCGCAGTTCATCATGGTGAACATGGCGGCCATGCCCTTGTGTTCCTCGCCGACCAGCCAGCCCTGGGCGCCCTCGAAGCTCATCACGCAGGTGGGCGAGCCGTGGATGCCCAGCTTGTGCTCCAGGCTGACGACGCGCAGGTCGTTGGCGACGCCGGGGTTGCCGTCCGCGTCGGGGATCAGCTTCGGCACCATGAACAGGCTGATGCCGCGCGTCCCCGGCGCGCCGTCGGGCAGCCGGGCCAGCACCAGATGGCAGACGTTTTCCGTCACGTCGCTGTCGCCCCAGGTGATGAAGATCTTTTGTCCGGTGATGCGATAGGTGCCGTCCCCGGCCCGCTCGGCCCTGGTGGTCAGCGCGCCCACGTCCGAACCCGCCTGCGGTTCGGTCAGGTTCATCGTCCCCGACCATTCGCCCGAGATCAGCTTCGGCAGATACAGCGCCTTGAGCGCGTCGCTGCCGTGATGCTCCAGCGCCTCGATCTGGCCCTGGGTCAAGAGCGGGTTCAGCTGCAGCGCCAGGCAGCCCGAGGCGATCATCTCGTTCATCGCCATGTTCAGCGCCTGCGGCAGGCCCATGCCGCCGTGTTCGGGGTCGGCGGCGATGCCGATCCAGCCGCCCTCGGCCAGAGCGCGGAAGGCCTCGGCATAGCCGGGCGAGGAGCGCAGCCTGCCGTTCTCCAGCCGCGCCGGGGTCAGGTCGCCGGCGCGGTTGACCGGGGCGATGATCTCGGTGGCAAGCTTGCCGGCTTCGGTCAGGATGGCGTTCAGGGTCTCGGGGGTGGCCTCGGCGAACAGTTCGGTCTCGGCCAGTTGGGGAAAGGATACGATCCGGTTCAGGATGAATGCGATCTGCTCGACCGGTGCTTGATAGGCCATCCGTCTTCTCTCTCCCTGTTGCGCCTTGGCAAAACCGGCCGCGGCGCGTAACTGACTCCCTGACAAGGATCATAGGTGCCGTCTGCCGGCCGGCAATCGCAACCTGACGTAACAGCATGAAAACCCGAATCCTGCATCCCGATCCCCAAGGCATCGCCGCCGCCGCCGCGCTGCTGGGGCAGGGCGCGCTGGTCGCCATGCCGACCGAGACCGTCTATGGCCTGGCCGGCGATGCGCGCGATCCCCGCGCCGTCGCCGCGATCTATGAGGCCAAGGGCCGGCCGGTCTTCAACCCGCTGATCGTGCACCTGCCCGACCTCGCGGCGGCCGAGCGCATCGCGCTGTTCGACGATCAGGCGCTGGCGCTGGCCCGGGCCTTCTGGCCCGGCGCGCTGACGCTGGTGCTGCCGCTGCGGCCAGAGGCGGGGATCGCCGGGCTGGTGACCGCGGGGCTGGACACGGTGGCGATCCGGGTGCCGGCGCTGGCGGCGGCGCGCGATCTGCTGCGCGCCTTCGGCGGGCCCTTGGCGGCGCCCTCGGCCAATCCCTCGGGGCGGATCAGCCCGACCGCCGCCGCGCATGTCGCCGACCCCGAGACCGGGCTGGGCGGCCGCATCGCCGCGGTGCTGGATGCCGGGCCCTGTCCGGTCGGCGTGGAATCGACCATCCTGGGCTGGGTCGACGGCGCGCCCGCGCTGCTGCGCCCGGGCGGTATCGCCGCCGAGGCGATCGAGGCGGTTCTGGGTCGCCCCCTGTCTCATCCCGCGCCGAACCCCGAGGCGCCGAACGCGCCCGGCCAGTTGACCAGCCATTACGCGCCGCGCGCGCAGGTGCGGCTGGATGCGGTCGCGGCGCGCCCTGGCGAGCTGCTGATCGGCTTCGGCCCGGTCGCGGGCGAGATGTCGCTGAGCGAGGCCGGCGACCCGGCCGAGGCGGCGGCGCGGTTGTTCGAGCTTTTGCACCGCGCCGACGCGGACGGCCGTCCCATCGCGGTGGCGCCGGTGCCCGAAACCGGCCTCGGCGCCGCGGTCAACGACCGGCTGCGCCGGGCGGCGGCGCCGCGGTAGTCATCCTCCGCTTGGTTGGAGGATGCGTCAGGAGAATTTCCCCGTGAGCCGTGCCGTGGAAAATCGACTAAGGGAAAGCCGTTTCACGCCGTCGCAGATCGTGGACTTGCTGCGCCAACCCGCGTCGGCTGGCTTTCAGGGCGAGGGCGTCGGGCGGGTGCGGATGCCGCTGGCAGACAGACCAGGGGCAATTCGCCGGTGGGGCAGGCTGCTCGTCCGGCCTCCGCCGCCGGCGGACCGCGCAGCGGTCGGATCGGCCCTTCGCGGCGACCGGCGTCAGCCCCGGCTGCCGCCGTGGGCTGAATGCGCCCAGATCTCGTAGCGGATGCGGGCGCGCTTGTAGGCGTCGAAGATCGCCATGGCGTGGACGAAGAAGGCGCCGGCGAAGCGGCCGACGAAGGACACGTCGGGTCCGGAGGTCACCAGCGTGAAGCCGCCCAGCAGCAGCAGGAAGAACAGGAAGATCAGCCCGCGCTGCGGCTCTCCGTTCCAGACCTGGCCGGAACCGGGCAGCACGATGGCCGAGGCCAGCACCAGATGCGGGTTGGGCGGTTGTTTCATGCGCATTTCCTTTCCGGGGCATCCGTTTCCAGGATGTCCGCGCGCAGAACGGCCAGCGCGGCCAGCAGCGGGTCCAGCGACTCGGGGGCCAGCGGCGTCCGGCCCATCTCGGCCTCGCGGAAGATCAGGTAGCGGCCGCGTTCGGCCTCGTCCGCCAGCCAGCTGATCCGCAGGCCCTGGGGCGCGATCACCAGCTCCTTGACCCTGGGATCGTCCAGGATCGCGCGGTGGCGGGCCAGCAGGGCGGCCTCGTCGGGCGACAGCGGCCTTTCGCTGCGCAGGGTGGCGTCATAGGGAAAGCCCGGGGGCAGCAGCGTCTGGTGCGGCAGCGTGTCGAAGGCCGAGAAGGGCTCGATCCCGCGCGGGCGCGCCATCAGGTGGATGCGTTGCGGCACCGGCAGGGCGGCGGGCTGGGTCACCAGCAGCCACAGCGCCGGCAGCTTGCGATAGGTCAGCGTGTCCGGCACGACCTGGAGGTCGGTCTCGACCCCCGCGATCCGGCCCGAGACGCGGGCGAAACCGGTGGCCGAGATGGCGCGGCGCAAGCCGTCCATCAGCGGCGCTACCCGGTCGAAATAGCCGGCGCGGGCGGCTTTGCGCCGCGCCGCGTCGGCCCGAAGGCGAAGGGCCAGGATCACCAGCCCCCCGCCCAGGATCAGGACGGTCAGTCCCGCCAGCATGTCAGTAACCCTTCGGCTTGGGCCAGGGCATGGTGAACTGGGCGCCGCGGTTCACGAAGCGGTAGCGCCAGAAGTGGAACCACAGCGACACGACGATGTAGAAGGCGATCATCGCGACCAACTGCGTGCCGTAGCCCAGGAACACCGCGAAGAAGGCGGTGCCGCACAGCGCCAGCAGCGCGATGGCCGGCACCGGGTGGAACGGATGTTCATAGCCGCGCTTGATGGTGTCCAGCGGCCATTTGCGGCGGAACAGGATGATGTTCAGCGGCATGAAGGTGTATTCCAGCAGGCCCGACAGGATCGAGAAGGTGATCACCTGGTCGATCGGCGCGCCCAGTGCGAAGATCAGCGCGATCGGCACCAGGAAGATGATCGAGCGATAGGGCGTGCGGTATTTCGGATGCACCGCGCCGAACCATCCGGGCAGGTAGCGGTCGCGCGCCATCGCGAACCAGGCCCGGCTGGCGTCATTGATGCAGCCGTTGGCCGAAGCCAGCGTGGCGAACATCGTGCCGATGCCCAGGAACACCATCAGGAAGGTCGAGCCCGACAGCCGCGCCGCGTCGAAAAGCGGCACCCCGGCCTGGCCCAGGTATTCCCAGGGCATCAGCCCGGTGCAGACATACCAGGTCAGCGTCGCGGCGATGGCCAGCGTCATCACTCCGGCCAGCGTGCCGAAGGGCAGCGACCGCGCCGGGCTGCGCACCTCTTCGGCGGCCTGAGTGGTGCCCTCGATGCCGAGGTAGTACCACAGGCCGAAATGCATCGCCGCCAGCACGCCCAGCCAGCCATAGGGCATCGCCGCCTGGCCGCTCATCAGGTCGATGTGGCGCAGCGGGCTGTCGCCGATCACCCCCGAGGTCGACAGGAACAGCACGATCACCGCGGTGAAGGCGATGGCGGTGATGACTAGGTTGAAGGTCAGCGTCGCCAGCACGCCGCGATAGTTCAGCCAGGCCAGGAACATGATCGCCAGGATGATGAACGGCCGCTGGTCCAGCCCGCCTTGGTGGCCGCTGATCGTGGCCACGGTATCGACCAGGAAGCCGAAGGTGATCGCATTCGCCGCTTCCAGCATCGTATAGGCAAAGACCAGATACAGCCCGACGTTGAAGGCCATCAGCGGCCCGACGATATGCTTGGCCTGGGTGTATTGCCCGCCGGCCGCGGCGACGGTCGAGGTCACCTCGCTGTCGATCATGGCCACGCAGGTGTAGAGGATGCCCGCGAACCAGCAGGCCATCAGCGCCGCATAGGCGCCGCCCTTGCCGACCGAGAAGTTCCAGCCCATGTATTCGCCGACCAGCACGATGCCGACCCCCAGCGCCCAGACGTGGGCGGGGCCAAGCACGCGGGCAAGGCCGACATGTTCGGTTTGTTGTGCCTGTGCCATGTTACCCCCGGTGATGCTGTTCTTCGGTCAGAGCTTCCAGCTCGCCCTCGCGCGAGGAGGTCAGGAATTCCTCGCTGTAGGTGCTGTCGGTCCTGATCCAGTCGATCACGATGAAGAGGCCGAACAGGAACGATACCGCCCAGGCCGCGTATTCCAGAAAGTCAAACAGATCCATGTTGGCCCCTCACTCGCCGAATTTCTCGGCGATCACCTCGCGGTATTCCTTCTCGGAGAACCGCAGCAGGATCGCGTAATAGCCCACGATGACCACGATCATCACGATCAGCGCCGTGATCGAGAAGCTGTAGTCGAAGCGCGCCGTGATCAGTTCCGCGGCCGAGGCGGGGTCGGCATAGCCCAGCTTCTGCCATTGCTCGACCATGACCGGGTTCTGGCCCAGCGATTCCCAGGTCGGGTTCTCGATGGCCTGCGGGGTCTTGGCCGAGCCGGCAAGGCCCATCCACAGCGGGATGTAAAGGGCGCCGATGGCCATGATCAGCAGCACGATCACGTCGATGATCTGGCCGACCTTGCCCTGGGTCGGGGCGACATATCTAGGCATGGCGGCGGGCCCTCTTGGCTTCGCGGGCTTCGTCCAGGAACTGGATGTCCAGCCCGTACATGAAGTCGCGGTCCTCGCGGTAATGGCGCAGCATCGCCATGATCGCGGCCGAGTTGAACAGCAGCACCACGGCGCCGCTGATCAACAGGATCGTGCGCGCCGCCGGCGTGGGCGCGAGCGGCCAGGTTTCGATCGCCACGAAGATGATCGCAAACCAAAGCCCCAGGACGAAGGCCAGCGCCACAGCGATGTCGCGCTGGTGCATGGCCTTGATCCGCTTTGTCAGATCCGACACGTTTTATCCTCCCTGATGGCCCGATTTTTGATGGATCTCCCGCGCGCCGGGCCACTGCGCTTGTTTCTGCGGTCGAAAACTTTTTTCCCTACAAGAAACGTGCCCTGCGACATTCTGTCAAGTTTCTTCTTTCGGATGGGGGGAAACCGCACAGGGCGACGGCTGGCGGGGCCGAGAGGCGCCCATGCGGAAAGCCCCGCCTCGGAAGGGTCCGGGCGGGAGGCGGCTGTCGCGATTGCAGGACAAGGAAACCCGTGGCCGCGCGGACCAAAGCGCGCGGCCGGGTCTTTTCAGGCAGGGGGCGTGGTGTCAGCCCGGCTTCAGCGGGCGACGGTCACGGTGCAATGCGCGCGCGCCATCACGTCGGCGGCGACCGAGCCGATCATCAGCCGCGACAGGCCGCGCTTGTCGCCAGTGCCGACGACGATGTGGTCGAAGCCGTTGTGCTCGGCATAGCTGACGATGCCGGCGGCGGCTTCGCGGCTGACGATGTCCACCATCTTTGCGTCGGGGACGCCGTTGTCGCGCACCAGGGCGCGGGCGCGGTCCAGCTTCTCGGACATTTCCTGGTCGGTCCAGTGGTTGATGACCGGGCCGCGGGCGCCGCCATGGGCGATGTTCACCACGCAGACCGTCAGCGGCACGCCGAATTTCGCGGCAAGCTGCGCGGCATAGACCACGGCGATGTCGGAATGATCGGTTCCGTCAGTGGGACAGAGTATCTTTTGGATCATCGGATTCCTCCCTTTCCTAAAATCCACAGGGCCGGAGGCTCACATTTTTTTGCATGGCCTGCCAAGGAGTTTTTGCAAGCCGCCCGCCGGCGCCGTGGCGTTATTGCGCATATCGGCGCCGGGCCGGAATCGCCCGCCCGCCTTTGCCGGCAAGCCCCGGACGCGGGCTTCGCGCGACGCGGCGGCCGCAAACCCGGACCCTGCGGCGAATCGTCGCCCCGGCCGGATGCGGGGCGCGCGGGGGCGCCGGGGCGGATCCGCCCCGGGCCGGTGCCGTCGACCTGCGGCGACGCGCGCCGCCGCGACCGCTGCCTAGAACCGGTGGAGCAGGGTCAGCGTGGCGTGGCGCTCGGGGCCGATGAAATTGCCGTAACCGGGGCTTGCGATGGCCGAGTAATAGGTCTTGTCGAACAGGTTCGCGACATTCAGCTGCAGCGCCGTTTCCTCCGAGAACGCGTAGCGCGCCATCAGGTCCACCACGGCGAAGCCGCCCTGGTCGATGCGATAGGGCAGGCCGCCGCTGTCGAAGCTGCCCTCGGGCGCATCGACGAAGGTCCGGCTCTGGAAGCGCAGCGCGCCGCCCAGGGTCAGACCCTCCAGAGCGCCGGCCATGCGATAGGTGGCGCCCAGCTTCAGCAGGTGCATCGGCGCGGTGCCGGTGTTGAAGCGCTGGCCGGCGTTCTCGCCCTCCTGATACTTCGCCTTGGCATAGGTATAGCCGGCGGCGATGTTCCAGCGCTCGCCGATCGTCCCGGTCAGCTCCAGTTCCAGGCCGCGGGTGCGGATCAGCCCGGCGTTGACCGAACAGGTGGGGCCAGGCCCGCCGCAACCGCTATGGTCGGGATCGGTTTCGGCCAGCCCGTCCTGGTCGGTCTGGAACAGGGCCGCGGCAAAGGTCAGCCCGCCGTCCAGCAGCGCGGCCTTGGTGCCGATCTCGTAGTTCTTGCCCTCGACCGGATCCAGCAGCCCGTTCACCCCGCGCGCGGATTGCGGGCTGAAGATGCCGGTATAGCTGCCATAGACCATCCAGTCCTGGTTCAGGTCGTGGACCAGGCCCAGGTAGGGGACGAATTCGCCGTCGGCCTTGAAGCCGCTGCGGTTGTCGCTGCCGTCATAGCCGTTGTGGTCGTCGAGCTCGTACCAAGACAGGCGCGCGCCGGTGATCAGCTTGGTGCGGTCCGACAGGCTCCAGCGCGCCGCGGCATAGGCGCCGTAGTTGCGCGACACCATCTCGCCGAAATAGGTCACGTCGTTCGGGGCGGGAAAGGGATGCTCGCCCGGATCGGCGACCGAAGGGTCGGCAAAGGCGTAGTTATAGGGATTCGCGCCGTCGTAGCGGGTGCGGTCGCGGTTGCCGTTGATGCCGAAGACCAGGTCGTGGCTGCGGCCGAACAGCTCGACCGGCCCCGCCAGCCGGACATCGGCCGAGACGGTCTGGCTGATATAGTGAAACAGCGCCCCGTCGCGATACAGCGTCCCGGCAGCGTCGTAATACATGTAGGACGACAGCATATCCACGTCGCCGTCCGAGGCGCGGGCCTTGGCGTCCAGCGTCCAGCCGTTGTCGAATTCATGCGACAGCGAGAAATAGCCGACCGTCTGCCGGCGATCCGAATATTCCCAGTCGGTCGAGGGCGAGGTGCGGGCGTCGAAATCGTAGAAGCCGCCGTCCTGCCGGGTCCAGAGCCCGCCCCAGGAATAGCCGTCGATGTTTTCCCTGCCGTAGCTGAGGCCGATGTTCACCCTGGTGGTCTCGGTCAGGTCGTAATCCAGCGTGGCATAGTAAAGCTGGCGTTCGTCGGTCAGGTTGTCGCGCTGGCCGTCGCCGCCAAGGCCCGAGGCGACGAAACGCCCGCGCAGGCGGCCGTCGCGGCTGATCGGCCCCGAGGTGTCGTAGGTCAGCCGGGCATTGCCGAAGCTGGACAGCTCCGCCTCGACCGAGCTTTGCCGCACCGCGGTCGGCAGTTTGCGCACCAGGTTGATCGAGGCCGAGGGATTGCCGGTGCCCTCCAGCAGGCCGGTGGCGCCGCGCACGACCTCGATCCGGTCGAGGATGGCCAGGTCCTCCTGCGGGTTCACGTCGCGGGAATAGTAGTGGACATAGTTCGGGACCCCGTCGAACTGCTGGTTCTCGACCGCCGAGCCGCGGGCGTAGAAGACCCAGCGGAATTCGCCGTTGCCCTGCATCGCGGTCAGGCCCGGGGTCCAGTCCACGGCCTGGTTCAGGGTCGAGATGCCCTTGTCGCGGATCTGCTGGCTGGTGAGGATGCTGACCGATTGCGGCGTCTCGCGCACCGTCAGCGCCAGGCCGGCGGCGGTGCCCGAATCGGCGGGGGTGGTGTAGCTGCCGCTGTTCTCGGTCGCGCCGTCGCCTTCCAGAACGACGGTATCCAGCACCACGGGCGCGGCCGCCGCCTGCTGCGCCCGCGCCGGGGCCGCCAGGGTGGCGGCGCCCGACAGGGCCAGGGCGGCCAGGCAGGTGCTGCCGGCCAGCCGGACGAGTTTTCTGCGATGCGATGCCTGGGGCATGGCAATATCTCCTGCGAAGGCCCGCGGCCAGGGGTGGCGGGCGAGGATGGCTCAAAAGGGGAAAGGGTCGCTGGGTGATCGCCGCGCGATCGCCTGGCTGGGGTATCTGCCGGACTTCCGGACAAAGTATTTGCTGGATTTGACGGCCGCCGTATAGGGGGCGGTCCGCGGTTTCCGCGTCCTGTGTCGCCGCCGTGACACCCGGGCGGCGTCGGCGGCAATTCCGCCGCGTCTTATTTCTGACTATTCCACTCTGAAAAGTTTTGCGATAATCGCGGCGGGACGAGGGCGGGGCGGACGATGACGGGACAGAGTCGTATCGGCGGAACGGCGGCAAGGCCGGCCAAGCGCAAGAAGGGCAGTCTGGCGCGGCTGTGGCTGCTTTTGCACGGCTGGCTGGCGCTGCCGCTTTGGGCCTATATCTTTTTCATCTGCGTGACGGGCACCATCGCCACCATCAGCCACGAGCTGATCTGGGTGACCAATCCCGATGTCCGCGCCTCGCGCCCGGCGGGGGTGGAACAGCGGCTCGGGGCCGACGCCATGGTCGCCGCGGTGCTGGAGCAGCGTCCGGGCAGCCGCGTCACCGATATCTCGTGGCCGGTCGAAACCCATTTCGCCCCCTCGGTCGGCATCGTCGATGCCGGCGGCACCGCCAGCACGCTTTACGTCAACCCCTATGACGGCCAGGTCCAGGGCGTCGCCGGCACGGTCGGATTCCGCTATTTCATCCGCGCCCTGCACGGCTGGCTGTTCCTGCCCTGGACCGGCGGCTATTCCTGGGGCTGGTATGCGGTGTCCTTCATGGGCATCCCGATGCTGGGATCGCTGATCACCGGCATCCTGGTCTACAAGAAATTCTGGCGCGCCTATTTCAAGCCGCGGCTGCGAATCGGCAAGGGCGCCCGCACCTTCTGGGGCGACTTCCACCGCCTGGCCGGGATCTGGTCGATCCCCTTCGTCGCCATTATCGGCGTGACCGGGACCTGGTTCTTCATCCAGGCGCTGCTGTCGGACAACGGCATCACCGTTTCGACCGCCGGGGTGCCGGTGGTGCTGGACCGCGAGACGGTGCCCCAGGTCGCCAGCCGCGCCGATCTGCCGCCGGTCAGCCTGGACGCGATCATCGCCTCGGCCAAGGCGGCGCATCCGGGGCTACATGTGGACTATCTGTCGCTGCCCGGCGACGCCTTCTCGCCCGCCGGGATCTTCGGCCGCGGGACGGTTCCGCTGTTCTACGAGACCGCCTCGATCAACCCCTATGACGGCCAAGTTGTGGACCTGCGCCGGGTCTCGGACAAGACCACGGTCGAACTGGTCACCGAATCGATGTATCCGCTGCATTTCGGCGATTTCTGGGGCGTCGGCCTGAAACTGGTCTATTTCCTCTTCGGTGTGCTGCTGTCGATGATGGTGCTGTCGGGCATGCTGATCTGGACCAAGCGCACCGCGCGCGAGACCGGCGTCTTCATCGCCGAACGCCGCGCCGCCCGGCTGGAGCCCGCGGAATGAGCGCGGGGGTCGCGCGCGGCACCGCCGCCACCCGGCTGGGCCGCTGGTGGCAGGACTGGCGCTTTCATCTGTGCGCGCTGCTGATCCTGCTGCCGGTCGGGGCTTTCCCGTCCTTCTATCACCTCGCCCGTCTCGATACCGGCGAGGCGGGCCTGGGCGCGCGCGCGCCGAGCGCGGTCGAGGTCGGACCTTTCGCGCTGAAGCTGGTGGAATTCGACGCCTATGCCCCCATCGACGCCGGTATCGCCGGCAAGCGCAAGGTGTTCCGCCTGGCCCAATGCACCGGCTGCGACGACCGCATCCGCGCCGTGCATGTCCGCATCGGCAAGCCGCGGTCGCTGCGGGCGGCGGGGGCGATGTTCAGCGGCCCGCCGGCGCGGCAAAGCGCCGATCTGGCGGTGCCGGAAAGCGCCCGGCCCGACGACGGGCTGTGGCTGACGGTCGAGGAATGGGACGGCAGCGTCCACAAGGCCGAGATCCCGCTGGCCGAGGTCTCGCCCGCGACGGCGGATTGGCTGCGCCGCATCCAGGAGAAACGCAAATGAAACGCATCGCCCCGGCCCTGGCGGCCCTGGTCCTGTCGGCGCTGCCCGCCGCAGCGCACTATCCGTTCTGCACCTGCGTGGCGCAGGGCGGCAAGATCACCTGCCAGGGCGGGTTCTCGGACGGCACCGGCGCCGAGGGGGTCAAGCTGGACGTGATCTCTTATGACGAGGAGGTGCTGGTCCCCGCCAAGTTCGACGCCTCGTCCAAGGTGGATTTCCCGAAACCGGAGGGCGAGTTCTACATCCTCTTCGACGCCGGCCCCGGCCATGTGGTCGAGGTGGACTGGCAGGATGTCGAGGGGCTGACCCCGTGACCACGCGCGTCCTGGTCCCGCCGGCCTCGGGGCGGCGGGAAAGCCTTGCGGTGGCGGTGCTGGTCGCGGCGATCCTGGCGGTCGCGGCCGCCGTGGTGTCGCTGCACCGCGACCGCGGCGAACTCGCGGCCCTGCCGGGCTGGCAGATCGATCTGCGCAGCGGCCTGAACGCCGCCGAACAGGGGCTGACCGCCGACCTGCTGAACGCGGCGGCGGAAATCCCCTTCCTGCCCGACAGTTCGCCGCAAGCCCTGGCCGAAGAGGGGCTGCCGCCCTTCGTCGCCGATGCCACCGCCGCGGCGCGCGGCGGACATGGCTGGCGGCTGGTCGAGTCCGGAATCTTTCGCGCCTGGCTTGGCCTGCCAGAGCGGCCCGAGACGGCGCGGGCGATGCTGCTGCGGCTTCAGGACCGGACGCCGACGGTCTGGATCGGCGAGACCCTGTCCGATGCCTCCGATCTGGCCGACTCCGACCTGGCCGATGCCGGGCTGATCGCCGCCGGCTGGCGGCAGGTCGTGACCCGCTACGACGCCAGCGTGACCCGAAAGGATGCCCCGCATTGAGCCTGACGAGACGCGGCCTTCTGGCGGCCGGACTTTCGCTGCCCTTCGTCGCCCGTGCCCACGCGGCCCGGCCGCCGCTGCGCATCGGCGTGACGCTGCATCCCTATTATTCCTGGGTCGCCAATATCGCCGGCGATGCCGGCCAGGCCGTGCCGCTGGTGCCGGTCGGCTTCAACCCCCATGCCTATGAACCGCGGGCCGAGGACATCCGCCGCATCGGCGCGCTGGACGCGGTGGTGCTGAACGGCATCGGCCATGACGATTTCGCCGGCCGCATGATCGCCGCCTCGGAACGGCCCGACGTGCCGGTGATCGAGGCCAACCGCAACGTGCCGCTGCTGCCCGCCGTCGGCGCCTTCGCTCGCGGCCTGGGCGACACCATCGGCGGGCGGGTGGTGAATTCGCACACCTTCCTGTCGATCGCCGGTGCGATTTCGCAGGTCCAGACCATCGCGACCGATCTGGGCGCGCTTCATCCCGACCGGGCCGAGGCCTTCGCCGGCAACGCCCGCGCCTATAACCGCCGGCTGCGCAAGCTGCGCGCCGATGCGCTGGCGCAGGTGGTCGCGGCGCCGTCGCCTGATTTCCGCGTCGCCACCATCCATGGCGCCTATGACTACCTGTTGCGCGAATTCGGGCTGGAGGTCAGCGCCGTGGTCGAGCCCGCCCATGGCATCGAGCCCTCGCCTTCGCAGCTGGCGCGCACCATCGAGAAGATCCGGGCGATGAACGTCTCGGTGATCTTTTCGGAATCCAACTTCCCCTCGGCTTATGTCGAGACCATCCAGGCGGAAACCGGCGTCACCATGTATCCGCTGTCGCATATCATCCACGGCGACTATACGCCGGAAAAGTTCGAGACCGAGATGGGCCAGAACCTGGCCACCGTCACCCGCGCCATCCGCGAAGCAGGCCAGGCGTGACCGGTCCGGCGATTTCCTTCGAGAGCCTGTCGCTGAGCTTCGGCCGCACCGAGGTGCTGCGCGACGTCTCGTTCCGGATCGCGGCGGGCAGCATCCATGCCGTCGTCGGGCCGAACGGCGGCGGCAAGTCCTCGCTGATCCGCTGCCTGCTGGGGCAGGTCGCGCATCGCGGCCGGGTGATGCTGGACTGGCCGGGTGCGCCGGGCCGTATCGCCTATTCGCCGCAGGCGCTGCAATTCGACGCCGGCCTGCCGATGACGGTGCAGGATTTCCTGGCCGCGCTGGACGGCGCCCGGCCGGCCTTCCTGCGCCCTTCGGCCGAAAGCCGCGCCCGCATCGAGACCCGGCTGGCGCGCGTCGGCATGGCCGGCAAGTCGCAGCGCCGAATGGGTGCGCTGTCGGGGGGCGAGCGGCAGCGGGTGCTGATGGCCCAGGCCCTGGACCCCGCGCCCGACCTGCTGATCCTCGACGAGCCCATGGCCGCGCTGGACGAGGCCGGCGCCGCGCTGGTCGAGGACCTGCTGACCGGGCTGCGCGCCGCCGGCGTCACCGTGATCTGGGTCGAGCACGACCTCGACGCCGTCCGCCGTCTGGCCGACCGCGTCACCGCGCTGAACCGGCAGCTGCTGTTCCAGGGCGCCCCGCGCGACGAACTGACCGCCGAGCGGGTGATCGGCCTCTTTTCGCACCGGGCCGCGGCATGAGCTTCGAGTCGTTCCGGCAAGGCGTGCAGGCGCTGGCCGAGGCCGGCTGGCTGCCCTCGGCCCTGGGCTGGGGTTTCGCCGTCAACGCGCTGCTGGCGGGGCTGATCGTCGGGCCGATGCTGGGCGGGCTGGGCACGCTGGTCGTCATCCGCCGCCACGCCTTCTTTGCCGAGGCCGTGGGCCATGCCGCCCTGACCGGCGTCGCCATCGGCATCCTGTTGGGCGAGCCTTATACCGGCCCCTATGGCGCACTCTTCGGCTATTGCCTGGTCTTCGCGGTGGGGCTGGAATACCTGCGCGGCCGCACCGGGCTGTCCGCCGATACGCTGATCGGCGTCTTCCTGTCGATGTCGCTGGCGCTGGGCGCTTCGGTGCTGCTGATCCTGGCGGGGCGGATCAACGTCCATATCCTGGAAAACGTGCTCTTCGGCTCGATCCTGACGGTGAACGGCACCGATCTTGCCGTGCTGGCGGTGGTGGGGGTCGTGGTGCTGGCGCTGACCGCCTGGCTTTACAACCGCTTCATGATCGCTAGCTTCCACCCGGCGCTCGCCAGCGTGCGCGGGGTGCCGGTGCGGGTGCTGGACTATCTCTTCGTCATGCTGGTCACGGTGGTGACCGTCGCCAGCCTCAAGATCGTCGGCGCGGTGCTGGTGGGGGCGCTGCTGGTGATCCCGGCGGCCGCGGCGCGCACCGTGGCGCGGGGGCTGCGCGGCTTCTGGTGGGTCTCGATCGGCATCGCCAGTTTCGCGACGCTGGCGGGAATCCTGCTGCCGATGCAGTTCGACCTGCCGGTGCCCTCGGGCGCGGCGATCATCCTGGTCGCGGGTGGCTGCTTCCTGCTCTGCGCCCTGATCCGCGCCCTGAAAGGAGACGCCGCATGAAACGCCTGGTCCTTGCGCTGACGCTGGCCCTGGCCCCTGCCGCCCAGGCAGAGACGCTGCTGACCGCCCATCCCGCGGCCGAGGCGCTGGCGCGGCGGCTGACCGAGGGCACGACGATCTCCGTCGAGGCCGTGCAGCCGGTCCGGCTGCCGGCCTCGCGCCTGCATTCCTTCCTGGCCGGCCGTGGCAGGGCGCAGCTGGAAGAGGCCGCCCGCAAGGCCGACGCGGTGCTGACCTTCCGCAGCTTCTGGCCCGAGGACCCGCTCTATCCCGCGGCCCGCCGCGCCAATATCCGCATCGTCGAGATCGACGCGGCCCAGCCCCTGGACCAGCGGATGCCGGGCATCGCCATGCTGAAGCCCGACGACACCGACGCGGCGCTCTATGCCCGGCTGGGGCTGGAGCCGATGCCGCCCGCCGGCGAGGAGACCGCGCCCTGGCTCGCGCCGACTCGTCTGGGCGAGATGGCCGAGGTGGTGGCCGGAGACCTGTCGCGGCTGGTGCCCGCCGATGCCTCGCGCCTTGCCGAGAACCTGCGCGCGCTGAAGCACGACCTGCTGCTGGCCAAATCCGAGGCCGACCGCGCCATGGCCGCGCGCGACAGCGTCGACTTCGTGGCCTTGTCGCCGCAATTCGGCTATATGGCCGCCGATTACGGGCTGGACCTGCGCGCCCGCATCATCGCCGCCCCTGCCGAATGGACCCCCGAGCGCGCCGGCAGCCTGGCGCGCTGGATGGCGCAAGAGGGCATTGCGGACGTCCTGACCGCGCGGGCCTTGACCCCAGAGCTGACCGCCGCGCTAGAGGCCGAGGGCATCCGCATCACCCGGCTCGATCCCACCGCCGAGGGCGACCTGGCCGCACTGATCCTGGCCAACCTGAAGCGTCTGGAGCGATAGGGCCCGAGGACGAATTTCTCTCCGGTGCAACTGCCCTTCTGCGGGAGGCCGTCTAGCGCAGATCGCGAAGCTATCGGCGGGCAATGCAGCCGTGGGCCGGCAATCTTCCCCGTGGCAGTTTCAGGCCGATTGACTACTGGATAGTCCCGAACTTTGGGGTCTGGTGCCAGCGTTCGTTCTTGCCTTGGGTCTGGGGATGCATCCGGCACCATGCCTATGACTCATGCCGTTGGTGCTGATCCATTCGGCAGAGTTCCTCGGCGATCATCTCACGCTGTTGCCGATGTACCGGCACGGGCTGCTAGTCGGCGAGTTGATCGCCCTGCGGCGCGCGGACTTGCACCTGACTTCGGGCCATCTCTGGGCGCAGCGGCTGAAGCGCGGTCTCGACCAGCCAGCGGCTGGCCGGTGGTGGGCTTCGGGCGCTGCGACGTCAATCGGCCAGCCGCCAAGACGCGCTGCCCTGGCTGTTTCTGTCGGAGCGTGGCGAGCCGCTGATCCGGCAGGCGGTGAACACTCTCCTGAGCTGCATCGCGGCGCGAGCCGGGCTCGGCGTGGTGCAGCTCCATACGCTGCGCCATCCTGCGGGCGCGCCCTTGCCCGTGCCGAGCGACCTGCGGCTGATCCTGGCCTTCCGGGCCATCGCGATCCCCGGCATACGGTCCCGACCGCCCTTCGTCCGCGTCAACGGCGTTTGGCGATTGGGGTTCTGGCCGACGCGACCTCGCTATGATCGGGGAGGACACATAGCTTGGCGGAAATGCGCGTTGCGATCTCATTCACCGACATACAATCGTTCATGCCGAGGACGATTTCGGCCTCGATGAACGCTGCAAGCCGGCTCAAGTCGCCTGGCATGGCGGCGGGGTGCGGGAGCGGAAGATGGAAAGTCATGCTGGCCTGGCCTCGTTGGTCTCGAACCCAAAGGTTAACGAGGAAACATGCCAGTTTGACGACACCGGCACGATCGGCGGTTGTATTTTCTGGGCAGCACTGTATGACTGAGGACTTGACAGCCCCAGGACGATGACTTGGCCGCCGGGTGGCCGCGATGGGGACGGCCTGAACTCGCGCGGATGCCCGGAGCGAAGTGATGCGGCGTATTCTGACCTACGGTACTTTCGACACCCTGCATTATGGACATATCCGTCTGCTGCAACGGGCCCGGGCGCTTGGCGACTATCTGATCGTCGGCTTGTCCACCGACGAGTTCAATGCCCGCAAGAACAAGCAGGCCTTCCATAGCTGGGAGGAGCGCAAGGCGCATCTTGAGGCGTTGCGCTATGTCGATCTGGTCATCCCGGAACGGACCTGGGAACAGAAGCCCGACGACGTGCGCCTTTATCATGTCGATGTCTTCACCATGGGCAGCGACTGGGCCGGCAAGTTCGACGATCTCGCATCGCTTTGCGAAGTCGTCTATCTGGAAAGGACCAACGGCATTTCCAGCACGATGATCCGCAGCAGCCTGCAACCGGCCGAGCCGGAGCCCGCACGGCCGGCCATGGTGAAATAGAGGCGCGCCGGACCCGCTTGCGCCCGTTCGGCCGGCAGCGTCAGCAAGCCGGGGTCACGTTTTCCAACAGCACCCCGGCGATACGGGCGGGCGTCTTTTCTTCGGGCATCGTCAAGGTCGAACGAAGTTCGTGTTCGGCATAGAATTCTCCCGGATGGCGAGCGGGCGAAAGCAGCAACCGGTCGCCGGGTCCAAAGAGCCAGTGCGTGTCCCAACGCTTGCCGAGTGCGTTTTCAAGCGACACCGCCTTGAGAATGACGCGCCGATGGCTGCTGTTCGTGGTCGAAAAGCGCATTTGCCGCATCTGGTCCGCGTCTCGCTGCAATTGCACGCGGATGCCGCTTTCGAAATCCGCATGGCAGAGGGCGCAGACGGCGGCGACCCGGCCGTGCCCGTTCAGCTCGATCGAAAGCGGCAATTGCGCCGTCGGAATGCGCATCAGCGCGTTCTCGTGCCAGCCCTGCGTCAGCCCCTCGACCAGCGCGACGCTGCGTCCCGCGGTATGCAGGGGCGCGACCGGGGCCGGAACGCGGCAGGCGGCGACCAGTTCCGCGACTCCGGCGGCGATGAACGCCGTCAGTTCCGGTGCGCGCGTGTAATGGGCGCTGTCGGTGTAAAGCGCGTAGGGCAGGCGTTGTCCCGCGTTCCGCTGGCGCCAAGCCACCGAGACGTCGAAGGGGACGATGCCGTGATGGGCGAAAAGATCCGTCAGCATCTGGTAATAGGGATCGCGCTGCGGCGCCCGTTCCTGCCAGAGCGGAGTCAGGATCAGCGGAACGAAGCGGCAACCGCGCGCGCGGCACAACGCCATGAGATGCTCGACATTCTTCAGCAGCATCTCGCGGCGATAGCCGCGTGCGACATGGTTCACCTCGTTGAGCGCATACTCCCAAAGAACGCAGTCGCCTTCGCCCGGTTGATCGCCGTCTCCGGGCATCAGAAAGCGGAAAAGCCCGGTGAGCGTCGTCGTGGCCCCGACCGAGCGGTTCAGGACGGGCTGTCCTGTCTGCTGGGAAAAACTGGACACCCAGCCGTCGCGGAAAATTGAATTGGACCCGCCGAAAACATAAAAAGGCATGATGATCTCCGACCGGCCGTGCGCGGAAAATGGCCGGTTCCATGCGGCGGATCGACCGCTTTTGTCATGCCGCCGCGCACTGATGCCGTTATCGCGTCCAACCGATCGGACCAGGACCGAAAGAATGGCCGCAGCCATTGCTCATCGCGGCCATATGGGCCATTTTCTCCGCGCCCCCGACCGTCGATTCCGCTTCGGCCGCGCCCAAGCAACATGGTACCGGAACATGACCAAGACATTTTTGCGCAACCTTCTTCTTGCCTACAAGCCCCTTGATGCCCGGCTGCGCCATATCGGTCCCTATGCACGGCTCTCGCGGGTGCTGCAAACCCGCTACAACGCGATGATGAGCGGCGAGGGCGCCGCCAGTGCGAAGGCGCTCGACGCGCGCGCCTATATCGACAATTTCGAGCGCGTGGCGCCGCGGACCGATACGATCCTGTTCGAATGCTACTGGGGCAAGAAATTCGCCGACAATCCCCTGGCCATGTATCGCGCCCTGCTGCGCAACCAGCCGCAGGGGCGGTTCCGCATCATCTGGGTCGCCAAGGAGGGCGAGTCGGCCCCCGACGAGATCGCCAGGAACCCCGATGTGCGGCTGGTGCGGGCCGGCACGGCGGAATACGGCATGGCGCTGCTGGAAGCGGGCTATCTGGTGAACAACGTCACCTTCCCGACCTGGTTCATCCGCCGTCCCGGCCAGCACTATTGCAACACCTGGCACGGCGTTCCGATGAAGGCGATGGGGCGCGACATGGTGGCGCCGCTGGTGTCGAAGGCCAATTCGCAACGCAATTTCCTGCAGGCGGACGTCATTCCCGAACTGAGCGAATATTATCGCTGGGCGACGATCCGGCCCTGCTATGCGGATGAACTGCTTGCGGACGCGCTGTTCCCCTGCGGTGCGCCGCGCGTGGACGACGTGATCGTGCCCAAGGTGCCCGCGCGGCAATTGCGCGACCGCTACGGTATCGGCGCGGATCAGCAGATCGTGCTGTTCGCCCCCACCTGGCGGGGCAATTCGACACAGATTTCGCAGGTTTTCGGCGACCAGGCCAAGCTTTGCAGGGAGATGGCCGAGGCGCTGGGGCAGGGGTATTTCGTGCTGTTCTCGGCGCATCAGATGCTGAGAGTCCGCCAGACCGACCTTGCCCCGAACATGGCCTTGCTGGCCGAGAACGACAATATCAACGACATTCTGACCATCGTCGATGTCATGGTCAGCGATTATTCCAGCATCCTGTTCGATTTTCTGCCCGTGGACCGGCCGATCGTCCTGTTCACCCCCGATATCGACCATTACCGTGAAGACCGGGGACTCTATCTGGAGCCCGCCGATCTGCCTTGCGCCAATACGACGGATTTCGCCGGTCTGGTCGGTGCCATCCGTGCGGCCCGGCGGCCGTCGGACTTCCCGGGTTACGAACAGATGCGGCAACGCTTCACCCCGTTCGAGGACGGCCATGCCGCAGAAACCGCGCTGGCGGCCTTGCTGGACCCGGCGACGAAGGCCAGTCACCGCCGTCCCGACGGGCGCCTGCGCCTGCTGATCGAGCCGGGGGGGATGCTGCCGAACGGTATCACCGCATCGCTGAGGAGCCTGATTGCCAACCTCGATTACGAGCGTTTTGACCCTTATATCCTGATCGATGCGACAGCCATGGACAATGAACCTGGCCGTATGCAGCAGTTTCAAGAATTTGATCCGCGCTGCAATTGGATCTGGCGCTATGGTGACATGCTGCGCACTAGCGAGGAGCAGTCCGTTTATCAGAGTTTCTGCATCGGCGATACGCTGAACGCTAATAGGGACCTGCCTATACTCCGTCGCATCTTCGAGCGCGAGGCCCGGCGGGTGTTGGGCAGCGCTCATTTTGATATTGCTATCGAGTTTGGCGGCTACTCTCCTTACTGGACGAGCTTGATTGCTTGCAGCAACGCCGTACGCAAGGTTTGCTATCAGCACAGCCATCTGTGGGCTGAATACAACAACCTTATGAAAGCGCACCGTCAGCTTAACGCGGTATTCCAGATCTATCGTTGGTTCGATCAGATCATTGCAGTCTCTGACGAAACGCGGACGGTAAACGAGACGCATTTGAAGCAATTCTATCCAGCGGCGCGGGCGCGAACCGTGCGCAATACGCTGGATGTGAAACGGGTTCTGGAAAAGGCACGTCTGCCGGTTTCGCTGGCGCATCCCGAGGCGGGCATGCTGTTCCAAGACCCCGGCCTATTCCGGTTCGTCGCCCTTGGTCGGCTATCGCCTGAGAAGCGCTACGACCGGATGATCGGGGCATTGGCCCGCATCGCCCCGGAGCATCCGAATGCGGTCCTGATGATTTGCGGCGAAGGTTCCCTACGCGACAAGCTGGTCCAGCTTGCCCGTCGAAAGGGGGTGGCCGAACAGGTCCGTTTCCTTGGTCAAGTCTCGAATCCCTATCCGCTGTTGGCTCATGCCGACGTCTGCATGCTGTCCTCGGATTACGAAGGGCAACCCATGGTCCTGCTGGAGGCGCTATGTCTTGGCGCGACCTGCATCGGTTCGGATATCCCGGGCGTGCGCTCGGTGTTGAAGGATGGGCTTGGCCATATCGTTGCCCCGACAGAGGAAGCCTTTGCCGAAGCGATGAAGGCTGCCATCGAGGGCCGTCTGCCCGCGTTGAAGCCCGCCGATATCGGCGGACCCTATATCGAGGAAACCATGCGGGAGTTCACCGAAATTGTCTGCGGGCTGGCGGGTTCATCCGCGGCGGCCCCGGGGCAGGCAAAGCTTGTCATGCCCGCCTGATCATCGGGTCCGCTCACGCCTTCGGCCAGCGCGGTTCCAGATACTCCGGGTGGTCGGGAAAGAAAGTCTCGATCACCCAGGCGTTGCCCTTGTCGAAGCGGCTTTGGAAGGTGCGGGCCTGTGCAAGGTTGGGTTCTGCTCCCTGTCCCGAGAAATTCGCCTCAATCCGGGCAATCTCCTGCCGGCGCTGCGCGGGATCAAGCTCGCCATTGACATTGGCTAGGCGCAAGAGTTCCTGTCCCTGGATATTGATCGAACTGTTGAGCTCTTTGGGGTGCGAAAAAAGCGGATCAGCGTGATCCTGTCCCAGAAACCGACAAAAATCGGCGATGACGCCGCCTTCCTGCCGGGAAGGAAGCGCCTTGTAGGGACGCACCTCGATATTTTCGATTCCAAAGACGTTGCCCCAGCGGCTGATGAGTCCTTGAAGGTCGAAATACTTGAAGAAGCCCTTGGTAAGTCGCTGAATATGCTCTTCCATCGTGTCGGAGAAACCGTGCCGCAGTAGGGTCGAATAGAGCGACACGAGTTGATCGAGCTGCGGGCGCACATAGACTAGGATGCGGACCTGGGCGAATCCTTCAGCGAAAAGCTCGCGGAAGCGCGTGACATTTGCTTCTAGGTTGCAGCGCGATTGCAGGTGTTCGCTGGTGATGACGACCTCGCGCGGCAACGTCGTCTCGATGGTCTCGCGATAGGCGGCGTGGGTTTCCGCGACGAAGCGGGCATGATCGTGCTGATCGCGGATGCCTAAGGCTTGCATCAGAGCCTGGGACTGCCCGAAATTTAGCGCGGATATGGTGGCCTTGCGATGATCCTGCACACCCAGAACCTCGGGGATACAGATCTCCTTCTGGGCGAAGGCGGCGCGGTTGTGACGCAGGAAGTCTTGGATGCTGGTCGAACCAGTCTTGGTCGTGCCGATATGGACGGTCAGTTTCATTGCGATTTCCGCTGCAACAGGGCGGATGCACCGACCCGCCGAGAACCCTCCTTAACAACCCCCCTTTGACTTCGCAACCGGCCGGGATCACCAGACCGTATGGTAGCCACCAGGGATCGCCAGCCCGGCAAGATGCTGGTTGATCTGCGATAGGGCGTGGGGGATGGTCAGCCGCCCGACATCGGGATGGGAACGAATCTCGGGATTTTCCGAGTTCAGGAACAGGAAGCGGTCGCGAAAGCGTCCGATCAACGTCTCATCGATATAGGGAAATTGCGGCGAGCGGGTCGAGCAGATCACCGAAAGCCGTGCCTCGGGGTGGACCTGACCCACCAGCTCGGCGAAGCGCTCCTGCTTGGTGGCCGCGAATGTGTCGAGCGTGAAATGGGAGTCGTTATATGTATTCACATAATGCTCGTCCGACAGGATCGGGTCCGCCGCTACCCCGCGCCATCCATGGCGCATCGCGTAGAAGGCCGCGGCGGTCCCACCCTTGGAGCCGCCGTAGAGCACGATATTGTCCCGCGCCACGCCAAGCCCGGCGGCGGCATCCTCAATCCGGGTACAAATGTGATCCTCGTTGTCGGGCAGAGCCCGGGAGTTGAGGTAGAACGATCCCACGACGCCGCCGAAATCGGCGATGCGCATGATATGCGTGTTCTTGGGGACATATTTTCCGATCGAGGCGAAGTTCTGCTCGAAATGCCGCATCAGGCTGGGCGTATACATGACGCCTGCGATCGACGAGAACACGACCAGCAGCCGCGGCTCGCCGCCGCCGGGGGCGGTTTCCAACTTGCTGAAAATGGTGTTGCTGTCCACAGCCACCTCGCCCGCGATGGCCAGCCGCCACAGCGTCGGAATCCGGCGGTGGCGCACCATTGAGGACACGCCTTCGCGCAGGGTGTAAAGATGGAACCCCGCGTTGGCCATCATCACCAGCTTTTCCTTCAGGGCCGGGTCCTGGCGCGCCAGGGTGATGATGCTGTCGGTTTTGGTGCGGCTGGCCGCCGCGTGATCCACATGGATGAAGTTCAGGTGTGGCAGCGAGGCGATTCGGTCGCGCAACTCATCGACAGGAATGTCGAGGGGTACGTGGATGACGGATGCGCTGTCGATCTTTTCCATGAATAACCTGACCTTGCTGCGGCCCTCGGCCAGGGCCAGCCTTAGCAGGCGCTTATTCCGGCGCCAGTCCGCCAAGTCAATGCGCGGCAGGTGCAAAGTTCATGTCCCGTCCCGTGTTCCGCCGGCCCGGACCGGCCCGACGGGCGCTTCTTCGTCCGCCGCATCCCCTGAGCCGTCGAAGATGGTTTCGGAAATCCTCCAACCTCGCAGAGGATCGGGCCGGACAAAGCCCGCCGCCGCCATCTGTTCCAGCAACCGTGCCGCATCCTGCGGGCGCGAATGCAGCATTGCGAGCCGTCGCACCGAAACCGCCAGTGCCATCGGCCCGGCGTGCAGCACCAGGTTGGGCGTATCCAGGGCACAGTCGAAGCTCAGTTTCGGTTTGCGCCAATCGCCGTAATTTTCGGTCAGGTTCTGTTCGGCAGTCGCGGGCGCCAAGGGGCGAACCCCTGCAAGATCGCGAGGGGCCAACGTGAAGGGGCTGTTCACCCATCTGTAAAGCGTCGTGCCGTGCCAGATGCAGTCGCGTTCCCGGTAGTGCAGGAAAATATCGATCACGATGCCGCCGGCGTGACGCAGCTTGTAGAGCACCGGGATATCGCATCGTATCGCCCCCTCCGGACCTCCCAGAATGAGCGTCTGCGACTCGGCGCGCAAGCAGCGGAACGGCGGACTGTGACAAAGCAGTCGTTCAAGCTGGGCCAGGTCGGCTTCCTCGGCGAAAAGGCCAAGGTCGATGTCATAGTCATGCGCCAGCATCCGGCCTTCCCGGACTGCGCCCAGCAGCGTGCCCGACAGGATGAACGGACGAAAGCCCGCGCCTTCAAGCAGATCCAGCGCGTCGCGCAGGGCGGCTTCGGCCCCGAGCGGCGAAAATCCCGCCCGCGAGGAGACGGCCCCGGGGTCGCGCTGGGGCAGGTCTGCGGGCGAAGCGTCGGTAGCGGGCAAGGCATGGCGCAGGGCGTGGTCCAGCAGCCTGTCGGCATCGGCGCTCAGCCGGCCCATATGCAGGGCGTAATCCGGAGTGCCGAAGGCCTGGAGCGTCGCACTTGCCGAGAGAAAGCACAATTCGCCCAGCAGGACCTCGGCCTTGATGCGTCCACCATAGCGCAGAAGGAAATCGCGCATCGCCTCGAGTTCCGCGAGCGTCATGCCGGAACAGAACAGATACAACGGGTCCAGGGACATATCCATCCTGGGAAATCTGCGCCGGACATACCATGCCAGACGCGCGAGCCCGATGTGATAGTCGTCCGCTCTTATGCGGCGCGACACTTCACGCGCCAGACAAGGGGCCATGGTGATGGCCAGCGTCGCGCAAAAGGCACACAAACTGACGACCCTGCGGCTGACGGCCCCATGCCTGTCGGTGACATAGCTTCTGGGCAGGATCCGGCGGATCAAAGACTTCAGCATCGCTTGGCAGTCAACTCGGCATGGGGGAATATGCGGCGATAGAAGCGCGCGCCATTGATGTCAATTGCTCTTCCATACCGATGTCCTGCCGGGCGCGCGCCTCGCCGCCAGGAGCGCGCAAAAGGGCCGGCTGCAATGTCAGCGCTCCCGTTCCCCGGTCAGAGAGGTCCACAGCTGACCCAGCCCGGTGCGGATGTCGGTTCCAGCGGAGAATCCGAGCGCGTGCGCCGCTTCCGACGGATCGCCCAGCGACATGCGGATGTCTCCCGGGCGCGGGTCGGCGCGAAGGATCGGGGACGGATCGCGGCCAGCCACGCCATCAATTTCCGCAGCAAGGGCGAGGAGAGTGGTCTCGATTCCCGTGCACAGGTTGAAGACGCTGGCGCCTCCGCGGGTTTCGGCATGAGCGCGGGCCTGGATCAGCCCTTCGATGATATCGGCAACATAGATGAAGTCGCGGCTTTGGCCGCCGTCGCCGAATACGGTATGAGGAGCGTCGGTCAGGCGGTTCGCGCAGAATCGCGAAATCACCCCGGCATAGGGCGAACGCGGGTCTTGGCGGGGTCCATAGACATTGAAAAAGCGCAGACCGACCGAAGGCAGCCCATGAATTTCCGCCATTGCCCGGGCCTGATGCTCGCAGCCCAGCTTATCGGCGCCGTAGGGTGATATGGGGGCAGGCACGCTGCTCTCGCGACACATCGTCCCGGACCGGTCGCCATATACGGCGGCCGAGGAAGCATAGACCACCGGCACCCCGCCCGGCCGAGCCTTGGCAGCGGCGCGAAACAGTCCGATTGTTGCCTCCAGGTTGATGCGATGGCCACGCTCCCAGTCTTTTATGCATTCCTGGACCGATACCAGCGCTGCCAGATGAAAAACACTGTCTGCCCCGTTCATCAGTTCGCCGACCATCGCGCCGTCGGTGATATCGCCGATGACGAGCTCGGCCTCAGGGGGCAGATTTTCCCGGTTTCCGCTGGAGAGGTCGTCCAACACGATGACCTGCTCGCCGGCTGTCACAAGACGATCGACAAGATGGCTGCCTATGAAGCCTGCGCCTCCGGTGACGAGAGTCCGACGTGTCATATGCGTCCCACCATTCTTCCTGCAGTTGCTTCAAGTCCGTGTCGTATGAGGCCGGGCTGACCGGCCGTTTTGAGTGCCTGCCCCGGATTACATATGGTCGATCATGAAGTCTATGGAGTGTCTATGATTGTCGAACCAACTGGTGGAACAGCTCTGAGAGTGCCTGATCGGCGGTCCAACTGAGGATTGCGCGGAGCTTGGCAAACGTTGGGCTGCGGCGGCTCTCTCGCTTTCCTGAAGCGGGCGAAAGCATCTGTGCGAACCGTCGCCAGCTTGGCGCTGCCGGCGGGGATCAAGGCGCAGGTTGGCTACAAGCGCCGCCCTGCCGCCTTATGGCGGCAAGCCGGCGATCATGGTCGACAGCACTCTGGATCGGCAGTAGGACGTCGAGGTCCCGGACCAGGTTTGCGTGGCCGATATCACATGCATGCGGGCGCGGCGTCTGGCCGGCGATACTGCCTATGTCGCAACCGGCGAGAGGTGCAGGATCGCTGCTTCCGTAACCTGGGTATTGTCTGCTGACCGATAGGCCAGCCGATGCTTGACCTGGTGGGGCTTTTCCGGCATAGGACCGCATCGCTGCCGGTTTCTCGAGAATCGGTGGCCATCAGGCAGGGCCGCCGCCAAGGCGGCCTGCTGTTGTTTTATACGGTTCGACGCTGGCGGGGCATGGTGTGCTGTCAGCCTCTCAACTGGAACTCCCCGCAAGAGGGAAGTCTATGCAAAGCCAGAATATCCGCATCCGGCTGAAGGCGTTCGACTATCGCGTCCTGGATGCCAGCACGCAGGAAATCGTGAACACCGCCAAGCGCACCGGCGCTACGGTTCGTGGTCCGATCCCGCTGCCGAACAAGATCGAGAAATTCACCGTTCTGCGCGGCCCGCATATCGACAAGAAATCGCGCGACCAGTGGGAAATCCGCACCCACAAGCGTCTGCTCGACATTGTCGATCCCACCCCGCAGACCGTTGACGCCCTGATGAAGCTCGACCTCGCCGCCGGCGTGGATGTCGAGATCAAGGTCTAAGGGGGTCATCATGCTTCGGACTGGTGTTATCGCCAAGAAGCTGGGCATGACCCGGCTGTTCCTGGAAGACGGACGTCAAGTTCCCGTCACCGTTCTGCACGTCGATAATGTGCAGGTCATCGCTCAGCGCACGACCGACAAAGACGGTTACGTGGCTCTGCAGCTCGGCGCGGGCGAGGCGAAAGCCAAGCGCACGACCGCCGCTCTGCGTGGCCATTTCGCCAAGGCGAATGTCGCGCCCAAGCGCAAGATCGCGGAATTCCGCGTTGCCGAGGAAAACCTGGTGGACGTGGGCGAGGAAATCATCGCCGATCACTATTTCGCGGGTCAGTTCGTCGACATCGCCGGTACCTCGATCGGTAAAGGCTTTGCCGGTGCGATGAAGCGTCACAACTTCGGTGGTCTGCGCGCCTCGCACGGCGTGTCGATCAGCCACCGCTCGCACGGTTCGACCGGCCAGTGCCAGGACCCCGGCAAGGTGTTCAAGGGCAAGAAGATGGCGGGTCATCTGGGTGCCGTTCGCGTCACCACGCAGAACCTGCAAGTCGTGCGCACCGATGCCGACCGTGGCCTGATCATGGTCAAGGGCTCGGTTCCGGGCTCGAAAGGTGGCTGGGTCACCATCAAGGACGCCGTGAAGAAGCCGCTGGCCGAAACCACGATCTTCCCCGCCGCGACCCGCTCGAAGGCCAAGGAAGCCGCGCGTCTGGCCGAAGAAGCCGCCGCTGCCGCTGCCGCCGAGGAAGAAGCCGCCCGCAAGGCCGCTGCCGAAGCCGAAGCCGCCGCGCAAGAGGCTGCTCTGGCCGAAGCCCAGGCCTCGATCGAAGCGGACAAGTCCGCTGACGATGCCGCGCCCGAAGGAGAGAGCAAATGAAACTCGATGTGATCTCGCTCGATTCCGGCAAGGCCGGCGACATCGACCTGAGCGACGACATCTTTGGTCTGGAGCCCCGCGCCGACCTGCTGCACCGCGTGGTGCGCTGGCAGCGTGCGAAAGCCCAAGCCGGCACCCATTCGGTGCTGGGCAAGTCGGACGTCAGCTATTCGACCAAGAAGATCTATCGCCAGAAAGGCACCGGCGGCGCCCGCCACGGTTCCCGCAAGGCGCCGACCTTCCGTCACGGCGGCGTCTACAAGGGCCCGACCCCGCGCTCGCACGCCTTCGACCTGCCGAAGAAAGTCCGCGCGCTTGGCCTGAAGCACGCGCTGTCGGCGAAAGTCGCGGCGGGTGAGCTGGTCATCGTGGACAGCCTGAACATTGCCGAAGCCAAGACCTCGGCCGTCGCCAAGGCGGTCAAGGAAAACGGCTGGAAGCGCGTGCTGGTGATCGACGGTGCCGAAGTGAACGAGAACTTCGCCCGCGCCGCCCGCAACCTCGAAGGCGTCGACGTGCTGCCCTCGATCGGTGCCAACGTCTATGACATCCTGCGTCGCGACACGCTCGTGCTGACGCGCGCCGGTGTCGAAGCTCTGGAGGCTCGCCTGAAATGAGCGTGAAACCCGAACATTACGACGTGATCGTGAAGCCGCTGATCACCGAGAAGGCGACGCTGGTGGCTGACGCCAACGCCTATGTCTTCCAGGTGGCCAAGGATTCGAACAAGCCGGCGATCAAGCAGGCCGTCGAGGCCCTGTTCAACGTCAAGGTGAAGGCCGTGAACACGACCATCACCAAGGGCAAGACCAAGCGCTTCCGCGGCCGCCCGGGCGTGCGCTCGGACGTCAAGAAGGCCTATGTGATGCTGGAAGCTGGCAACAGCATCGACGTCTCGACCGGTCTTTGATAAGAAGCCGCGAATCGACGGCCCCGGCAGCGGGGCCGTCCATTTTTGACTGAAACGGACCAGCTACGGTCCAAAGCAACGGAAGACAGAGAGCATGGCACTCAAGTCGTATAAGCCGACGACGCCTGGCCAGCGTGGGCTGGTTCTGATCGACCGTTCGGAGCTTTGGAAAGGGCGCCCGGTCAAATCCCTCACCGAGGGTTTGACCAAGAACGGCGGCCGGAACAACACCGGACGGATCACGATGCGCCGCAAGGGCGGCGGGGCGAAGCGTCTTTACCGCATCGTCGATTTCAAACGCACGAAGTTCGATGTTTCGGCCACGGTCGAGCGGATCGAATACGATCCCAACCGCACCGCCTTCATCGCGCTGATCAAATACGAAGACGGCGAGCAGGCCTATATCCTGGCTCCGCAGCGTCTGGCCGTGGGTGACAAGGTCATCGCCGGCGCCAAGGTCGACGTGAAGCCCGGCAACGCCATGCCGTTCAGCGGCATGCCGATCGGCACCATCGTCCACAACGTCGAGCTGAAGCCCGGCAAAGGCGGCCAGATCGCCCGTTCGGCTGGCACCTATGCCCAGTTCGTCGGTCGCGACGGCAGCTATGCCCAGATCCGCCTGTCCTCGGGCGAGCTGCGCCTGGTCCGCCAGGAATGCATGGCCACCATCGGTGCCGTGTCGAACTCGGACCACTCGAACCAGAACCTCGGCAAGGCTGGCCGCAACCGTCACAAGGGCATCCGCCCGAGCGTGCGCGGTGTCGCCATGAACCCGATCGACCACCCGCATGGTGGTGGTGAAGGCCGGACCTCGGGTGGCCGTCACCCGGTGACCCCGTGGGGCAAAGGCACCAAGGGCACCAAGACCCGCTCGAACAAATCGACCGACAAGTATATCCTGCGGTCGCGTAATGCGAAGAAGGGGCGTTAATCCATGGCACGTTCTATCTGGAAGGGCCCCTTTGTCGACGCTTATGTGCTTCGCAAGGCCGAGAAAGCCCGCGAAGCCGGCAAGTCCGACGTCATCAAGATCTGGTCGCGTCGTTCGACCATTCTGCCGCAGTTCGTCGGCCTGACCTTCGGCGTCTACAACGGTCACAAGCACATCCCGGTCGCCGTGACCGAAGAGATGATCGGCCAGAAGTTCGGTGAATATTCGCCGACCCGGACCTATTACGGTCACGCCGCCGACAAGAAAGCGAAAAGGAAGTAATCCCCATGGGTAAGGAACAGAATCCGCGCCGCGTGGCGGAGAACGAGGCGTTTGCGAAGACCAAGATGCTTCGCACCTCGCCGCAGAAGCTGAACCTCGTCGCGGCGCTGATCCGTGGCAAGAAGGTGGACAAGGCCCTGGCCGACCTGACCTTCTCGCACAAGCGCATCGCCGGCGACGTGAAGAAGTGCCTGCAATCGGCCATCGCCAACGCCGAGAACAACCACAACCTGGACGTCGACAGCCTGATCGTCGCCGAGGCCTGGGTCGGCAAGAACCTGGTCATGAAACGCGGCCGTCCGCGCGCCCGTGGCCGTTACGGCAAGATCATGAAGCCGTTCTCGGAAATCACCATCAAGGTTCGTCAGGTCGAGGCCGTCGAAGCAGGGGAGCGCGCGTAATGGGTCAGAAAGTCAACCCCATCGGGATGCGTCTTCAGGTCAACCGCACCTGGGACAGCCGCTGGTACGCGGACGACAAGGACTACGGCAATCTGCTGCTGGAAGACCTGAAGATCCGCGACTTCATCCATGATGAAGCCAAGCAGGCCGGCGTCAGCCGCGTCATCATCGAGCGTCCGCACAAGAAATGCCGCGTGACGATCTATGCCGCGCGTCCGGGTGTCATCATCGGCAAGAAAGGCGCGGACATCGAGACGCTGCGCAAAAAGCTGGCGAATTTCACCGCCTCGGAACTGCACCTCAACATCGTCGAGGTCCGCAAGCCCGAGCTGGACGCCCAGCTGGTGGCCGAGTCGATCGCCCAGCAGCTCGAGCGCCGGGTGTCGTTCCGCCGCGCCATGAAACGTTCGGTGCAGAACGCCATGCGCATGGGTGCCCTGGGCATCCGGGTGAACGTCTCGGGCCGTCTCGGCGGCGCCGAAATCGCCCGCACCGAATGGTATCGCGAAGGCCGCGTGCCGCTGCACACCCTGCGCGCCGACATCGACTATGCGCTGTCGGAAGCCACGACCCCCTACGGGATCATCGGTGTGAAGGTCTGGATCTTCAAGGGCGAGATCATGGAACACGACCCGCAGGCCCGCGACCGCCGCGCCACCGAGGCGCAGGACGGTCCGGCCCCGCGCGGTCCGCGCCGTGATCGCGACCGCGACGCGCGCTAAGGAGAAGTCAAAATGCTGCAACCGAAACGGACCAAGTTCCGCAAACAGCACAAGGGCCGGATCCACGGCGAAGCCAAGGGCGGCTTTGCCCTGAACTTCGGCTCTTACGCGCTGAAGGCGATCGAGCCCGAGCGCGTGACCGCCCGCCAGATCGAAGCGGCCCGCCGCGCGATCACCCGCCACATGAAGCGTCAGGGCCGGGTCTGGATCCGGATCTTCCCGGACGTGCCGGTTTCCTCGAAGCCGACCGAAGTGCGGATGGGTAAGGGCAAGGGCTCGGTGGACTTCTGGGCCGCCCGCGTCCACCCCGGCCGGATCATGTTCGAGATCGACGGCGTGAACGACGTCATCGCCCGCGAAGCCCTGCGCCTGGGCGCGCAGAAGCTGCCGGTGCTGACCCGCATCGTCGCCCGCGAAGACTGGTAATCCTGGTCAAGCGACGCCGAAAAAGGCCCCGCCATGCGAATGGCGGGGCTTTTGCCTTGCCTAGCCGGTCACCACATGGAAGCTGGACGGCAGCAGGCTCTGCACGCCCACAAGGCGGATGATCGAGAGGTATTCCATCGGCTCCTCCTCGGCATCTAGGCCGAGATAGCGCAATTCGATCTCGGTGCCGCCATTGCGCGCGATCACATTGTGGCCAAGGTAATTCTGCTCGGCCGCCGGGATGTTGATGGTCAGCACGTCCTGCGTCGGGTCGAAATCCGAGACCTCGACCGCCGTGCCCGAACCGGCCTGGCCCGGATTGATGTCGCCCTGCTGCATGTCCAGTTGCAGATGGTCGGCGCCTTCGCCCAGCGTGACATCGGTGGTGTGGTTCCAGTCGCTGCCCAGTGAAGGGCTTTTCGCGATCAGCACCATGTCGTTTCCGGCGCCGGCGTCGATCACGTTCGGCTCATCCATGGCGCGGTCGATCAGGCTTATCGTGTCGTCGCCATCGCCGCCCAGCACTTCGGTCTTGATCGCGCGGTCCACGCGGATCTGGTCGTTGCCGGCGCCGCCGTCGATCACGCTGCCATAGGACGTGTCGATCAGGATCACGTCGTCGCCATCCTCGCCATAGGTATCGACCCCCAGGGACAGGCTGACCGTGTCGTTGCCGGCGCCGGCATGGATCTCGGTCGGGTAGGGCGAGGCGGTTTCGTCATAGGCAAGATCGTCGTCCCGGTCGGTGCCGGTCACGCGGCCTTGGTCGTCCATTTCGGGCTCCGGTTCCGGTTCCGGTTCGCGATCCGGTTCGTCGTCATCGTCGAAAATCGCCACGCCCAGCATAAGGGCGATCAGCCCACCGAAGATCAGTGCCGCAGGTTCCATGAAGAATACCTTTTGATTAAAATGCCGAGCAGGATGGTAACGGCGCCGTTACTATCGTCAAGCGTGTGCCGCGCCGCGGCTGCAAAGAAATTCCTTGTGTTTGCTGGGAAACGCGCCTATAGGCACGGCTTCATCACGAAACTCCACCGGAATCAGGGTGGCCCTGCGATGCAGGGGCTCTCCGGTGATGTTGAAAGGAACAGGCGCATGAAAGCGCAGGAACTGAAAGAAAAGTCGCCGGAACAGCTGCGCGAGCAGCTTCTGTCGCTGAAGAAGGAAGCGTTCAACCTGCGCTTCCAGCAGGCCACCGGCCAGCTCGAATCGACCGCTCGCATGCGTGCCGTCCGTCGCGACGTCGCCCGTGTGAAAACCATTCTGAACCAGAAAGCGGCGGAAGCCGCGGCGGCGAACTGAGGAGTCCGGTCCATGCCCAAACGCATCCTGCAAGGCCGTGTGGTCAGCGACAAGAACGAACAGACCGTCACCGTCCTAGTCGAGCGCCGCTTCAAGCACCCGCTGCTGCACAAGACCGTGCGGTCGTCCAAGAAATACCGCGCCCATGACGCGGAAAACCAGTTCAAGGTCGGTGACACCGTTCGCATCGTCGAATGCGCGCCGATCTCGAAGACCAAGCGCTGGACCGTCCTGCTTGACGCTGCCGAAGCCCAAGCCTGACACCAGTTTAATCGATACCCTGGGGCCGGTCAGGCCGGTCCCCAAAGGTCGGGAGTAACCCTATGATCCAGATGCAGACCAATCTGGATGTCGCTGACAACTCCGGCGCGCGCCGGGTGCAGTGCATCAAGGTCCTGGGTGGTTCGCACCGTCGCTATGCGTCGGTGGGCGACATCATCGTCGTCTCCGTCAAGGAGGCCATCCCGCGCGGCCGCGTGAAGAAAGGTGACGTCCGCAAGGCCGTCGTCGTGCGCACCGCCAAAGAAGTGAAGCGCGAGGACGGCACCTCGATCCGCTTCGACCGCAACGCCGCCGTCATCCTGAACAACCAGGGCGAACCGGTCGGCACCCGTATCTTCGGGCCGGTCGTGCGCGAGCTGCGCGCCAAGAACTTCATGAAGATCATCTCGCTTGCGCCGGAGGTGCTGTGATGGCTGCCAAGCTGAAAAAAGGCGACAAGGTCGTCGTGCTGGCCGGCAAGGACAAGGGTAAGCAGGGCGAGATTACCGCCGTCATGCCCAAGGACAACAAGGCCATCGTCGACGGCGTCAACATCGCCATCCGTCACACCCGTCAAAGCCAGACCTCGCAGGGTGGCCGCGTGGCGAAAGCCATGCCGATCGACCTGTCGAACCTCGCGCTGCTGGACAAGAACGGCAAAGCGACCCGCGTCGGCTTCCGCGTGGAAGGCGACCAGAAGGTCCGTTTCGCCAAGACCACCGGAGACGTGATCTGATGCTGGACCAAGCCACCTACACCCCGCGTCTGAAGTCGCTTTTCAAGGACAGCATCCGCGCTGCCCTGAAGGAAGAGTTCGGCTACAAGAACGACATGCAGATCCCGCGCCTGGACAAGATCGTCCTGAACATGGGCATCGGCGAAGCGGTCAAGGACACCAAGAAGGTCAAGCAGGGCGCCGAGGAGCTTTCGCTCATCGCCGGCCAGAAGGCCGTGGTGACCCATGCCAAGAAATCCATCGCCGGCTTCCGCGTTCGCGAGGAAATGCCGCTGGGCGCGAAAGTGACCCTGCGCGGCGACCGGATGTATGAATTCCTGGACCGCCTGATCAACATCGCGCTGCCGCGCGTCCGCGACTTCCGCGGCGTGAAGGGCAGCTCCTTCGACGGCCGCGGCAACTATGCCATGGGCCTGAAGGAGCACATCGTTTTCCCGGAGATCAACTTCGACAAGGTCGACGAAGTTCTGGGGATGGACATCATCATCTGCACCACCGCGCCGACCGACGCGGAAGCGAAGTCGCTGTTGAAGCATTTCAACATGCCGTTCAACAGCTGATCGCGAAGGGAAGAAGATATGGCTAAGAAATCCATGGTCGAGCGCGAGAAGAAGCGCGAGAAACTGGTTCAGAAATACGCCGCCAAACGCGCCGCTCTGAACGAGATCGTCCACGATCAGTCCCTGCCGATGGAAGAGCGCTTCAAGGCCAGCCTGAAACTGGCTGAACTGCCGCGCAACTCGTCGGCGACGCGTCTGCACAACCGGTGCCAACTGACCGGCCGTCCGCACGCATACTATCGGAAACTGAAACTGTCGCGGATCATGCTGCGCGAGCTCGGCTCGTTCGGTCAGATCCCCGGCATGGTCAAGTCCAGCTGGTAAGGGGGCATATACAATGATGAACGATCCTCTCGGCGATATGCTGACCCGCATCCGCAATGCTCAGATGCGCGGCAAATCGACCGTTCGCACGCCTGCCTCCAAGCTGCGCGCTTGGGTTCTGGACGTGCTGAAAGCCGAAGGTTACATCCGCGGCTATGAAGAAACCACGACCGAAGCCGGTCACAAGGAACTGGAAATCAGCCTGAAGTATTACGAAGGCACTCCGGTCATCCGCGAACTGGCCCGCGTGTCGAAACCCGGTCGCCGCGTCTATGCCGGCGCCAAGGAAATCCCGCAGGTCCGCAACGGCCTGGGCGTTTCCATCGTCTCGACGCCGAAGGGTGTCATGTCTGATGCAGCAGCGCGCAACGCCAACGTCGGCGGCGAAGTGCTCTGCACCGTGTTCTAAGGAGGGCAGAGATGTCTCGGATTGGTAAGAAACCGGTCGCCCTCCCGAAAGGCGTGACCGCTGAAATCAAGGGCCAGACGATCGAGGTGAAGGGGCCGAAAGGCGCCCGTACGTTCACCGCGACCGACGACGTGACCCTGTCGCTGGAAGAAGGTTCGGTCAAGGTGACGCCGCGCGGCACCTCGAAGCGGGCCCGCCAGCAGTGGGGCATGACCCGCTCAATGGTCGAGAACCTGACCGTCGGCGTGTCGGAAGGCTTCAAGAAAGAGCTCGAGATCCAGGGCGTGGGCTACCGCGCCACCATGCAGGGCAAGACCCTGAAACTGGCTCTGGGCTATTCGCATGACGTGAACTTCGAAACGCCGGACGGTGTGACGATCACCTCGCCGAAGCAGACCGAGATCGTGGTGGAAGGCATCGACCAGCAGCTGGTCGGCCAAGTCGCCGCGAACATCCGCGAGTGGCGCCGCCCCGAGCCCTACAAGGGCAAGGGCATCCGCTACAAGGGTGAGGTCGTCTTCCGCAAGGAAGGCAAGAAGAAGTAAGGGGCGCGAGAAATGGCACTGAACAAACGAGAGCTGTTCCTGAAGCGCCGCCTGCGCGTGCGGAACAAACTGCGGGCAATCTCGGACGGTCGTCCGCGTCTGTCCGTTCACCGTTCTTCCAAGAACATCAGCGTCCAGCTGATCGACGACGCGAAGGGGGTCACCCTGGCCGCCGCCTCGTCGCTCGAGAAGGATCTGGGCGTCGTCGGCAAGAACAACGTCGAGGCTGCCGCGAAAATCGGCGCCGCGATTGCCGAGCGGGCCAAGAAAGCCGGTGTCGAGGAAGTCATTTTCGACCGTGGCGGCTTCCTGTTCCACGGCAAGATCAAGGCTCTGGCAGACGCAGCCCGCGAAGGCGGTCTGAAGTTCTGATCCTGTGGGCGGCTCTCCAGCCGCCCCGATGATCCGGGGGCGCTCCATCGTGGGCGCCCACCTGGATTGAATGAACCGGCGCTTGTCGCCAACCTGATAAGGAATGCCTCATGGCAGAACGTGATAATCGTCGGGGTCGCCGCGAAGAGCGCGAAGAAACCCCGGAATTCGCCGACCGTCTGGTCGCGATCAACCGCGTGTCGAAAACCGTCAAGGGTGGCAAGCGCTTCGGCTTCGCCGCTCTGGTGGTCGTCGGCGACCAGCGTGGCCGCGTCGGCTTCGGCAAGGGCAAGGCCAAAGAGGTGCCGGAAGCGATCCGCAAGGCCACCGAGCAGGCGAAACGCTCGCTGGTTCGCGTGCCGCTGCGCGACGGCCGCACCCTGCACCACGACATCGAAGGCCGTCATGGCGCCGGCAAGGTGATCATGCGCACCGCCGTTCCGGGGACCGGCATCATCGCCGGCGGTCCGATGCGCGCCGTGTTCGAGATGCTGGGCGTTCAGGACGTCGTCGCGAAATCGCAAGGCTCGCAGAACCCCTACAACATGATCCGCGCCACGCTCGACGGTCTCAAGAAAGAGGCCTCGCCCCGCAACGTCGCCCAGCGTCGTGGCAAGAAAGTGGCCGAGATCCTGCCCTCGAACGACAAGCCGGCTGACGCCGCTGTCGAAGCGTAAGGAGAGGCAACAATGGCCAAAACCATCGTCGTCAAGCAGATCGGTTCGCCGATCCGCCGCCCCGCCATCCAGCGCGAGACGCTGAAAGGCCTGGGCCTGAACAAGATGAACCGCACCCGTGAGCTGGAAGATACCCCGGCCGTGCGCGGCATGGTCGCCAAGATCCCGCATCTGGCCGTGATCATCGAAGAGCGCGGCTGATCCCAGCCTTCGCGAATTCAGCGAACGTGCCCCGGAGCGATCCGGGGCGCGTTTTGCTTTGCGCGTTAACCTTTCGCTAACCAGGTCTGGTTAATCTGGCGTCGGTCGGGTTGGGGCGAAGGGACAGGACATGCGCGGCATAATCTGCTGTCTGGCGGCGCTGTGGCTGCTGGCCTCGGCCGCTTCGGCCGGGCCCTGGGCGCGCGATCCCGGCGCGGTCTTCGCCGCGCTGTCGCTGGAACAGGACCGCGACGACAACCGCCACACCGGGCTTTACGCCGAATACGGGCTCGGCCCGCGCAACACGCTGGGGCTGGAGTTGGGCCGGACCCGGGACGAGACCACGCTGCTCTTCTGGTGGCAGCGCGCGCTCGGCCGGGACGAGGGGCCGAACCGCTGGGCGGTGTCGCTTGGCCTCGGGGCAATCCAGCGCGATGGGCGCACGCATCCCATGGCGCAACTCGCCACTGCCTGGGGTCGCGGCTTCGACAGCATTCCGCTGTTGCGCCGCATCCCGGGCGGCGGCTGGCTGGCGGTCGAGACCCGCTCGAAACTCGCCGCGATCACCCGCGACTACCCCGAGGAGCCCAATGTAATCTGGGAGGACCCGACCTATCTGACGCCCGAGACCACGCACAAGCTGGACCTGACGCTGGGCTGGCACGCGCGCGACACGCTGATGCTGATCAGCCAGTTCCGTTTCGAGCATCGTGACGATACCGGCTTCTCGGGCAAGCTGGCGATCTCGGCCGTGCGCGACCTCTGGGGCCCGGCGAAGCTGGAACTGGGGCTGATCGAGCCGCTGACCGGGCAGGACGAGCGGGCGGTGAAGCTGGGGACGTGGCTGGAGTTCTAGGGGACTCGGCCTCGTCTCAAAGCGGGAGATTTTGCACTAGTCGGTGATACCTATTCGCAGGGAGATCTGATCGTGAGCGGCCTTTACTTGGATCAAAACCTCGTGGGCCTCAAGAATCATTGCGACCTGAGCCACCGCGACGACGGACCGGAAGTAATAGTTATCGGCGTCTGCGCGATGGTCTTCTGCGAACTCTGACGATTGCATGCCATCGACCAAAAATCTTCCTGATCTACCGTCATACATATCCATTATTGCCTCGGAGCTCCCGTGGACAAAAGATGAATAGGCGTGACTTATGGTAGCCCCAGCGTTGACGTGATTGTGGGAATATCCAGCACTTTGCACCAATGAGGCAATTCTTGCTCGAATCTTCTTTCGTGGTGGAGAGTTCGGCCCCTTCAGCGGAGCACGCTGCACCCCTCGCTCACTGATCGGCTCTGCATAAAAAGCACCCATAAGCTGTTCCAGCGTTGCGCACCGCTCGCCGGCAGATAACGCAAGACACATGAAATCGATGTCCTCAGTCAGTTCATCATGGACTCGCTGGAGCGCTGCTTGTTCTTGGAAGAACCCTTCTTGGCTCAGAGCTTCGATCGCACTAAGTCCCGAGATGACACGTGCAAGCTTTTGCACCATCGCTTGCTCCACCATCCGTTCGCGATATCGAAAGGTGTAGCCTCCCTGTCTGACGACTTCGACGGGCTTCGGTACGAGGTGCTGCAGGATTTCGAACGCCCATCGGAGAAGACGGCGGATGTGCTGTCGTTCGTTAGTAGTCAGTGACATGCTCAGAGGGCCAAGGGCGCAATCGTTGTTCAGCCACAATATTTCTTGTAGCGCGGCGCGCAATGGGCTATTCGCGCAGCGCGCCGGCAAATCTGCCGACTCAACAAGCAAGAAATGCCGTGTCCGCCCCCTTGCGCTTCATGGGGCGCTTCCGGCTCAAGGAGAAGCGATATGAAACTGCATGAAATCCGCGACAACGAAGGCGCCAACCGCAAGAAGAAACGCGTCGCGCGCGGCCCGGGCTCGGGCAAGGGCAAGACTGCCGGCCGTGGTATCAAGGGCCAGACCTCGCGCTCGGGCGTCGCGCTGAACGGCTATGAAGGCGGCCAGATGCCGCTCTATCGCCGTCTGCCGAAGCGCGGCTTCAGCAAGCCGAATCGCCTGGACTTCGCCGTGGTGAACCTGGGCCAGCTGCAGGCCTTCGTCGATGCCGGCAAGCTGGACGCCAAGGCCGAGGTGACCGAGGACGCGCTGGTCGCGGCCGGCGTCATCCGCCGCAAGCTGGACGGCGTGCGTGTGCTGGCCAAGGGTGAGCTGAAGGCTGCCCTGACCCTGACTGTCGCCGGCGCGTCGAAAGCCGCCGCCGAGGCGATCGAGAAGGCCGGCGGCAAGATCACCGTTACCCGCGCGGCGAAAGAAGAAGCCGCGGCCGAATAAGCTGTTGAAGGGGCCGCCCGCGCCCAATAGATAGCTATCCAAGTTTTCCTTAGCGCCGCGGGATCGGAAAACGATCCGGCGGCGCTGCCATGAAGGGGCACATCAATGGCGTCAGCCGCAGAACAGATGGCCGCGAACCTGTCCTGGGGCGCGCTCGGCAAGGCGACCGAGCTGCGCCAGCGGATCTGGTTCACGCTTGGTCTTCTCATCATCTATCGCCTCGGCACCTATATCCCGGTGCCGGGCATCGACGGCGCGAGCCTGCGCAACTTCATGGACCAGGCCCAGGCCGGCATCGGCGGGATCCTCTCGATGTTCACCGGCGGCGCGCTGGGGCGGATGGGCGTCTTCGCGCTGGGGATCATGCCCTATATCTCGGCCTCGATCATCGTGCAGCTGATGGCCTCGATGGTGCCGGCGCTGGAGCAGCTGAAGAAAGAGGGCGAGACCGGGCGCAAGAAGATCAACCAGTACACGCGCTACGGCACCGTGGCGCTGGCGCTGTTCCAGGCCTGGGGCCTGGCCGTCAGCCTGGAGCACGGCAACCTCGCGCATGAGCCGGGGCTGTTCTTCCGCGCCTCGGTGGTCATCACCCTGGTCGGGGGCACCATGTTCCTGATGTGGCTGGGCGAGCAGATTACCGCCCGCGGCATCGGCAACGGCATCTCGCTGATCATCTTCGTCGGCATCGTGGCCGAGATCCCGGGCCACTTGGCGCAGTTCCTGGCCCAGGGCCGCACCGGCGCCATCTCGACCCCGGTGATCCTGGGGGTGATCGTGATGGTGGTGGCCGTGATCGCCTTCGTGGTGTTCATGGAACGCGCCCTGCGCAAGATCCACATCCAGTATCCCCGCCGCCAGGTCGGGATGAAGATCTACGACGGCCAGTCCTCGCACCTGCCGATCAAGGTCAACCCGGCCGGCGTGATCCCGGCGATCTTCGCCAGCTCGCTTCTGCTGCTGCCGATCACCATCTCGACCTTCTCGGGCAACCAGACCGGCCCGGTGATGTCGACGATCCTGGCCTATTTCGGCCCCGGTCAGCCGCTCTACCTGCTGTTCTTCTGCGCGATGATCGTGTTCTTCACCTATTTCTACACGTTCAACGTCAGCTTCAAGACCGACGACGTGGCCGAGAACCTGAAGAACCAGGGCGGGTTCATTCCCGGCATCCGGCCCGGCAAGCGGACCGAGGATTACCTGAGCTATATCGTCACCCGGGTGCTGGTGATCGGCTCGGCCTATCTGGCGGCGGTCTGCCTGCTGCCCGAGATCATCCGCCACCAGCTGGCGATCCCCTTCTATTTCGGCGGCACCTCGGTGCTCATCGTGGTCAGCGTGGTGATGGATACGATCAACCAGGTGCAAAGCCACTTGCTTGCCCATCAATACGAGGGTCTGATCGAGAAATCGCAACTGCGCGGCAAGCGCTCGGGCAAGACGGGGGCGGCCAAACCCCGCAAGGCTCCGGCGCGGCGCTGAGGGGAAACCCACCAAAAAGGGTAGGAGAGGGACGATTACATGGCGATCAACATCATTCTGCTGGGCCCGCCCGGCTCCGGCAAGGGCACCCAGGCCCGCCGCCTCATCGAGGAGCGCGGCCTGGTCCAGCTGTCCACCGGCGACATGCTGCGCGAGGCGCGCAGCTCGGAGACCGAGATGGGCAAGCGCGTGGCCGAGGTCATGGACCGGGGTCAGCTGGTCACGGATGAGATCGTCATCGGCCTGATCCGCGAAAAGCTGGGCCAGGGCGGCAACGGCTTCATCTTCGACGGCTTCCCGCGCACGCTGGCCCAGGCCGACGCGCTGCAGGCGCTGATGGCCGAGACCGACCAGCAGATCGCCGCGGTGATCGAGATGCGGGTGGACGATGCCGCGCTGGTCAGCCGCATCTCGGGCCGCTTCACCTGCGGCAATTGCGGCGAGGTTTATCACGACCAGACCAAGCCGACCAAGGAGCCGAGCAAATGCGACGTCTGCGGCTCGACCGACCTACGCCGGCGCGCCGACGACAACGAGGACAGCCTCAAGACCCGGCTGATGGAATATTACAAGAAGACCTCGCCGCTGATCGGCTATTACTACGTCAAGGGCAATCTGCACACGGTGGACGGCCTGGCCGAGATCGACGAGGTCGCCGCCGCCGTCGCCAAGGTGCTGGACCGGCTGCCGGCCTAGGGTTGACCTTGGCTTGCGAATCCCTTAATTCGCAGCATCTCGCATGAGAATCACCCTGCAAGGGGTGGCCGTTCAAGGGCCCGGAGGCGATGCTTTCGGGTCTTTGGTTGTGAAAAAAGGTTCCGGTGCTACGGAACCGCAACGCAGAAAAGGAAGCACGCGTGGCTCGTATTGCTGGCGTCAACATTCCGACCGGGAAGCGCGTCCCGATCGCACTGACCTATATCCACGGCATCGGCTCGAAATTCGCCGATGAGATCGTCACCGCCGTCGGCATCGAGCCGTCCCGCCGCGTGAACGAGCTGTCGGATGCCGAAGTCCTGAAGATCCGCGAATACATCGACGCCAACTACACCGTCGAAGGCGACCTGCGCCGTGAGACGCAGATGAACATCAAGCGCCTGATGGATCTGGGTTCCTATCGTGGCCTGCGCCACCGTCGTGGCCTGCCGGTCCGCGGTCAGCGCACCCACACCAATGCCCGCACCCGCAAGGGCCCGGCGAAGCCCATCGCCGGCAAGAAGAAGTAAGGGGGAACGGACATGGCACGCGATAAAACCCGTATCAAGCGCAAGGAACGCAAGAACATCGCCACCGGCGTGGCGCATGTGAACTCGTCCTTCAACAACACCAAGATCCTGATCTCGGACGTGCAGGGCAACGCGATCTCGTGGTCGTCGGCCGGCACCATGGGCTTCAAGGGCTCGCGGAAATCGACCCCCTACGCCGCCCAGATGGCCGCCGAGGACGCGGGCAAGAAAGCCCAGGAACACGGCGTCCGCACCCTGGAAGTCGAAGTCCAGGGTCCCGGCTCGGGCCGCGAATCGGCGCTGCGCGCGCTGGCCGCCGTCGGCTTCAACATCACGGCGATCCGTGACGTGACCCCGATCGCGCACAACGGCTGCCGTCCGCCGAAACGCCGTCGGGTCTGATCCCTCGGGATTTTGACGCGTCCTGCGCGGGGCAGTCCCGTGCGGGGCGCGCTTTACGCATTTCACCTCGGGCGTTTCCGGCCACGGTCATGGGGCGGAAACTGGTATGGAGGCAAACGCATGATCCACAAGAACTGGGCCGAACTCATCAAGCCCACCCAGCTTGAAGTCAAGCCGGGCGCCGATTCGTCCCGCGTCGCCACGGTCGTGGCGGAACCGCTTGAGCGTGGCTTCGGCCTGACGCTGGGCAACGCGCTGCGCCGCGTGCTGCTGTCCTCGCTGCAGGGCGCGGCCATCACCTCGGTGCAGATCGACAATGTGCTGCACGAATTCTCGTCTGTCCCCGGCGTGCGCGAGGACGTGACCGACATCGTCCTGAACCTCAAGGGCGTGACGCTGAAGATGGACGTCGACGCACCCAAGCGCCTGACGCTCTCGGCCAAGGGTCCGGGCGAGGTCAAGGCCGGCGACATCCAGGAATCGGCCGGCATCAGCATCCTGAACCGCGACCATGTCGTCTGCCACCTCGACGAGGGCGCCGAGCTGCACATGGAACTGACCGTGGCCAACGGCAAGGGCTATGTCGCCGCCGACAAGAACCGCCCCGAGGATGCGCCCATCGGCCTGATTCCGATCGACGCCATCTTCTCGCCGGTCAAGCGCGTCAGCTACGAAGTCACGCCCACCCGCGAGGGCCAGGTGCTGGACTATGACAAGCTGACCATGAAGGTCGAGACCGACGGTTCGCTCAGCCCCGAGGATGCGGTGGCCTATGCGGCCCGCATCATCCAGGACCAGCTTTCGGTGTTCGTGAACTTCGACGAGCCCGAGACCGCCAGCCGCTCGGATGCCGAGGACGGTCTGGAATTCGACCCGCGCCTGCTGAAGAAGGTCGACGAGCTGGAACTGTCGGTGCGTTCGGCGAACTGCCTGAAGAACGACAACATCGTCTATATCGGCGACCTGATCCAGAAGACCGAAGCCGAGATGCTGCGCACCCCGAACTTCGGCCGCAAGTCGCTGAACGAGATCAAGGAAGTGCTCTCGGGCATGGGCCTGCACCTCGGCATGGATGTCGTGGACTGGCCGCCGGAGAACATCGAGGACCTGGCCAAGCGTTTCGACGACCAGTTCTAAGCGTTTCGGGGGCGGCGACGCCCCCGCAACACCCGGGCAATTCCGCCCCAAGGAGAGCGGCCCGCACGCATGGGCTGCCGGACAAAGCAAAAGACGTCATAGGAGATCATCATGCGTCACGCCCGTGGCTACCGCCGCCTGAACCGCACCCACGAACACCGCAAGGCGCTGTTCGCCAACATGGCCGGCTCGCTGATCGAGCACGAGCAGATCAAGACCACGCTGCCGAAAGCCAAGGAATTGCGCCCGATCGTCGAAAAGCTGATTACGCTGGCGAAGCGCGGCGACCTGCACGCCCGCCGCCAAGCCGATGCGCAGCTGAAACAAGACCAGCATGTCGCGAAACTTTTCGAGGTTCTGGGCGCCCGCTACAAGGACCGTCAGGGCGGTTATGTCCGCATCCTGAAGGCCGGTTTCCGCTATGGCGACATGGCCCCGATGGCGATCATCGAGCTGGTCGACCGCGATCCTTCGGCCAAGGGTGCTGCTGACCACGCCCGCCTGGAGGCCGAATCGGAAGCCGACGAATCGTAAGAAGATTAACTCTTTCTTAGGGTTAAACGAATGTTTCCAACCCGCCGCCAGGTTCTGGCGGCGGGTATTTTTGTCACAGGGAAGCGGTTTCCTGGGTTGCGGCCGAATGGCCGCCGGTCGGGCGATTCCCGTCATGGGCGATGCGGCGTCGCGGAAAACAAACAGGAATTGCCGGATCGGCTTCGCGCTTGCCTTTCTCGCCATGGCCCGGGTAAGGGTATGTGCGCCGTCAGGGTGACCCTGCGGCATGGCGGAAAACGCTGCTCGCAAATGCGGTATTGCTTGAATCCATTGCGAACCATGCCATTTTTCGTGCTAACCCTGTGAAACGCAATCTGTCCAAAAAGTCATGTCATCTCGCGCGGAAATCAATGCAGCACTCGCCAAGTTGAAAAAGCTCGCCCCGGCGGGTTATTTCATCGGGCTGCACATACGTTTTGCTGCACCGCTGATGCAGTTCCAGACCTATAACAAGGAATGGGCGCAGCGCTATTCCGAACGGGCCTATGCCCTGCGCGATCCCACCATCGCCTGGGGCTTCTCGACCACCGGCACCTGCCGCTGGAGCGTGCTGCCGATTCCCGACCCGTTCTCGATCCTTCAGGACGCGGCGGATCACGGCCTGCGCTACGGCCTGGCGGTCGCCTATGGACCCATCAAATCGCGCACGATTTGTTGCTTTGCGCATGACAAACGGGAATTCACGGATGACGAGATCGAAGCGATCTCGGCCATGGTACGACGGCTTCACGACATCACAGAGCCGCCGGAGAGCCTGACGAAGGCTCAGCAAGAGGCCCTTCGGTGTATCGCAGAGGGGGATCGTCATGCAGCGGCGGCTGCCAAACTTGGTATTACGGAGAGCGCATTCAAGGCTCGTCTCATTTCGGCGCGTGAAAGACTGATGGCGCGCACGACTGCCGAGGCGCTGCAACGGGCCAAGGACTACCGCTTGCTATAAACGGTCCGTCCACCGTTGCGGTTTACACCTGGGGGCCACCACCACCACAAACCCCAGGAGAAGACCATGCAGACCACCACACTTTCCTTCGCCAACCTGCACAACCACGGCGAACTCTTCGCGAACATCTTCCGCGCCCGAAAACAGAGCTTCATCGTCCAGAAGCGCTGGAAGCTGCCCCAGACGGACGACATGGAGTTCGACCAATACGACACGCCCATGAGCCGCTGGGTCGCAATCCACGAGCATGGCCGGGTGATGGCCGGCGTGCGGCTGACCCCCACCACGGCCAGCTGCGGCATGTATTCCTACATGATCCGCGACGCGCAGCTGGACCTGCTGGGCGGCTCGATCCCGCAGAACCTGCTCGACGGTCCCGCGCCGGTCGAGCCGGGCACCTGGGAAGCCAGCCGGCTCTTCGTCGACCACACCATCCCGCAGCGCGACCGTCGTCGGGTGCAGCTGGCCCTGGTGCAGGAAATGACCAACTCGGCCCGGGCGCTGGGTGCGTCGCGGCTGGTCTGCCTGGTCGCCTCGACCTGGCCGCGCTGGCTCAAGCCCGCTGGGCTTGATGCGCAAGCGATGGGCCCGGTGGTCTGGATCGACGACGGCTATTTCCAATGCGTGTCGATCAACCTGACGGCCAAAATGCATTGATGCAGGCCGCCGGGAGGAGGGCCTTTCGCAGGCGATGCGGGCGGCGTAACATGCCGCCCGCATGGCAGACCTATTCGACACCGCGCCCCCCGCAGGCGAACCCGCGCGCGACAAGACGCGCCCTCTGGCCGACCGGATCCGTCCGGCGCGGCTGTCCGATGTCGTCGGCCAGGACAAGGTGCTTGGCCCCGACGGTCCGCTGGGCGCCATGCTGGGCGCCGGCAGCCTGTCCTCGCTGATCCTCTGGGGCCCGCCGGGGGTGGGCAAGACCACCATCGCCCGGCTTTTGGCGCAAGAGACCGACCTGGCCTTCGTGCAGATCTCGGCGATCTTCTCGGGCGTGCCGGAACTGCGCAAGGTTTTCGACGCCGCCCGGCTGCGCCGTCAGCAGGGGCGCGGCACGCTGCTGTTCGTGGACGAGATCCACCGCTTCAACAAGGCGCAGCAGGACAGCTTCCTGCCGCATATGGAGGACGGCACCATCACCCTGGTGGGTGCCACCACCGAAAACCCCAGTTTCGAGCTGAACGCCGCGCTGCTGTCCCGCGCCCAGGTCATCGTGCTGGAGCGCCTGAGCCTTGCCGACCTCGAGCGCCTGACCCAGCGCGCCGAGCAGGAGTTGGGCCGGCCGCTGCCGCTGGCCGCCGAGGCCCGCGACCGGCTGCTCGAAATGGCCGATGGCGACGGACGCGCCGCGCTGAACCTGATCGAGCAGGTGATGGCCTGGAAGGTCGCGGGCAAGCTCGACACCGACCAGCTGTCGCAGCGGCTGATGCGGCGGGCCGCCAAATACGACAAGTCGGGCGACGAGCACTACAACCTGATCTCGGCCCTGCACAAATCGGTGCGCGGCAGCGACCCGGACGCCGCGCTTTATTGGTTCGCCCGCATGTTGGAGGGCGGCGAGGACCCGCGCTATCTCGCCCGCCGCATCACCCGCATGGCGGTCGAGGACATCGGCCTGGCCGATCCGGCGGCGCAGCGCCATTGCCTGGACGCCTGGGCGCTTTACGAGCGGCTGGGCAGCCCCGAGGGCGAGCTGGCGCTGGCGCAGGCGGTGATCTATCTTGCGCTGGCGCCGAAATCCAACGCCGGTTACGTCGCCTACAAGGGCGCGCGGGCCCTGGCGCGCCAGTCGGGCAGCCAGATGCCGCCGGCGCATATCCTGAACGCGCCGACCACGTTGATGAAGGATCAGGGCTATGGTGCCGGCTATGCCTATGACCACGATGCCGAGGACGGTTTTTCCGGCCAGGACTATTTTCCCGAGGGGATGAAGCGGCCGGTGCTCTACCTGCCGGTGGAGCGCGGATTCGAGCGCGACCTGAAAAAGCGCGTTGAATGGTTCGCCGGCCTGCGCCAGAAGCGGCGAACAGAGGGCAAAGCATGATGAAACACACCTTCCTTCAGGTCGCGCTTGGCGGCGCGCTGGGGTCCACGGCGCGTTACGGCGTCAATATCCTGGCCGGGCGGCTGACCACGCTGCCGCTGGGCACGCTGACGGTCAATGTCACCGGCTGCTTCGTCATGGGGCTGCTGGCCGCCGTCCTGGCCTTCAAGGGCGGCCAGCACCTGGCGCCGCTGCTGCTGACCGGGGTTCTGGGCGGCTACACCACCTTTTCCGCCTTTTCGCTGGACACGCTGGTGCTGTGGGAACGCGGCGCCACCGGGACGGCGCTGGCCTATGTTCTGGGCTCGGTCGTCCTGTCTCTGGCCGCGGTCACCGCGGGGCTGGCCGTGGGACGGAGCGTCTTCGCATGAGCGTGCAACTGATCCGCATCGGCGTGGACGAGGGCGACCAGCGCATCGATCGCTGGCTGAAGAAGCGTTTCCCGCAGCTGACCCAGGGCGCGGTGGAAAAGATGTGCCGCACCGGCCAGCTGCGCGTGGACGGCGGCAGGGTCAAGGCCAATACCCGCATCGAGGCGGGGCAAGAGGTCCGCGTGCCGCCGATCCCCGAAGGCGCGGCGCCGGCGCCGGCCGCCAAGCCCCGCGTCAAGCCGTCCGATGCCGAGATGATCCAGTCCTGCGTCTTGTGGCGCGACGAGCATATCATCGCCCTGAACAAGCCGCCGGGCCTGCCCTCGCAGGGCGGCAGCGGCCAGGGCGACCGCCACGTGGACGGGCTGACCGAGGCCTTGATGTTCGGCTACAAGGACCGGCCGAAGCTGGTGCACCGGCTGGACAAGGACACTTCCGGCGTCTTGCTGCTGGCGCGGACCGACCGCATCGCCCGCGCGCTCAGCGAGGCGTTCCGGCACCGGCTGACCCGCAAGATCTATTGGGCCGCCGTGGCGGGCGTGCCGCATCCGCGCATGGGCTCGATCAAATACGGCCTGGTCAAGGCGCCGGGCCGCGGCCGGGGCGGCGAGGGCGAGAAGATGGTCGCCGTCCTGCCCGGCGAGGTGGCGACGACCGAGGGCGCCAAGCGCGCGCATACCGATTACGCCGTGCTGGACGCGCTCGGCGGCCGGGTCAGCTGGGCCGCCATGGTGCCGATCACCGGCCGCACCCACCAGCTGCGCGCCCATATGGCCGAGATCGGCCATCCCATCGTCGGCGACGGCAAATACGGCGGCTCGGGCCAGGAAAACCTGGGCGACGGCTGGGGCGCGCAACTGGGCGGAGAGATCAGCCGCAAGCTGCACCTGCACGCCCGCATGATCCGCTTCGAGCATCCGATCACCAAGAAGCAGATCACCGTCACCGCGCCCTTGCCCGAGCACATGGCGCGGACGTGGAAGACCCTGGGCTGGTCCGAGCAGGACGTGCCCGAAGACCCCTTCGCCGAGGTGCCATGAAGCTGGTCGTCTTCGACATCGACGGCACGCTGGTCGACAGCCAGCACGAGATCGTGCAGTCCATGAACAGCGGCCTGGCGGATGCCGGCCTGCCCGAGATGGCGCCGGCCGAGATCCTGTCCATCGTCGGCCTGTCGCTGCCGGTCGCCGTCGCCCGGCTGCTGCCCGGCGCGGGCGCGGACCTGGTCGAGCGGGTGGTCGGCGGCTATCGCACGGCCTTTATTGCTTCGCGCGCGGCCGGGGCCGTCCCGCCGCTCTATCCGGGCGTGCTGGAATGCCTGGACGCGCTGGCGGGACGCGAGGGCGTGGTTCTGGGCATCGCCACCGGCAAGCCGGCGCGCGGACTGGCCGCGATCCTGGCGGCGCATGGCCTGACGCAGCGTTTCGTCACCCGGCAATCGGCGGACGGCCATCCCTCGAAACCGCATCCGGCGATGCTGGAAAGCGCCCTGGCCGAGACCGGCATCGCCGCCCCACGCGCCGCGATGGTGGGCGACACCGTCTTCGACATGGAGATGGCGCGCACGGCGGGGCTGGCCGGCTTCGGCGTCGGCTGGGGCTATCATCCGGGCGCCGCGCTGCTTGCCACCGGGGCAAGGCTGGTCGCCCCCGATTATCCCGCGCTGACCGGCGCGCTGCTGGAGTGGGCCGATGAGTGAATGGAAAGCGCGGCGGTTCTGGACCTCGGCCAAGGTCCGCCCGGCCGGAGACGGCTGGGAGGTGGTGCTGGACGACCGGCCGCTGCGCACCCCGGGCAAGCATCCGCTGATCCTGCCGACCCAGGCGCTGGCCGAGGCCGTCGCCGCGGAATGGGACGCCCAGGCCGATGTGATCGACCCCAACCGCATGCCGCTGACCCGCGCCGCCAATTCCGCCATCGAGAAGGTGACCCCGCAATTCGACGAGGTGGCGGCGATGCTGGCCGAATACGGCGGCACCGACCTGCTGTCCTATCGCGCCCAGGAGCCCGAGGCGCTGGTCCGCGCCCAGGCCGAGGGCTGGGACCCGCTGATCGACTGGTCCGCGACCGAGCTGCGCGCGCCGCTGCGCATCACCCACGGCGTCATCCCGGTGCCGCAGGATCCGGCAACGCTGCTGAAGCTTCAGGCCGAGGTGGCGGCGCTGGATGCCTTCGGCCTGACCGCGCTGCACGATCTGGTGACGCTGCCCGGCTCGCTGATCCTGGGGCTGGCGGTGGTCCGGGGCCGCATCGACGCCGCGACCGCCCATGCCCTGGCGCGAATTGACGAGGAATTTCAGGCCGGACGCTGGGGCCGCGACGAGGAAGCCGACGCGGCCGCCGCCGCCCGCCTGGCCGCAATGCGCGATTCTGAGCGTTTCTGGCATCTCAGCCGGCGCTGACGGGATCGTTTTTCTTCTTTCTTGACGCATCGCCCTTCATCGGCACAATGCTTGTATGGGGGGAGTTCTCCAGCTCCTCGAAACACGGGCTCGCCAAAGGCAGTCTGCGGCTGGTCCCGTGGCGCGACCCGGGAACAACAGTGAGGAAATCATGAAGAGCACTGCATTCTTCGGCACCGTGACCGCGCTTGCCGTCGCGGCGTCGGGTGCCGTAGCCGCCGAAGGCGACACGCTGAAGGAGGTCAAGGCGCGCGGCGTGCTGAACTGCGGGGTGAACCCCGGCCTGATCGGCTTTGCCGCGCCCGATGCCAGCGGCAACTGGTCCGGCTTCGACGTGTCCTTCTGCAAGGCGCTGGCCGCCGCCGTTCTGGGCGACCCGGCCAAGGTGAAATACGTGCCGGCCACCGGCCAGACCCGGTTCACCGCCCTGTCCTCGGGCGAGGTGGACATCCTGGCCCGCAACTCGACCTGGACCTTCCAGCGCGACACCGACCTGAAGCTGGATTTCATCGGCGTGAACTACTACGACGGCCAGGGTTTCATGGTGCGCAAGGACCTGGGCGTCAGCTCGGCCAAGGAACTGGACGGCGCCACCGTCTGCATCCAGACCGGCACCACGACCGAGCTGAACCTGGCCGATTACTTCAAGTCCAACGGCATGACCTACCAGCCGGTGAACATCGACAGCAATTCCGAGGGCGAACAGCAATACATGGCCGGCGCCTGCGACACCTACACGACCGACGTCTCGGGCTTGGCGGCGACGCGCGCCAGCTTCGCCGATCCGGAAAACCACATCATCCTGCCCGAGATCATCTCGAAGGAACCGCTTGGCCCGGCGGTGCGCCACGGCGACAACAACTGGGGCGACATCGCGCGCTGGACGCTGTTCGCGCTGATCGCGGCCGAGGAATACGGCGTCACCTCGGCCAATATCGAGGAACTGGCGAAATCCTCGACCAACCCCGAGGTGCAGCGCCTGCTGGGCACCACCGACGATCTGGGCAAGATGATGGGGCTGGACGCCGAATGGGCCAAGCGCGCCATCAAGGCCGGCGGCAACTACGGCGAGATCTTCGCCGCCACCATCGGCGAGCAGACGCCCATCGGCCTGGCGCGCGGGCTGAACGCGCAATGGACCCAGGGCGGGCTGATGTATGCCATGCCCTTCCGCTGATCGCGGCTGACACGGGCGGCGCGAGGGTCCGACCCCCGCGCCGCCGCGCATGATCCAAGCCGGCGCCAAGAGGCCAAAGGCCCGCATACAGGCCGGCACAGGGGGTTGAACCATGGTCACCTATCCGGGGGCGGATCATCCGCCATTCCGATGGTCGATGCTTGTCTACGACCGGCGCTATCGCTCGCTGACCCTGCAAGCCGTGGTCTTCATCCTGGTGATGCTGCTGGCCGCCTGGCTGATCGACAATACGCTGCGCAACCTGTCCGACCTGGGCAAGACGCTGAGCTTCGACTTCCTGTTCCGCCGCGCAGGCTACGACATTCCGCAGCAGCTGATCCCCTACAATTCCGACGACACCCATCTGCGCGCCACCGTCGTCGGGCTGCTGAACACGCTGCTGGTCTCGGTGCTGGGGTGCGCGGCGGCGACGGTGGTGGGGGTGGTCGCGGGCGTGTTGCGGCTGTCCTCGAACTGGCTGATCGCGCGGCTGATGACGGTCTATGTCGAGGTCTTCCGCAATATCCCGGTGCTGCTGTGGATCCTGGTCAGCCTGGCGATCTTTACCGAGATCATGCCGCCCCCCAACGCCTATCGCGGCGAGAACCCGGCGGCGGGCATGATCCTGTTCGACATGGTGGCGCCGACGAACCGCTACACGGCCATCCCCTCGATCGGAATGACCAATCCGCCCGGCACCATCGCGCTGGGGCGCGAGGCGGTCAGCTGGGCCTTCGTCGCCTATGTCGCGGTGCTGGCCGCCGCCCTTGTCGGCCATCGGCTGCTGAAGCGGCGGGCGCGCCGCATCCAGGACAAGACCGGCCGCCGGCCCGCGACCTGGTGGATCACCGCGGCCATGTTCCTGCTGCCGCCGCTGGCGCTGACCTGGTATTTCGGCCTGCATCTGATCCCGCCGGTCCTGCGCGGCTTCAACTTTGCCGACGGCATCAACCTCGACAACAGCCTGGTGGTGCTGTGGCTGGCGCTGACGCTCTATACCGGCGCCTTCATCGCCGAGATCGTGCGCGGCGGCATCCTGGCCGTCAGCAAGGGCCAGACCGAGGCCGCCTATGCCCTGGGCCTGCGCCCGCGCCGCACCATGTCGCTGGTGATCCTGCCGCAGGCGCTGCGGGTGATCATTCCGCCGCTGATCTCGCAATATCTGAACCTGACCAAGAACAGCTCGCTGGCCATCGCGGTCGGCTATATGGACCTGCGCGGCACCCTGGGCGGCACCACCCTGAACCAGACCGGGCGCGAGATGGAATGCATGGTGCTGATGATGGGCATCTACCTGCTCTTGAGCCTGCTGATCTCGGGCGGGATGAACCTGTTCAACGCCCGTGTCCGACTGAGGGAGCGCTGAGCGATGAGCGAGACCCGCACCCAAGCCGCCGTCTATGTCCGCGAGACCATGCTGCCGCCCGCGCCGCCGCCCGTCACCCAGCGCGGCGCGATCAAATGGCTGCGCGAGAACCTGTTCTCGGGGCCGCTGAACATCCTGCTGACCCTGCTGGGGCTGGGCGTCCTGTGGCTGCTGATCGGCACCTTCGGGCCCTGGCTGGCGCATTCGGTCTGGAATGCCGACAGCATGGCCGACTGCCGCAGGATCGTCGCCGAGACCTGGGGCCAGGGCGCCCACGGAGCCTGTTTCGCCGTCGTCAAGCATCGCTGGAACCAGTTCCTGTTCGGCTTCTACCCGCCGGTGCTGTATTGGCGGCCGGTGCTGGCCTTCGGCCTGCTGTTCCTGGCGCTGGCGCCGGTGCTGTTCTCGGACGGCACCCGGGCGCGGCGGGTGGTGCTGGCCCTGGCCACGGTGCTGACCTTCGCCGTCGCCCAAGTGCTGGGCGCCGGTTCCGGGGTGCTGTCGGCGATGGCGGCGCTGATGCTGGCCTGGGCCGCGCTGATCGAGATGCGGCCGCGCTGGTCGCTGCTGGCAAGCCTTTTCTATCCCTTCCTCGGGGTCTGGCTGCTCTGGGGCGGCTCGCTGTGGTCCGAGATCATGGCGCTGGCGGGGTTCGGCGCCGGCTTCCTGGTCTGGAGGCTGTCGGCCGCGCGGCTGGGCCTGCTGGGCTTTGCCCTGGGGGTGGTCGCCGCGGCGGCCTGGTGGCTGCTGCTGTCGGGACCGCTGGCCGCGGCGCTGGCCGGGGTGCTGCCGCTGCGGCTGCGGCCGGTGCCCTCGGACCTGTTCGGCGGCTTCGTGCTGTCGATCACCATCGGCGTCGCCGGCATCGCGCTGTCGCTGCCGGCGGGCGTGCTGCTGGCGCTGGCGCGGCGCTCGGACCTGCCGGTGATCAAGATCCTGGCGGTGATGTTCATCGAGTTCATCCGCGGCGTGCCGCTGATCACGCTGTTGTTCGTGGCCTCGCTGCTGTTGAACTATTTCCTGCCGCCGGGGACGAATTTCGACATCATCCTGCGGGTCATCATCATGGTGACGCTGTTCGCCTCGGCCTATATGGCCGAGGTGATCCGCGGCGGACTGGCCGCCCTGCCCAGGGGCCAGTACGAGGCAGCCGACGCGCTGGGGCTGGACTATTGGAAGGCGCAGCGGCTGATTGTGCTGCCGCAGGCGCTGAAGATCTCGATCCCCGGCATCGTCTCGACCTTCATCGGCCTGTTCAAGGACACCACGCTGGTGGTCTTCGTCGGGTTGTTCGACCCGCTCAAGGGCATGACCGACACCATCCGCGCCAATTTCGAATGGAAGGGCGCCTATTGGGAGCCCTATATCTTCGTCGGCGCGATCTTCTTCATCCTCTGCTTCGGCATGTCGCGTTACTCGATGTATCTGGAACGCCGCCTGAAGCGCGACAACCGCTGAGGCCAACCCATGCAGACGCAAGCGCAGAGCCAGACCGACACCCCCGCCATCGACATCGTCAAGCTGAACAAGTGGTACGGCACCTTCCACGTCCTGCGCGACATCGACCTGTCCGTCGGCCGGGGCGAGCGCATCGTCATCGCCGGCCCCTCGGGTTCCGGCAAATCGACGCTGATCCGCTGCATCAATCGGCTGGAGGAACACCAGTCCGGCAAGATCATCGTCGATGGCACCGAGCTGACCCACGACCTGAAGAACATCGACAAGGTGCGCTCCGAAGTCGGGATGGTGTTCCAGCACTTCAACCTGTTCCCGCATCTGACCATCCTGGAAAACTGCACCCTGGCGCCGATCTGGGTGCGCAAGGTCCCCCGGCGCGAGGCCGAGGAGACGGCCATGCATTTCCTGACCAAGGTCAAGATCCCCGAACAGGCGAACAAATATCCCGGCCAGCTGTCGGGCGGCCAGCAGCAGCGGGTGGCCATCGCCCGGGCGCTGTGCATGCGCCCCCGGATCATGCTCTTCGACGAGCCGACCTCGGCCTTGGACCCCGAGATGATAAAGGAAGTGCTCGACACCATGATCGAGCTGGCCGAGGAGGGCATGACCATGCTTTGCGTCACCCATGAAATGGGCTTCGCTCAGGCGGTGGCGCATCGGGTGATCTTCATGGACCAGGGCCAGATCGTCGAGCAGAACACCCCGCACGAGTTCTTCAACAACCCGCAGAGCGAGCGGACCAGACTGTTCCTGTCGCAGATCCTGGGGCATTGACAGGCTGCCGAGAAAGGCTCCACCACGAGGCGCGCTGGACCGGAAAGCGGGAAATTCGCCTTGAAATGGCGGGGAACTTCCCGGTTCCGGCCGATCGTTGCCAGATCCCGGACGATTTCCGTCCCGACAATTCGCGGAATGCTTTTTCAGCAGCCTGCCAAGGGAGCCTGCGCGTCCGTGCCGCTGCTGGCGTGTCAAGAGACCCGCAGGTCATCGCGGGTCTCTGCTGTGCCCTTCTTCGTCCTTGGGAGTCCTCAGGAGCGCGGCTGGCGCGGCCGGCTCTCCTTGCGGGGTATTTCCGAAACGGAAAGACCTTCGCGCCGCCGGTTGCAGGGTGGGGGCGGCCGGTCTATCGTGCCGGCAAGCGCTTCGGAGACTTCGTGATGAACCAGACCATTTTCCTGATGCTGGGCCTCTTGGGCCTTGTCGGTATCGGCTCGCTGGTGTCGAGCAACGACGACGACCACGCCCCCGACGATGCGGGCGATCCCTATGGCGGCCGCGATCTGATCGAGGGCACGAACGACGCCGACACCATCACCGGCACCGCCGGCGACGATGCGATCCAGTCCTATGACGGCGACGATTCCGTCGATGCCGGCGCCGGCGACGACCTGGTCTGGACCGGCTACGGCAACGACACTGTCAGCGCCGATGCCGGCGACGATGAGATCTATCTGGGCTATGGCGACGACGTCTACGGCGCCGAGAACTCCGGCGTGAACGAGGGCGACGACACCATCGACGGCGGCGAGGGCAACGACAGCATCACCACCAACCTGGGCCATCACTCGATCACCGGCGGCCGCGGCGACGACACGATCTTCGACAACGGCGGCACCGTCTATATCGACGGCGAGGAAGGCGACGACCTGATCCTCTCGCCCGACGATTCCGACCCCGATGCCCCCGACACGCTGCTGGGCGGCGACGGCAACGACACCATCCATGCCGGCGGATACGACATCGTCGATGGCGGCGACGGCGACGACACCTATATGCTCAGCTCCGCGGCGGGCGGCGCGGCGGACATCACCTACAGTTCCGACGACACCATCGTCATCACCCTGGCCGAGGACTATGCCGGCGAGGGCGACTATACGCTTGAGCAGGATGGCGACGACGTGCAGCTGCTTCTGGACGGCAAGGCCGTCGCCGTGCTGCGCGACACGCTGGTCGATGCGGTCGGCGCGATCGACGTGGTCAGCGCCTCGGCCACCTGAACGCCAGGGGCGCGGGCTTTCCCGGTCCGCGCCCCTGCTTTTTCCGTTTTATGAAGCGTTCGATCGTCCGGAGGATCCGGCAAACCTGTTCCTGCCGTGCCGGACCGAAGGGGCGCATGGCCCCGGCACGACGGTCGCCTCAGATCGCCGTTTTCAGCGATTCCTCCAGGTAAAGCTCGCGCAGCCGCGTCGCAACCGGCCCGGGCCGGCCCGATCCCAGCGCGACGCCATCGACCTCGACCACCGGCATGACGAAGGCCGAGGCCGAGGTGAAGAAGGCCTCGTCCGCCGCCTGCGCCTCGGCGATGGTGAAGGGGCGTTCCTCGATCTGCATCTGCGCCTCGGCGGCATAGCGCAAGAGCGAGGCGCGGGTGATGCCGTGCAGGATGTCCTGCGACAGCTGGCGGGTGATGATCCGGCCGTCCTTGACGATATAGGTGTTGTTCGAGGTGCCCTCGGTGACGAAGCCGTCCTCGACCAGCCAGGCGTCGTCTACGCCGCGGCGCTTGGCCTCCATCTTGGCCATCGAGGGATAGAGCAGCTGCACCGTCTTGATGTCGCGCCGCCCCCAGCGCAGGTCCTCGACCGAGACCACGCGCATCCCGGCCCGCGCCTGCGGGTTGTCGGCCAGGCCCGGCTTCGACTGCGTGAACAGCACCACCGTCTGCGGCGTATCCTCGGGCGGATAGGCGAAGTCGCGGTCGCCCGGGTTGCCGCGGGTGACCTGCAGATAGATCATGCCCTCGTGGATGCCGTTCAACTCGACCAGCTTGCGGTGGATCGTCAGCCATTCCTCGGCGGACAGCGGGTTGCCCATCTGCAATTCCCCCAGCGAGCGGCCCAGCCGCGCCAGGTGCCCGGCAAAGTCCAGCAGCTTGCCTTGCAGCACGCTCGTCACCTCGTAGACGCCATCGGCCATGACGAAGCCGCGGTCGAAGATCGACACCCTGGCTTCGGTTTCCGGCAGGTATTCGCCATTCAGGTAGACGGTGCGGGTCATCATTCCCTCCAATTCGCAACGGCTGCTGGCGTGGTCCTGCGCCCAAAGCGGCGGGGCGTCAAGATGGCCGTCCTTTCGCGGTTGCGAAATGGGCTTGATGCAGGCGCAGCAATTATCTATCGGTTTTCCTGTCCGCCTTGAAATATCCTTATCCGAAAGGCCAGCCATGTCCCTGCGCATCCAACCCGCCGCCCCCGCCCGCCTGAACCGCTGCCAGCTGTTCGGCCCCGGTTCCCGCGAGGCGCTGTTTCAGAAGATGGCCGGCTCGGCCGCCGACGTGATCAACCTGGACCTCGAGGATTCGGTGGCGCCGGACGACAAGGCGCAGGCGCGCCGGAACATCATCCAGGCCATCGGCGACATCGACTGGGGCAACAAGACGCTGTCGGTGCGCATCAACGGGCTGGACACGCCGTTTTGGTATCGCGACGTGGTCGACCTGCTGGAACAGGCCAGCGACCGGCTGGACCAGATCATGATCCCCAAGGTCGGCAATGCCGCCGACGTCTATGCCGTGGACGCGCTGGTCACCGCCGTCGAGGCCGCCAAGGGCCGCGCGAAACGCATCAGCCTGGAGGTGATCATCGAATCCGCCGCCGGCATCGCCCATGTCGAGGAGATCGCGGCGTCCTCGCCCCGGCTGCAGGCGATGAGCCTGGGCGCCGCGGATTTCGCCGCCAGCATGGGCATGGCCACGACCGGCATCGGCGGCACCCAGGAAAACTATTACATGGCGCATGAGGGCGCGCGCTATTGGGCCGATCCCTGGCACTGGGCGCAGGCCGCCATCGTCGCCGCCTGCCGCACCCATGGCGTGCTGCCGGTCGACGGCCCCTTCGGCGATTTCGGCGACGAAGAGGGTTTTCGGGCGCAGGCGCGCCGCTCGGCCACGCTGGGCATGGTCGGGAAATGGGCCATCCATCCCAAGCAGGTGGCGCTGGCGAACGAGGTGTTCTCGCCCAGCGAAGCCGCGGTCACCGAGGCGCGCGAGATCCTGGCCGCGATGGAACAGGCCACCAAGACCGGGGCCGGCGCCACGGTCTACAAGGGCAGGCTTGTTGACATCGCGTCCATCCGTCAGGCACAAGTGATCGTGAGGCAGGCAGAATTGATCGGCGCCTGACCAAAGGAATACCTGGGTGGCCACGCGGGGAGGCTGGCCGCCATCACAGGGGAGGAGCAACAGGCCTTGCGCATAGCAAGGCCTGTTGTCATTTCGGCCAGGGCGCCGAGAAAATCACAGGATTTTCATGGAATTGTCATAGTGCCCGGCGCGCGGCGGTCGCGGCGCATCCTTCCGGCCGCGCGGCCGGGGCGCGGGGCTGTCGCGGATTGGGCGACCGGTGGCGCGGCGCAAGCTGCGGGATGGGTGATTCGGGCATGGCGGGCAGCCCGCCGGGAAAGACGGGGGTCGACGCGGTCTCGCGGCGATCGGTCCCGGCGCGGGCTGTCGGCGCGCCGTCGGTGTCGGGTTTCATTCTGGGCCTCGCTTTCGTCCGGCCCGCGGCAGTTATGGTCCGGGCGGCGGCAGCGCAAGGGGGCTGGCGGGAATGTGAGCCCAGGCCGCCGGGATGCGCGGCGTCGCCGCCAGCAGCGCCCGGGTATGGGGATGCTGCGGCGCCTCCAGCAGCTGGTGCGTGGGGCCGGCCTCGACGATCCGGCCGTGCTGCATGATCAGCACCCGGTCGGTGATCTGGCGCACCACCGACAGGTCGTGGCTGATGAACAGATAGGCCAGGCCGTGGCTGACTCGCAGCCGCGCCAGCAGGTCCAGAACCTGCCCGCGCACCTGCACGTCCAGGGCGCTGACCGCCTCGTCCAGCACGATCAGGCGCGGGCGGATGATCAGCGCCCGGGCGATGGCGACGCGCTGGCGCTGGCCGCCCGAGAGCTCGTGGATGCGCCGGCGCATGGCATCGCCGCGGATGCCGACCTCGTAGAGCGCCTCGGCCACCTGCTCGCGCCAATCGGCGGGCCGTCCGGTCAGGTGGAAGGGCTCGGCCACCAGCCGCTCGACCTTCCAGCGCGGATCGAAGCTGCCGAACGGGTCCTGGAACACCGCCTGCATCTGCGCGCGCAGGGCCCGGGGCATGGCGCGACCGGCCCGCACCTGTTGCCCGTCGAGCAGGATGCGGCCCTGCTGCAGCGGGTCGAGGCCCAGGATGGCCCGGGTCAGCGTCGATTTCCCGCAGCCGGATTCGCCGACCAGCCCGACCGATTCCCCGGCGTCGATGCGGAAGCTGACCCCGTCCACCGCCCGGAACCGTCCCGGCGGCGCCCGCCACCCCACGCGCGGCAGCGGGTATTCGCGCACCGCCTCGCGCACCTCCAGCAGCGGCCGCGGCTGGCCCGAGGCCAGCACCAGCCGCGGCTGCCGGGTCGCGGCGGCCAGCAGCGCGCGGGTATGGGCATGGTCCGGCCGGCGGAATACGGTTTCGGTCGGGCCTTCCTCGACGATCCGGCCCTGCTGCATGACCGCCACCCGGTCGGCGATGCCGGCGACCACGGCCAGGTCGTGGGTGATCAGCAAAAGCGCCATGCCCTCGTCCCGCACCAGCCCCTTGAGCAGGTCCAGGATCCGCGCCTGCGTGGTCACGTCCAGTGCCGTCGTCGGCTCGTCGGCGATCAGCAGGTCGGGGCGCTGGGCAATGGCGATGGCGATGGCGACGCGCTGGCGCTGGCCCCCGGAGAGCTCATGCGGATACAGCGTCAGCGGAAAGCGCGGCGCCTGCAGCCCGACCCGGTCCAGCCGGCCGCGGGCGCGTTCCAGCGCCTGGTCGCGGGGCAGGGACTGGTGAAGGCGCAGCACCTCGGCCACCTGTTCGCCGATGGTCATCAGCGGGTTCAGCGCCGTCATCGGTTCCTGGAAGATCATGCCCAGCCGGTTGCCGCGCAGGCGGCACAGCGCGTATTCCGGCAGGTCCAGCAGGTTGCGGCCGTCCAGGTCCACCCGGCCCTCGGCCCGCATGCCCGGCGGCAGCAGCCCCATGATCGCCAGGGCGGTGACGGATTTGCCCGAGCCGGATTCGCCCATCAGCGCGGTGATCCGGCCGGGCGGCAGGCGCAGATCGACGCCGCGCAGGATCGGGTCGTGGCCGATGTCGACCGAGAGATTGGCCGTCTCGATCATGGCGACCTGCGCAGCCTGGGGTCCAGCGCGTCGCGCAAGCCATCGCCCAGCAGGTTCAGCCCCAGCACCGTCAGCACGATGGCCAGGCCCGGGACGACGGCGACATGCGGCGCCAGCGAGATCATGGTCTGCGCCTCGGCCAGCATTCGGCCCCAGCTGGGCGTCGGCGGCTGCGCGCCAAGGCCGACATAGCTGAGCCCGGCCTCGGCCAGGATGCCCAGGCTGAACTGGATGGTGGCCTGCACGATCAGCAGGTTGGCGATGTTCGGCAGGACGTGCTGGATGCTGATCCGGGCCGCGTCCTTGCCGGCGACTTCGGCCGCGCGGATATAGTCCAGCGTCCAGGTCGGCAGCGCGGCGCCGCGCGTCACTCGGGCAAAGACCGGGATATTGAAGATGCCGATGGCGATGATCGCGTTCACCGCCGAAGGTCCCAGCGCCGCGGTGATCAGGATGGCGATGACCAGGCTGGGAAAGGCGAAGACCAGGTCGTTGCCGCGCATCACCGCCTCGTCCAGCCAGCTGCCCGCGCGCGCGGCCGCGAGCAGGCCCAAGGGCACGCCGAAGCCCATGCCGATGCCGACGGCGACCAGCGCCACCGCGATCGAGGTCCGCGCGCCGACCATGATCATCGCCAGCATGTCGCGGCCGAAATGGTCGGTGCCCAGCCAATGCGCGGCCGAGGGCGGCTGCAGCTTCTGCGCGATGGCGATCTGGGTCACGTCGCCCGGCGTCCAGACGAAGGACAGCAGCGCCGCGACCAGCGCCAGCCCGGCGAGGACGCCGCCGAAGGCCAGCGACCATCTCATCGGCGCAGCCTCGGGTCGACCAGCGCATAGCTGAGGTCCACGAGGAAGGTGACCAGGATCACGGCAGCGACCAGCACCAGCACCGCGCCCTGCACCACGATCAGGTCGCGCTGGGTGATGGCCTGAAAGATCAGCCGGCCCAGGCCCGGCAGGTAGAACACGTTCTCGATGATGATGGCCCCGGCCAGCAGGAACGAGAATTGCATGCCGAGAACGGTCAGCACCGGGATCAGCGCATTGCGCAGCGCGTGGCGGGTCAGCGCCTGCCCGGCGGTCAGCCCCTTGGCGCGGGCGGTGCGGATATAGTCCTGGCCCAGGGTCTCGACCAGGGCCGAGCGCAGCACCCGCGCCAGGATCGCGGCCTGCGGCAGCGCCAGCGCGACGGCGGGCAGGATCAGCGCTTTCAGCGCCGCGCCGGGGTGGCTCCAGCCCGGAAAGCCGCCGGCGGGCAGCAGGCGCAGGTTCACCGCAAAGACCAGCACCAAGAGCATGGCGAACCAGAAATTCGGCAGGGCGATGCCGATCTGGGTCGCGCCCATCACCGCCGTCTCGGCCGGCCGGCCCCGGCGCGCGGCGGCGAACATGCCGATGGGCAGCGCCACCGCCGCCGCCAGCACCAGCGCCAGCAGCGCCAGGGGCAGCGAGACCTGCAGCCGGTCGAGGATCATCCCCGCCACCGGTGTCTTGTAGGTGAAGCTGTGGCCAAGGTCTCCGGTCGCGACGCCGCCGAGCCAGTGCAGGTAGCGCAGCGGCAAGGGCAGGTCCAGTCCCAGCTGTTCACGCAGCGCGGCAACGGTTTCGGGCTGCGCGCCGGTGCCCAGCATGAAGCTGGCCGGGTCGCCCGGCACCAGTTCCACCACCGCAAAGATCAGCGCCGAGGCCACGAGCAGGCTCAGGCCGAGCGAGATCAGGCGTCTGGTCACATAGCGCAGCATGGCAAAACGCTAATCCGGGGACCGGCGGCGGTAAAGGTGGCTATAAGGTTCAAGGAACCTCGATCTTGCCGATCAGCGGCACGTCGTCGTCCAGGCTGACGCTGTGGCGCTCGATCATGCGGTGCACCTGCGGCGGCTCGGCGCCGCGATGCAGGCGGTTCAGGTCCTGGTAGGTCTCGAAATCGGCCTTGGTGCGGCGCAGGTTGTGGCGCACATATTCGTCCCAGGTGGCGATGTGATAGCTTTCGGTCCAGCGCTCGGGGTGTTCCAGATCGCGCAGCAGCGCCCAGCCGCGCGCACCGTCGCGGCGGCGGATATTGCGGCGCAGGGCCATCAGGCGCAGGAACTCGGGCACGTCGACCTGGTCGATCTCATAGTCGATCATCACCATGATCGGGCCGGAACGGCCGCGCAGGTCCAGCGCCAGCTCGGGCTCGCGAAAGCGGTTCACCGGGTCCAGATCCAGCGTGCCGAATTCCGGGATGCGCAGCCAGTAGCCGGCGATGGCGCCCAGCATCAGCGGCACCGAGGCGGCGACCAGCGCGGTGTTCACGCTGTAATTGTTCGCGACCGAGCCCCAGATCCAGCTGCCCGCCGCCATGCCGCCGAAGACCGCCGTCTGGTAGAGCGCCAGCCCGCGCGCCACCACCCAGCGCGGCGTCGACAGCTGCACGGTGACGTTGAAGAGCGACAGCGCCAGCACCCAGCTGGCGCCGGCGGGCAGCATGGCCAGCGCGTGGACCCAGGTCTGTTCGGTCAGCCCCAGCAGCAGCGCCGCGCCGGCAAAGGCCGCGAAGGCCAGGCGCACGACGTTTTCGTTGTTCAGCCGCTCGCGCACCATCGGGTTGATCAGCGCGCCGCCGATTGCCCCCAGCCCGAAGCAGCCGAGCAAGAGCCCGAACAGCAGCGAGCCACCCGAGGGGTTCTGCTTGGCCACCAGCGGCAGCAGCGCCATGATGACGATGGCGGAAAAGCCGAAAAGCGCGCCCCGCGACATCACCCGGACCAGGTTCGGCGACAGCGCGACATAGCGCAGCCCGGCGCCGACGGCGGCGACGAAGGGCTCGGGCGTGGTGGTGCGCGGCGGCGTAACCGGATGCCAGCGCGCCAGGGCGCCCAGCAGCGGGATATAGCTGACCGCGTTCACCGCGAAGGCGGCTGCGGCGCCGAAGGCCGCGGTGATGATGCCGCCCACCGCCGGTCCGACGCTGCGCATCAGGTTGAAGCCGACCGAGTTCAGCGACACCGCCGCCGGCAGGTCCTCGCGCGGGACCAGGTCCTGCATGCTGGCCTGCCAGGGCGGGTTGTAGATCGCCTGGCCGACCCCGATCAGGAAGGTCAGCGACAAGAGCAGCAGCGGCGTCATCCAACCCTGCCAGGTCAGCACCGCCAGCAGGACCGACACCACCGCCATGAACACCTGCGCCCCCAGAAGCAGCGTGCGCCGTTCCAGGATGTCGGCCAGCGCGCCCGACAGCAGCGCGAACAGCATGATCGGCAGCGTGTTCGAGGCCTGCACCAGCGCGATCAGCGTGGCCGAGTTGGTCAGCTGCGTCATCATCCAGGCGGCACCCACCGCCTGCACCAGCGCGCCGAAGTTCGAGATCAGCGTCGCCGACCACAGCAGGCGGAAGTCATGGTGCCGGAACGGGGCAAAGGGGTTCTTGCGGGCAGTCGCTGGCATCGGGGGTAACCTGTTCGCTTGGCGCCAACCTTAGGCAGCCCTCGCCCGGGCCGCAATCGCCGCCGCCGATTCTGTGAAGGACCGCCGTATCTTGTGCCGTTTCCATAATATGTCGAAGAAATTGCGTGAAAATTGGCAAATTTGCTTATATCATTGCGGAAACCGCGCCATTTCGCGGCAACTTCGGGATTTCATTTCTGGCGCTGCTGCTATCTTTGCGGAAATCTTCTTCGACAGGGTGCGCGAACATGAAAGTCATCGTTCTGGGGGCCGGCGTTCTGGGTGTCACCTCGGCCTGGTATCTGGCCAAGGCGGGGCATGAGGTCACGGTCATCGACCGCCAGACCGGCCCGGCGCTGGAGACGAGCTTTGCCAACGCGGGCGAGATCTCGCCCGGCTATTCCTCGCCGTGGGCGGCGCCCGGCATTCCGCTGAAGGCGCTGAAATGGATGTTCCAGCGCCACGCGCCGCTGGTGATCCAGCCGCGGCTGGACTGGCAGCGCCTCTCGTGGATGGCGCGGATGCTGGGCAACTGCACCTCGGCCGCCTATGCCGTCAACAAAAGCCGCATGGTCCGCGTCGCCGAATACAGCCGCGACTGCCTGGGCGCGCTGCGGGCCGAGACCGGCATCCACTACGACGAGCGCACCCAGGGCACGCTGCAGGTGTTCCGCAAGCAAGAGCAGCTGGACGGCGCCGGCAAGGACATCGAGGTGCTCAAGGCCGACGGCGTGCCCTTCGAGGTGCTGGACCGCGCCGGCTGCATCGCGGCCGAGCCGGGTCTGGCCGGCGCCGCCGACCGCATCGTCGGCGGGCTGCGCCTGCCGGGCGACGAGACCGGCGACTGCTTCAAGTTCACCAACCGCCTGGCCGAGATGGCCGCGGCGGCCGGCGTGACCTTCCGCTGGGGCGTCGGCATCGAGGCGCTGGAGGCCGAGGCCGGCCGCATTAGCGCCGTGCGCACCGACCAGGGCCGCATGGTGGCCGACCGCTATGTGCTGGCGCTGGGCCCGCATTCGCCGCTGCTGGTGCGGCACCTGGGGATCAAGCTGCCGATCTATCCGCTCAAGGGCTATTCGCTGACCATCGACATCCAGGACGAGAGCCGCGCCCCGGTCTCGACCGTGATGGACGAGACCTACAAGGTCGCGATCACCCGTCTGGGCGACCGCATCCGCGTCGGCGGCCTGGCCGAGATCGCCGGCTACGACCTGAGCCTGAACCCGCGCCGCCGCGCCACGCTGGCGAAATCGGTGTCCGAGATGTTCGTCGGCGCGGGCGATCCCGACAAGGCGCAGTTCTGGACTGGGCTGCGGCCGATGACGCCCGACGGCACGCCCATCGTCGGCGCGACGCCGATCCCGAACCTGTTCCTGAACACCGGCCACGGCACGCTGGGCTGGACCATGTCCGCGGGTTCGAGCCGGGTGCTGGCCGACGTGATCTCCGGCCGCCGTCCGGACATCCAGTCCGAGGATTTGGGCTATGCCCGCTATCTGAAAGGCCGCAAACCCGCCGCGACGGGCGTGCTGCAGCCGGCGAACGCCTGACCTCGCCGCATGAAAAAGGGGCCCGTCGCCGGGCCCCTTTTGGGTCATCAGGCCTGTTTGATCAATCGCAGGATGACCAGCAGGATCACCGCGCCGATGGTGGCGAAGATGATCGTGCCGACGATGGGGGCCGATACGCTCATCCCGATGCCCAGCATCGGGAACAGCCAGCCGGCGATCACCGCGCCGACGATGCCGACGACGATGTTCATCAGCAGGCCCTGGCCGTGGCCTTTCACGATCAGCCCGGCCAACCAGCCGGCGATCGCGCCGATGATGAGGGTGACGAGCAGGGCAGTCAAAGTCATGGCGGGCTTCCTTTGCAGGTTTCCGGCTTGCCGTCCGTTGCGGCGCAAGACCGTCTGGCGGAAAAACGCCGATGGCGCGCCGGGGGTTCCGCGACCCTGCGCCCAGCCCGGCGGCGAGAGCGAATCGGCAACAGTTCGGTAACGATTGCACGCGTTTCGGGGAGCGCCACTTGACGCCGCAGCGCCCGGGAAGGCTGATATGACGATACGAATCGCGCCCCGGCCTCTGCTCGGCCCAGGCTTGATCGCGACGAAATGTCACCGCTGCCACGGCCGCGCCCCCCGGGGATGCGGCACGTTACGAAGGGAAATACACCGATGCGCCTCGCACCGCTGATGCTGGCACTGGGCCTGGGCCTTGCCGCCTGCGCGCCCACGCCCCAGACCCCGTCCGCGCCGCCTGCGGCCGACCAGGGCGTCTATGGCGCCCGCACCGATTCCGGCCCCAACGGCGAGCCGATCGAGATCCACGCCGTCCGCCCCGCCTATCTGACCGACCGCAACCGCCGCCAGCTGGTGCCCTACAACGGCCCCGAGGCCGCCGGCACCATCGTCGTCGATCCCTATGCCCGCTTCCTCTACCATGTCCAGGGCGATGGCCAGGCGATGCGCTACGGCGTGGCCGTGGGCCAGGCCGGCAAGAACTTCCAGGGCAATGCCACAGTCGGCCGCAAGCACGCCTGGCCCAGCTGGACGCCCACCGCGAACATGGTCCGCACCCAGCCCGAGCTCTACGGCCCGCTGAAGGGCGGGCTGCGCGGCGGGGTGGACAACCCGCTGGGCTCGCGCGCGCTGTATCTCTACAAGGGCGGCCGCGACACCATGTATCGCATCCACGGCACCATGGACCCGTCCTCGATCGGCAAGGCCACCTCGGCCGGCTGCATCCGCCTGTTCAACCAGGACATCATGGATCTGTTCAACGAGATCCCCAGCGGCACCCAGGTCAAGGTGCGCACTCGCGCCGAAAGCCTGGCGCTGGAAGGGCCGCTGGTCGAACAGCCGAACGGCTATCTCGCGCCTGCGGGCGGTGAGATGCAGACCGCCGAGGCTTCGGCCGCGCAATAGGCCCCTGCCGCGATCCTGAACCGCCATGCGCCCCGGTCCGCAAAGGCCGGGGCGTTTGCGCTGGCAAGCGCCGCCACGGCGTGGCATTTTCCGCGCGCAAAGGCGCCTATCAGGAGAATACCATGACCGATCCCGATCACAGCAAGGCCGCGTCGCCGGATCTGGACGCCATCGTCGCGCAGACCCAGGCCGCCGCGTTGCGCCTGCTGGAATTGCCGGCACTGAAGGCGTTGCAGCGCGACCTGCGCGCGATGAAGGAAGGCGCCGCCGACGAGCGCATGCGCAAGACGCTGGCCAAGGCCCTGCAGCGCGCCGCCGCCGAGAAACGCCGCCGCAAGGCCGAGGCCGAGGGAACGGCACCGGCCGCGGCCCCCGCCGCGGCGCCGGCGCGGCCGCGCGCCGCTGCGGGCGCCGGGGCCGACAAGGCCGAGCGCAAGCGCGTCAAGGAGGCCGAAAAGGCCGAGAAGCAGCGCGTGAAGGAGCTGGAAAAGGCCGAGCGCAAGGCGGCGAACCAAGCCGCCCGCGCCGCCGCGAAGGCTGCGGGCAAGCCCGCCGCCGGCAAGGGCGGCGCCAAGGGCAAGGGCGCGCAGGTCCGGGACGCCAAGTGAGGTTGCAGGGCGCGGTTCCCAAACCGCGCCCTGCCTGCTATCCGAACGCCAGCCCTTTCCTTCGAGTCCCAGATGCGCCGTCTGCTTCCGGTCCTTGCCGCCGCCGTCTTCGCCGCTTTTCCCGCCGGACCCCTGCCGGCCTATGAGGCGGTGGATGCGATTCACGGCCTGCCGGCGCCGCGCGATTCGAGCCAGCTGCGCTGCACCGACGACGGAGCCTATTGCATCTCGGTCGCGCGCTATGTGCCGGATGTCTGCTCGGTCATCGAGCGGGCGGCGGGGCGGCACGGGCTCGACCCGCATTTCTTTGCCCGGCTCTTGTGGAAGGAAAGCCTGTTCGAGCCCGGCGCCATCAGCCCGGTGGGCGCCATGGGCATCGCCCAGTTCATGCCCGGCACGGCCGAGATGGTCGGGCTGGACGATCCCTTCAACCCGGCCAAGGCCATCGAGGCCAGCGCCCGTTACCTGCGCAAGCTGACCGACGGTTTCGGCAGCGTCGGCATGGCCGCCGTCGCCTATAACGGCGGCGAGAACCGTGCCGCCCGCTTCATCGCCCAGGGCGGCAGCCTGCCCTGGGAGACGCAGGACTATGTCCAGGCCATCACCGGCCTGACGGCCGCCAGCTGGCGCGAAAGCCCGCCCAAGGTGCTGGACATCCGGCTGGACAAGCAGCGCAGCTTTCGCGAGGCCTGCATCGACCTGGCCGGCAAGCGCAAGCTGCGCGAGTTCAACACGCCCGAGCATCCCTGGCCCTGGGGCGTGATCGTCGCCACCCATCCCAGCCAGTCCGGCGTCAGCGCCCAGGTCTCGCGGCTGAACCGGCAGCTGCGGCCGATCCTGGGCGGCAAGCGGGTCAGCTATGTGCGCCGCAAGATCTCGGGCGGGCCGCGGAAGGTCTATACGGCGCAGATCGGCTATTCGTCGAAGACCGAGGCCTATGCCTTCTGCAACCGGTTGCGCGGCGTCGGCGGGCGCTGCCTGGTGCTGAAGAACTGAAGCGCGGGCGCCGGTGGCGCCGTTGCCGTCGGGTATTTGGAGAGCAAAGAAGCGCGGGGTGCTAATCCCGCCAATGCACCGCCGTGAGGTCGTTGGCGGGCATCGGGGCGTTTTCCCACAGTCCCTCGATCTCGGCCTTGGCGACGCCGGTCTTCGCCAGTTGGAACAGGTAGGCGTTGGCGTAGTCCTCGGCGATGATCCTCTGCGCCTGGTTCAGCAGGGTGGTGCGTTCCGCCGGGTCGGTGGCGGCGTCGAGTTTCGTCATCACCGCGTTGAAACCGGGATTGGCGTAGTTGAAGTAATAGCCTGCGCGGCCGTAGATGCCGATGTCCATCGGCTCGACATGGCTGATGACCGTCAGGTCGTAGTCGGCATTCTTGAACACCTGTTCCAGCCATTGCGCCCATTCCATGTTGGTGGTCGTGGTCTGGATGTCGACGGCGCGCAGCTCGGCCGCCAGGATCTCGCCGCCGCGTCGGGCATAGGGCGTGGGCGGCAGCGCGAGGCGCAGGGTCAGGTTTTCCACGCCGGCCTCGGCCAGGAGTTTCTTCGACAACTCGGGGTCGTATGGCGATTGCGCTTTCAGGTCGAGGTAATCGGGGTTGTGCGGCGCGAAATGCGTGCCGATGGGGGTGCCATAGCCGAACATGGCGCCGTCGATCAGTTCCTGGCGGTTGATGGCATGGGCGATGGCCTTGCGCACGCGCTTGTCGGCGAGCGCCGCGGTCTTGTGGTTCATGGCGAGGATGGTCTCGCCCTCGGTGGTGCCGACCAGCACCTTGAAGCGTGGATCGGCCTGTAGCTGCGCCAGCGTTTCCGGCGCGGGATAGATCGGGAATGCGTCCACGTCGCCCGCCATCATCGCCGCAAAGGCCGCCGTCGGGTCGCCGATGAAGCGGAAGGTCGCGGTCTTCAGCGCCGGCTTCGTGCCCCAATAGCCGTCGAAGGCGGTCAGGGTGATGTGGTCGCCCTGCTTCCATTCGCCTAATTGGAAAGGTCCGGTGCCGATGGGATGGGTGGCGATGTCCTTGACGTTCGCCTTGTCCACCATGACCGCGTCGCCCCAGGCCAGCTTGAAGGGCAGGGCGCCGTCCGGGGCCTTCAGGGTGATGCGGACGGTATGGGGGTCCAGCGCCTCGACCATCTCGATGCCCTCGAACAGGGCTTTCTGGGCGTTGGTGCTGTCGGGCGCCCGCGCGCGGTCGAGCGAGAAGATAACGTCCTGCGCGTCGAAGGCGCTGCCGTCGTGGAACTGCACGCCCGGGCGCAGGTGGAAGGTGTAGGTCTGGCCGTCCGCCGTCTCCCAGCTTTCGGCGAGGCCGGGCTTGACGCTGCCGTCGGGGCCGATGCGGGTCAGGCCCTCGAAGAGGTTCGCGTAGACCACCTCGTCGATGGCGGCGGCGGCGTTTCCGGTCGGGTCGAGGTTCGGCGGTTCCAGCACCATGGCCAGCGTGATCGCGTCCTGCGCGGCCTGGGCCGGTAAGGCCATAGCAGCTGTCAGCGCGGCCGCCTGCATCAGTCTTGCGAACATTCCCGTCCCTCCGCCCGGTCTGCGGGGGTCACATTCCGGGCAAAGCCCGGCGCGATCAAGCCCGCTTCTCGGTCAGCTGCTGGGCCATGCCGGCGAAGAGCAGCCAGAGCGAGGTCAGCAGCAGCCCCCAGCGCGCGACGCTTTCGGGGTGGAAGTCGTCCAGCGCCGCCCAGACCGCAAAGCCGACCCAGGCCGCGCAGACCGGCAGCGAGATCGCGCGCCAGCGCTGGGTCCGCACCGGATGGATGAACTTGACGTTGGTGAACATGGTCACGGCCAGCGCCACCACGATCACCAGGATCACCCAGAAGTTCGGCTTGAGCGCGAAGAGCACCAGCACCACCATGTTCCAGCACGCCGGGAAGCCGGCAAAGGAATTGTCCTTGGTCTTCATGCGGGTGTCGACGAAATAGATCACGCTGCCATAGGTGATGGCGATGATCGCGATCCAGCCGGTCCAGCCGGGCAGCAGGCCCGACATGAACAGCGCATAGGCCGGGATGAAGACATAGGTCAGGTAGTCGATGATCAGGTCCATCAGGACCCCGTCATAGGTCGGCCAGTTCTTCTTGACGTGATAGCGGCGCGCCAGCGGACCGTCGATGCCGTCGACGATCAGCGCGACGACCAGCCAGAGGAACATCCGGGACCATTCCGCATTGGCGGCCGCCAGAAGGGCAAGCATCGACAGCACCGCGCCGGTGGCGGTCAGCAGATGCACGGACAGGGCTTTGAGGCGCGAATTCATCGTCTGCTTCTGTCACCGAAAGGACATGATCGCAAGTTCGCGCCTGCGGCCGCCGCCGCTTTTCGGCACGGGTGATGCACGGATGCGCCGGGTGCGTTCAGTCGACGAACTCTTCGGCGCCATAGCCTTGCAGGTAGAGCAGCGCGGTCAGGTCGCCGTGATTGATGCGCAGATCCACCTGGGCCGCGACCGCCGGCTTGGCATGCAGCGCCACCCCCATCCCCGCCAGTTGCAGCATGCCGAGGTCGTTGGCGCCATCGCCCACCGCCAGCACCTCGGCCGGGGTCAAGGCGCGGGCGGCGGCGATCTGCTGCAGCGCCTCGACCTTGGCTTCGCGGCCCAGCACCGGCAGCGCGACATGGCCGGTCAGCATGCCGTTGTCGGCCAGAAGCGTGTTGGCGCGATGCTCGTCGAAGCCGAGCGCGGTCGCGACCGGACCCGAAAACACCGTGAACCCGCCCGAGACCAGTGCCGTCCAGGCGCCTTGCGCCCGCATGGTGGCGACCAGCTGCCGCCCGCCGGGGGCAAGGGTGATGCGGTGGTCCAGGACCTCGCCGATCGCGGTCTCGGGCAGGCCGGCCAGCAGGCCGACGCGGGCCAGAAGCGATTCGTGGAAGTTCAGCTCTCCGTTCATCGCCCTTGCGGTGATGGCGGCAACGCGGGGGCCGACGCCGGCGAAATCCGCCAGCTCGTCGATGCATTCCTGCTGGATCATGGTCGAATCCATGTCGGCCAGCAGCACGGCCTTGCGCCGGCCGCGGGTCGGCTGGATCGCCAGGTCGAAGCCCTGGGCCTGAAGCGCCTGCCAGCTGTCCCAGAAACCGGCCGGAGGTGCCTCGACCGGGAATTCGGCGGCGATTCGCGGGTTCAGCCAGATAGCGTGCCCGCCGTTCCAGCCCGCGCGCAGGTCGTCGATCAGCGCCGGGGTCAGGTCGGCGCGGCTAGGGGCGGCAAGGACGGAGACGGTGAACATGAGGACCCCTTCGGAGGTTGTTTCCGGCAGCACTAGCCAAAGCGCCGCGGGGGATCAATCGGTCGGATTCGTCCCATCGATCTGTCGCAAGCGTGGCTTGCAATTTTCGCTTGCGGGAATCCGGGCGCGGTTGTAGTCCCGTCTGTGGGACACGCCGCCCCAACGCGGCGCTTATAGCTGGAAGGCTAATATCATGGGCATCACTGCTCCGGCCGCGCGGCCGGTCAATCCGCGCTTTTCCTCGGGCCCCTGCGCCAAGATTCCCCAATTTTCGCTGGACATGCTTGCCGACGCGCCGCTGGGCCGCTCGCATCGTGCCGCCGTGGGCAAGGCCAAGCTGGCCGAGGCCATTGACCTGACCCGGGCGGTGCTGGGCGTTCCGGCCGATTACCGCATCGGCATCGTGCCGGCCTCGGACACCGGCGCGGTCGAGATGGCGCTGTGGTCGCTCTTGGGCGCGCGCAAGGTCGAGATGCTGGCCTGGGAAAGCTTCGGCGAGGGCTGGGTCACCGATGTGGTGAAACAGCTGAAGCTGGATGCGGTGGTGCGCAAGGCGCCCTATGGCCGGATCGTGGACTTCGCCCAGGTCGATTTCGCCAATGACGTGGTCTTCACCTGGAACGGCACCACCTCGGGCGTGCGGGTGCCGGACGGCGACGCCATTCCCGCGGATCGGGCCGGGCTGACCATTTGCGATGCGACCTCGGCCGCCTTCGCGATGGAGCTGCCCTTCGACAAGCTCGACGTGGTGACCTTCAGCTGGCAGAAGGTTCTGGGCGGCGAGGGTGCGCATGGCATCCTGATCCTGTCGCCGCGCGCCGTCGAGCGGCTGGAGAACTACACTCCGGCCTGGCCGCTGCCGAAGATCTTTCGCATGACCAAGGGCGGCAAGCTGATCGAGGGCATCTTCAAGGGCGAGACCATCAACACGCCGTCTATGCTCTGTGTCGAGGATTACCTGGTGGCGCTGAAATGGGCGCAATCCATCGGCGGCCTGCCGGGGCTGATCGCGCGCTGCGAGGCCAATGCGGGGGCGGTGCGCGATTTCATCAAGGGCCGCGACTGGATCGCCGATCTGGCCGAGGACCCGGCCACCGCCTCGACCACCAGCGTGTGCCTGAAATTCACCGATCCGCGCATCGCGGACGGCGCCGCCTTCGCCAAGGCCGTGGCCAGGCGGCTGGAGAAGGAAGGCGTGGCGCTGGACGCCGGGGCCTATCGCGATGCGCCTCCGGGTCTGCGGATCTGGTGCGGGGCGACGGTCGAGGCCTCGGACGTGGCGGCGCTGATGCCCTGGATCGAGCATGCCTTCCAGGCCGAGATCGCCGCGCAGGCGGTGGACGCCTGAACCGCCGGACCGGGGGCGCTGCCCCCGGACCCCCGGGATATTGAGACACAAAAGAAGCATGGAAGGCGGGAGGTCGGTCCCGCACCTGCTTTCCGCATCTCCAAGAGGATAGAGAAGATGCCCAAGGTTCTTGTTTCGGACAAGCTTTCGGAGACCGCCGTGCAGATCTTTCGCGATCGCGGCGTGGATGTGGATTACCTGCCGGATGTCGGCAAGGACAAGGAGAAGCTGGCCGAGATCATCGGGCAGTATGACGGGCTGGCGATCCGTTCGGCCACCAAGGTGACGGCGAAGCTGCTGGAGCATGCCCCCAACCTGAAGGTGATCGGCCGCGCCGGGATCGGGGTCGACAATGTCGACATTCCGGCCGCGTCGAAGAAGGGCGTGATCGTGATGAACACGCCGTTCGGGAACTCGGTGACCACCGCCGAGCATGCCATCGCGCTGATGTTCGCGGTGGCGCGGCAGCTGCCCGAGGCCAGCGTTTCGACCCATGAGGGCAAGTGGGAGAAGAACCGCTTCATGGGGGTCGAGGTCTTCAACAAGGTGTTGGGGATCATCGGGGCGGGGAATATCGGCTCGATCGTCATCGACCGGGCGCTGGGGCTGAAGATGAAAGTCCTGGCCTATGACCCCTTCCTGTCCGAGGAGCGGGCCAAGGAGCTGGGCGTGAAGAAGGTCGAGCTGGACGAGTTGCTGGCCAGGGCCGATTTCATCACCCTGCATGTGCCGCTGACCGAAAAGACCAGGAACATTCTGTCGCGCGACAACCTGGCCAAGACCAAGAAGGGCGTGCGCATCGTCAATGCCGCGCGGGGCGGGCTGATCGACGAGGAGGCGCTGGCCGAACTGCTGAAGTCGGGTCATGTCGCCGGGGCGGCGCTGGACGTCTTCGCCGTCGAGCCGGCGACCGAAAGCCCGCTGTTCGGCCTGCCGAACGTGGTGGTGACGCCGCATCTGGGCGCCTCGACCACCGAGGCGCAGGAGAACGTGGCCCTGCAGGTCGCCGAGCAGATGTCGGATTATCTGCTGACGGGCGCGGTGCAGAACGCGCTGAACATGCCCTCGGTCACCGCCGAGGAGGCCGCGACCATGGGGCCGTGGCTGAAGCTGGCGGGCCATCTGGGTGCCTTCATCGGCCAGATGACCGACGAGCCGATCAAGGCGATCAACGTGCTTTATGACGGCACCGTGGCCGAGATGAACCTTAAGGCGCTGAATGCCGCGGTGATCGCCGGGGTGATGAAGGCGACGAACCCGGATGTGAACATGGTCTCGGCCCCGGTGATGGCGGCCGAGCGCGGCGTGCAGCTGCAGACCACGACGCAGGCCAAGTCGGGCGTCTTCGACGGCTATATCAAGGTAACCATGGTGACCGAGAAGCGCGAGCGCTCGATCGCCGGCACGGTGTTCAGCGACGGCAAGCCGCGCTTCATCCAGATCCGCGGCATCAATGTCGATGCCGAGATCGGCGCGCATATGCTTTATACCCGCAACAAGGACGTGCCGGGGGTGATCGGCGCGCTGGGCATGACCCTGGGCGACCTGGGCGTGAACATCGCCAATTTCACCCTGGGCCGGACCCATGCCGGCGACGATGCGATCGCGATCCTTTACTTGGACGAGGCGATGCGCCCCGCGACGGTCGAGGCGCTGCGGGCCACCGGCAAGTTCCTGCAGGTGCGGCCGCTGCAATTCGAGGTCTGAACCGACAACCCCCCGGGGGGCATCTTCCCCGGGGGATCGCATTTCGGAGGCTGCATGCGCACCTATGCCATCGGCGACATTCATGGCCGGCTTGAACTGCTGCTGCGCGCCCATGAGCGGATCGCCCGCGATGACGCGGCGCGGGGCGGCGCTTCGCAGGTGGTCCATGTCGGCGACCTGCTGGACCGCGGACCGGATTCGCGTGGTGTGGTCGATTACCTGATGCGCGGCCAGGCCGAGGGCCGGCCCTGGATCGTGCTGAAGGGCAACCACGACCGCTTTCTGCCGCGTTTCGCCGCGCAGCCGGGCTGGATCGATCCGGGTCTGACCTCGGGGCGGCATTGGTTGGACCACACGACGCTGGGCGCGGCCGAGACGCTGGCTTCTTATGGGGTCGAGGTCGGCGATCACGCCCGCACCCATGCCGCCGTGCTGCGCGCCGTGCCCCAGGCGCAGCTTGACTGGCTGGAGGCGCTGCCGCTGTGGCACCTGATCCCGCAGGCGCTGTTCGTCCACGCCGGCATTCGCCCCGGCATCGACCTGGCCCGGCAGACGGCGCAGGATCTGGTCTGGATCCGCAAGGGCTTCCTGGACCACGCCGGCGACCATGGCGTGCTGGTGGTGCATGGCCATACCGTGGTCGACCGGGTCACGCATTTCGGCAACCGGCTGGCGGTCGACACCGGGGCGGCCTATGGCGGGCCGCTGAGCGTGGTCGTCTTCGACGAGACCGGGCTGCATCTGCTGGCCGAGGACGGGCGCGAGCCCATCGTCCCGCCGCAAGGCTGTGGCCGGGCCGCCATCGCGCAGGCGTGAAATGACTAAAATCAAGGGCATTCATTGACGCGCGGCCGGACGGGGCCAAATATGACGGTAACATGACATTCATGCGCCGCCTCCGTGCGGAGCAGGAGGTGAGTCGCCGTGGAGTCCCTTTCCGTCGTCCTTCAGCTTGCCGGTGCCGTGGCGCTGCTGCTCTTCGGCCTTGGGCTGGTGCGCGACGGCATGCTGCGCGCCTTCGGCATGAAGCTGAAGGTGGCGCTGGGCCGGGGGACCCAGACCGGGCTGCGCGCCTTCGCCTCGGGGCTGATCGCGACGCTGGGGCTGCAAAGCTCGACCGCGACGGCGCTGATGACGGCCTCTTTCGTGGATCGCGGCATGATCCGGCCGCGGATGGCGCAGATCGTGCTGCTGGGCGCCAACCTGGGAACGGCGCTGACCGCCTGGATCGTCGCCACCGGGATCCAGGCGCTGGTGCCGGCGCTGCTGCTGGTCGGCTATGTGCTGCGGCGGCGCGACCAGCGCACATGGTCGGGGGCGGGGCTGGCGCTGATCGGCATCGCACTGATGCTGCTGTCGCTGTCGCTGCTGTCGCAGGCGACCGAGCCGCTGCGCGATTCGGCTGCCATGGCCGCCTTCCTGGCCATGCTGGGCAATGCCTGGCCGGTGGCGCTGGTCTTCGCCGCCGGGCTGGCGGTGGTCTGTTCCTCGTCGCTGGCGGTGGTGATGCTGGTGCTGTCGCTGGGCATGGCGCCCGCGCTGACCGTGGTGCTGGTGCTGGGCGCCAATCTCGGCGGGGCGATCCCGCCGGTGCTGGCGACCGCGGGGCAGGGCGTTCCGGCGCGGCGCGTGGCGTTGGGCAACCTGATCGTGCGCGCCATCGGTTGCCTGGTGGCGCTGCCTCTGGCCGGCCAGGCGGCTGGGCTGCTGACCGCCATGCCGCTGCCCCAGACCGGGCTGGCGGTCGAGGCGCATCTGGCCTTCAACCTGGTGCTGGCCGCCGCGATCTGGCCCTTTGCGACCCTGGTGACCCGGCTGGCCGCGATGCTGATGCCCGCCGTCGAGCCGGCGCCGCCGATCGAGGCGCAACTGCTGGATGGTTCGGCACTGGATACGCCGGCCGTCGCGTTGGGCCGGGCCAGCCGCGCGGCGCTTGCCATCGGCGACGTGGTCGAGCGGATGCTGCACCAGGCCCGCACCGCCTTCGTGCGCGGCGACGACGCGCCGCTGGCCGAGGTCCGCGTGCTCGAGGAGCGGGTGGACCGCATGCAGCAGGAGGTCAAGGGCTTCCTGTCCCGCCTGGGCCGCGAGGCCGGCGAGGAAGAGCGGCGCCAGGCGATCACCATTCTCGATTACGTCATCAACCTCGAACATGTCGGCGACATCATCGACAAGGGTCTGGCGCCCGAGATCCGCAAGAAGGCCGGCCTGTCGCTGCGCTTTTCCGACGAGGGCTACCGCGAATTGGACGGGCTGTTCCTGATGACCATCGAGAACCTGCGCGTCGCGCAGACCGTGTTCATGACCCGCGACCGCGACCTGGCCCGGCAGCTGATGGAGGAAAAGGTCGAGATCCGCCGGCTGGAACGGCTGTCGGCGCAGCGCCACCTGATGCGGCTGCGCGAAGGACGCGAGGACAGCCAGCAGACCTCGTCCCTGCATCTGGACATCCTGCGGGACCTGAAGCGGGTGAACGCGCATATCGTTTCGGTCGCGCATCCGATCCTGGACGAGGCGGACCTGCTGATCGAAAGCCGTCTCAAGCGGGGTTAGTTCGGGTGCAACAGCAGGGAAAGGCGGATGGCACGTTCCCGCGGGGCGGCCGGGGCGCTGAGGAGGTCAAGATGCTGAAATGGATTGCCGCCTTGGGCCTGGCTGCGGCGCCGGCGGCCGCCGATGTGGTCGGCAAGGTCGGCGTGGACTGGGTCGGCAACGACATCGTCATCGAGGCCATCGCCGATCCGCAGGTGCAGGGCGTGACCTGTCATCTGGCCTATTTCGACCGCTCGATGATCGACCGACTGAGCCAGGGCAACTGGTTCGAGGATCCGTCGAACTCGGCCATCGAATGCTCGCGCACGGGGCCGATCAGGATCGGCGACATCCGTCGCGGGCCCAAGGGCGAGGACGTGTTCAGCGCCTCGCGCTCGCTTATCTTCAAGTCGCTGCGGGTGAAGCGGATCTATGACGAGCAGAACCAGGTGCTGATCTATCTGGCCCATGCCGATCAGGTGAAGGAGGGCTCGGCGAAGATGTCGATCTCGACCGTGGCGCTGGAGCCGGGGGAAGCCTTGCCCGCGCGCTGAGGGTGGAGGATGTCCTTTGAGCCAAAAAGGCTACCAGCCGCCGGGGTAGGAGGAGGACGGACCCGCATCGCGTTCGTGGCCCGAACGGCGGGTGTGCGCTCTGGTGAGAGCCGGCTTGATCGAGATCCGCACGTCCCGGATGCCCGGACCGGGCCGCCGCCGCGGCGGCCAAGCGTCCGGCGGCAAAAGCCGGAGCGGGCGGCGCAATCTTTGTCCGGCAGGTGGACTCCGACGCCGGCTGGCTGTAAGAGCCGCGCCAAATGGGAAGGATGTGATGCAGATTCCGTCCAAGTCGGCCAAATACAGCCTGGGCCAGGTGGTCCGCCATCGCGAACATCCGTTCCGCGGGGTGATCTTCGACGTGGATCCGGAATTCTCGAACACCGAGGAATGGTATGAATCCATTCCCGAGGAATCGCGTCCCTCGCGCAATCAGCCATTCTATCATCTTTATGCCGAGACCGAGGCCACCTTCTATGTCGCCTATGTGTCCGAGCAGAACCTGATGCCCGACCCGTCGGGCGAGCCGCTGGAGCATCCCGAGGTCACCGAGATGTTCGGCGAATTCCAGGATGGCCGCTATCCGCTGCAATTCGGTCTGAACTAGCGGTGGCAGGGGCTGCCGGCCGCTTATCCGGCGACGGTCACGACGCCGCGCCTGCGGGAGGGGCGGCGGGCGGGCATTGCATCAGCGGTTCGGTCACCGGCACGATGAAGGCCAGGAAGTTGCGGCGCCCCTCGCGGAAATAGCTCAGCGAGGCCGTCAGTTCCTGGATCAGGAACCAGCCGAAACCGCCTTCGGGCAGCCGCAGGATGCCGGTGCCGTCGCCCGGGACGAAGGGCAGGTCGCGCGGATCCAGGCAGGACAGCGGCAGCGGCCGGCCGTCGTCGGTCACCGCGCAGGCGATGCCGCCGACATGGCGGGCGACGCAAAGGTGGATCAGCGGCGCGTGCGGCTGGCCGTCCAGCCGCATCGCCTCGGTCATGGTGCCGTGTTCGCAGATATTGTTCAGCACCTCGGCCAAGGCCAGTTCCAGCTTGGCGATCACCTCGTCCTCGGCGCTGCCGTCGAATCTTTGCCGCAGGAAGACCAGCGCGGCGCGCACGGTTTCCGGGTCGGCGCGGAAGATGCGGTGGAACATCGGCCGTTTCCCCGGCGGAAGCTGGCGCAGCCGCTTGTCTGCCTGAGGGGATAGGGCGCTCATCCGTGCGGGCTTTCCTGTCGGGGTGCGTCCGTCGGATCGTGGCGGATGTTCAGCACCGTGTCCATCCGCGTCAGCCGGAACACCCGCTCGACATTCGGGGTCAGCCGCGTCAGCACCAGCGCGCGGTCGGGCGGCATGGCCTTGAAGATCGCGATCACCGCGCCCAGACCCGAGCTGTCCATGAAATCCACCCCGCCCAGGTCCAGCGTCACCGGCGGCCCGCCTTCGCCGATCATGCTGCGCACCCGGTCCTTGAAGGCGGTGGCGATGGCCGCATCCAGGCGCCTTTCGTCGACGCGGATCGTCAGCCCGTCCTGCTGGGGCAGCAATGTCAGTTGCATCTTCGGCTCCGGCCTTGTGGTTCCCTTTGGCCCGGTCTAGCGCCAAAAGGTTACCGTCCGGTAAGCGCCGGCGGTTCGCGGCCGGCCCCAGAAAGAGAAAATGCTTCGCATCTTCCCGGCGCGGGCGTCGCCGACCTGTCCCAAAGGGCAGCCCCGGCGCCGTTGAAGCGTCCCCGGCCCGCGGGTTATTTTCGTCTGACGGACGACGACCCCGGACAAGAGATGCCTCCATGCGCCCCGCCCTTCTGCCCGCGATCCTGCTCGCGGCCTGCACCATGAGCGGAGCGGCCCAGGCCGGTCCGGCCGACCTGACCTGCCCCGGTTCAGAGGATGCGCTGACGGGGCGCCTGTGCGCTGCGGTCGGGCAGGAATTGCGCAGCCTGAACCGCGAGAGCGCCGGGGATCAGACCGCGCTGCGCCTGACGCTGCACGCGCGCAGCCCGCGCCCGGACCTGCTGCGCGCGCGGCTGACGGTCGATGAGGGCGGCGCCCGCCGCGAGGGGCCGGAGCTGGAATTGACGGTGACGGACCGCGCCGCGATCTCGGACCGGCAGATCCAGCAGCTGGCGCGGCTGTTGCTGGACCAGACGCTTTCGCATCCCAAATGATTGACCATCAAGGATTTTGATATGACCCATCCCCTGAACTCCGACCTTTTCGCCCCGGACTGGAGCCGGGCGGCCGGCCCCGATGCCGCGGTGTCGCGCGCGATCCGGGTCGAGGGGACGGATGCCCCGGAAACGACCGCGACCGGCTACCGCATCAATGTCGGCGATACGTTCAACGGTTTCCTGGGCGCCGGCGATGCGGATTGGGTCCGGGTGCAGCTGCAGCCCGGCAACTATATCGTCACCCTGGATTCCCGCGGCGGCGCCGGGGTCTACGACCCCTATCTGCGGGTGATGAACGGCGCGGGCGTGACCATCGCCTATGACGACGACAGCGGCGGCGGCCACAATGCGCGGCTGATCCTGAAGGTGACTCAGGCCGGGGCGTATTACCTCGAGGCCGGCAGCTTCGCCGATTACTATTCGGGCAATTACAGCCTGTCGATCTCGGCCGCCCCCTCGCTGCGCAACTTCACCATGCCCGAGATCGCCCGCCAGCTGACCGACGGCTTCTGGCAAAGCAACGGCAGTGCGCGCCGATCCTTCGACGTGGGCCAGGGCGACGTGCTGAACGTGGACCTGTCCGGCCTGACCGCCGCCGGCCGCGCCCTGGCCGACATGGCGCTGTCCGCCTGGGAGGCGGTGACCGGCATCCGCTTCAACCGCCACGCCGGCCCGAACGCGCCCATCCACATCCACTTCGACGACAGCGACCCCAACAACGCCTGGTCCAGCTCGATCACCAGGGGCGGCACCATCCTCAGCTCCGAGGTCAATGTCGGGACCGGCTGGCTGCGGGCCTATGGGACCGGCTTCAACAGCTACAGCTTCCAGACCTATATCCACGAGATCGGCCATGCCCTGGGTCTGGGCCATGCCGGCAACTACAACGGCAATGCCACCTATGGCCTGGACAACCACTATCTGAACGACAGCTGGCAGGCCTCGGTCATGTCCTATTTCTCGCAGGACGACAACACGACGGTGGATGCCAGCTATGCCTTCATCGCCTCGGCGATGATCGCCGACATCCTCGCGATTCAGAGCCTCTATGGCCCGACCGCCATCCGCACCGGCAACAACAGCTATGGCGAGCAGACCAATGCCGGCCCCGCCTATGCCGCCATCGCCAACCTGCTGCGCAATGCGAACACCCGCGACGACATCGCCTTCACCATCTTCGACCAGGGCGGCATCGACCTGCTGGACCTGTCGCGGGACAGCCGGAACCAGCGCATCTCGCTGCAGCCGGGCACGGTGTCCGATGCCTATGGCCTGATCGGCAATATCTCGATCGCGCAGGGCACGGTGATCGAGAACATGCGGGCCGGCAGCGGTCACGACCTGGTCATCGGGAATTTCGCCCACAATCAGCTGTATGGCGGTGCCGGCAACGACACGCTGCGTGGCAACGGCGGTAACGACACGCTGGTGGGCGGCCGCGGCGCCGACCTGATGCAGGGTGGCGTCGGCAACGACCTGTATTTCGTCGATACGCTTCAGGACCGCGTGGTCGAGGCCGAGAATGCCGGCATCGACACCGTGCGCTCGACTGTCTCGCTGACGCTGGGCGCGAATCTGGAAAACCTGGTGCTGATCGGGAATGCGCCGCAGAACGGCACCGGCAACGGGCTGGCGAACCGGCTGATCGGCAATGCCCATGCCAACCAGCTCTACGGGCTGGCGGGCGATGACACGCTGCTGGGCGGAGGCGGCAACGACACGCTGAACGGCGGGCTGGGCAATGACCTGCTGAACGGCGGTGCCGGGCGCGATCTGATGATCGGCGGGCTCGGCGCCGACATCTATGTCACCGACGGCAACGACGTGATCCGCGAACAGGCCGGCCAGGGCATCGATACCGTGCGGGCGATGGTCTCGCTGACGCTGGGCGCGAATCTGGAAAACTTGGAGCTGATCGGGAACGCGGCCCAGAACGGCACCGGAAACGCGTTGGGTAACCGCATGACCGGCAATGCCCTCGCCAACCAGCTGAGCGGGCTTCTGGGCGACGACACGCTGTTCGGGGCGGGCGGCAACGACACGCTGCTGGGCGGAATGGGCAATGACGTGCTGTGGGGCGGCGCCGGAAACGATCTGCTGCACGGCGGGATGGGCAACGACCTGCTGCACGGCGGGCCGGGCGACGATCTGGTGATCGGCGGGCTGGGCGACGACACGATGATCGGCAGCCTGGGCGCCGATCACTTCGCCTTCCAGGCGGGACGCGACGTGATCCTGGATTTCCAGGACGACGTGGACACCCTGCGCATCGACGATGCGCTCTGGGGCGGCGGCGCGCGCAACGTGGCGCAGGTGCTGGCCTTTGCACGGGTGGTCGGCGGCAATACCGTCTTCGACTTCGGCCAGGGCAATACGCTGACGCTGAACGGCTTTGGCGACATCAATGCGCTGCGCGACGACCTGATCGTCATCTAGCCCGCCGCCGACGGCACGGCCGGGGCGCCGCGGACCGTGCGGCGCCCTTGGCCTGTCGCAGCGCTGTTTTCTGGCGCGGGCGGAACTTCGGGCCGCATATCTGCCTTGATTTTCGGCAGAAACCACGACTCGCCGGGCAAAGCAGAAAAACCGATGCGCCGGAGCCGGGCGGGCCGTGGACAGCGCGCGCCCGGTTGCGAAGATCGTAGGCAGCGGCAGAGGTGGCAGATGACGATGTTTTACGATGAAATGGCGGGCGAAACCGGGGTCAGGGCGCCCTATGCCATGCTGGCCGACTGGATCGAGACCATGCCGGCCGAGATGCGCCAGATGAAGCAGGCCGAGGCCGAGGCGCTGTTCCGCCGCATCGGCATCACCTTCGCCGTCTATGGCGAGGGCGGCGACCCGGACCGGCTGATCCCCTTCGACATGATGCCGCGGGTGTTCCTGCAAGCCGAATGGCGCAAGCTGGAACGCGGCATCAAGCAGCGCGCCCGGGCGCTGAACGCCTTCCTGCGCGATGTCTACGGCCGCGGAGAGATCATTCGCGCCGGCCGCATCCCGGCCCGGCTGGTCTATCAGAACGCCGCCTATGAAAAGGCCGTGGTCGGCTTCGTGCCGCCGCGGGGGGTGTTCTCGCATATCGTCGGCATCGACATCGTGCGCACCGGCCGCGACGAGTTCTTCGTGCTCGAAGACAACTGCCGCACCCCCTCGGGCGTCAGCTACATGCTGGAGAACCGCGAGATCATGATGCGCATGTTCCCGGGCCTGTTCCGCCACAACCGCATAGAGCCGGTGGACCAGTATTCCGAACTGCTGCGCCGGACCCTGGCCAGCGTGGCGCCGGCGAAATGCGAGGGCGCGCCCACCATCGTCATCCTGACCCCCGGCCCCTACAACAGCGCCTATTACGAACACAGCTTTCTGGCCAACCTGATGGGCGTCGAACTGGTCGAGGGCAGCGACCTGTTCGTGGACGGGGGCTTCGTCTACATGCGCACGACCCAGGGGCCCAGGCGGGTGGACGTGATCTATCGCCGGATCGACGATCCCTTCCTGGACCCGCTGTGCTTTCGCCGCGATTCCGTGCTGGGCGTGCCGGGGCTGATGGATGTCTATCGCTCGGGCGGGGTCGCCATCGCCTCGGCCCCGGGCGCGGGGGTGGCGGACGACAAGGCGGTCTATGCCTTCGTCCCCGAGATGATCCGCTTCTATCTGGGCGAAGAGCCGCTGCTGCCCAACGTCCGGACCTGGACCCTGTGGCAGGAAGAGGACTGCCGCTATGTCCTGGCCAATCTCAAGGACCTGGTGGTCAAGGAGGTGCATGGCTCGGGCGGCTACGGCATGCTGATCGGCCCCCGCGCCACCCGGGCCGAGATCGACGCCTTCGCCGAGCGCATCCGCGCCAATCCCGGCAACTACATCGCCCAGCCGACGCTGGCGCTGTCGACCAGCCCGACCTTCGTCGAAGAGGGCATCGCGCCGCGCCATGTCGACCTGCGGCCCTTCTGCCTGTGCGGCGACCGGATCGAGCTGGTGCAGGGCGGTCTGACCCGGGTGGCGCTGCGCGAGGGCTCGCTGGTGGTGAACTCGTCGCAGGGCGGCGGGGTCAAGGACACCTGGGTCCTGTCGGAATAGGAAAGGGGCCAGCCATGCTCAGCCGCACCGCCGCCAACCTGTTCTGGATGGGTCGCCACCTGGAACGCGCCGAAACCGCCGCCCGGCTTCTGGACGTGGGCGAGCGCATCACCCTGCTGCCGAACACGGCCGAGGGCTATCGCAACGAATGGGAATCGCTTTTGCGGGCCTCGGGCGCGCGCGAGGCCTTCGCCGGGCGCCACGGCGACGCCATCAACCAGGAAAACCTGGTGGATTGGCTGTTCTTCGACCAGGGCAACCCGTCCTCGGTCGTCTCGTGCCTGGGGCAGGCGCGCGAGGGCGGGCGCATCGTCCGCACGGCGCTGACCAGCCAGGTCTGGGACGCGCTGAACACCGCCTACCAAGAGCTGCGGGCGCTGGAGAGGCAGCCGCGCCAGCGGCTGGACACGCCGATGCTGACCGATTTCACCACCCGCCACGGCGCCACCGTCCGCGGCGCCATCAACGCGACGCAGCTGCGCAACGACGGCTGGCATTTCGTGAACCTGGGCTATGCGCTGGAGCGCGCGGACGCCACGGCCCGGCTTCTGGACGTGAAGTATTTCGTGCTGCTGCCGCGGGTGGAGTTCGTCGGCTCCGGTCTCGACAATTACCAGTGGCAGGTGATCCTGCGGGCGCTTTCCGCGCATCGGGCCTTTCACTGGGCCTATGGCGGCGAGGTGACCGCCAGCAAGGTGGCGCATTTCCTGATCCTGAACGGGGAAAGCCCGCGCTCGCTGCTGACCTCGCTCTACGAGGCGGTTTGGCACCTGGACGGTCTGGCGCGGCGCTATGGCGAGCAGGCGCCGGCCACCGCCTCGGTCCAGGCGCGGGCGACGCTCGACGCGCTGATGGCCCGCGACATCGAGGCGATCTTCGACGAAGGGCTGCACGAGTTCCTGTCCTGGTTGATCAACGAGGTGGCCGGCATCTCGAACGCCGTGCACGAGGATTATCTGAGCGGACGGATGTAGGGGGGCGGCATGCGGCTGAAGATCACCCATGAGACGGGCTATCGCTACGACCATCCGGTGCGGGGGTTGGTGCAGAGCCTGCGGCTGACGCCTTCGATCCACGCCGGGCAACGGGTGACGGACTGGCGGATCGCGGTCGCCGGCGGCCAGCGCGGCGCGGGCTTTCGCGACGGCGCCGGCGACTGGATCGAAGCCTGGACGGTGCGCGGCCCGGCCGACGAGGTCACCGTCGCCGTCGCCGGCGAGGTCGAGACCCGCGACACCGCCGGCGTGCTGCGCGGTCACCGCGAGACGATCAGCCCGCTGGTCTATCTGCGGCCGACCGCGCTGACCGCCGGCGACGCCGCCCTGCGCGACCTGGCCCATGCCGAGGGTGGCGAGGATGCGCTGGATCTGGCGCATCGGCTGTCGGCCGCCGTGGCCCGCGCCATCGCCTATGAGCCGGGCGTGACCGGGGCCCAGACCTCGGCCGCGCAGGCCCTGGCCCTGGGGCAGGGGGTCTGCCAGGACCATGCCCATGCGCTGATCGCCTGCGCCCGCGAACGGGACCTGCCGGCGCGCTATGTCTCGGGCTATCTGCATTCCAATATCGACGGCCAGCCGCATGACGCCGCCCATGCCTGGGCCGAGATCCATGTCGGCGCCCTGGGCTGGGTGGGCTTCGACGCCGCCAACGGCTGCTGCCCGGACGACCGCTATGTGCGGCTCGGCTCGGGCCACGATGCCGACGATGCGGCGCCGGTGCGCGGCACCGCCTTCGGCCCGGGCCGGGAAAGCCTGGCGGTGCGGGTGCAGGTCGAGGAGATGGGCCAGGAGCAATGACCGCCCTTGCCGTTGCGAAACCCGCCGCGCCGGCGTATGTGCGGCGCAGTTTTCCACAGCCAGCGGTCGGGCGATGACCTATTGCGTCGGTTTGAAGTTGAATGCCGGGATGGTGCTTCTGTCCGATACCCGGACCAATGCCGGGCTGGACAATGTCTCGACCTATCGCAAGATGTTCTTTTTCGAGGAGCCGGGCGAAAGGGCGATGGTCATCATGGCGGCGGGCAGCCTGTCGGTGACCCAGACCACCATCGCCCGCCTGACCGAGGCCATCGAGCTGCCCGAGGCCGACGGGTCGGGTTCGATCATGCAGGCGCACAGCATGCTGCAGGTGGCGACCATCGTCGGCAACACGCTGAACCGCACCCTGCGCGAGATTTCGGACCGCACCCGCGAGCTGCAGCAGCAGGCCACCGCCAGCATGATCCTGGCCGGCCAGCGCCGGGGCGGCGAGATGCGGCTGTTCCTGATCTATCCGCAGGGCAATTTCATCGAGGCGACCGAGGACACGCCCTTCCTGCAGATCGGCGAGCACAAATACGGCAAGCCGATCCTGGACCGCGTGGTGACGCCCCGGACCAGTCTGGCCGACGCGCAAAAGGCGGTGCTGCTGTCGATGGATTCGACCCTGCGCTCGAACCTGTCGGTGGGGATGCCGCTGGACCTGGCCGTGATCGCGCGCGACGAATGCAAGGTCGGCTACAAGCGCCGCATCCCCGAAGGGGATCCGGCCTTCATGGCGATGTCGGCGGCCTGGTCGACGGCGCTGCGCGACAGTTTCGGCAAGGTCTCGCTGTAGCGTTAATCCTTCGTTCATCTTTTGACTAATTTGCATTAACCATTTCTCAGGACCCTGTCGGCGGCGTGCGGGCCGCCCGACGGCCGGGATGGAGAGTGTGATGCAGATCGAGTTTACGCGGCCGCCAATGACCTTGTTCCACATGCCGGGGCTGCATCCCGGCATTTCTTACCTTGGCCCGGCGCCGGACTGGATCATGCGCCCCGTCGCGGGCGCCGAGATCCGGCTTTTCGCCGAAAGCGACGACGACGCCCTGCGGGCGAACCAGCAGAATGCCCTCGACCGCCAGCAGGAGCGGCTGCTGACCACGGTGATGGAGATCAACTGCGCCCCGGTGGTGCTGGAGAATGCGGTGTTCTCCAAGGGGGCGGCCGCCATCGACGGCAGGTTGTGGCTGAACGGCGCCGCCGGGGGCCGGCAGCGGACCCGCTTCGACCAGCAGAATCGCGCCGACTGGCGGCAGAGCCGGCTGCACTGGGCCTTTCGGCGGGCGCGCAACGGCGCGGAATTGCCGCTGCCGGTCTGGGAGAACCGCGCCCGCGGCCTGCCGGTGGCGATCGAGCTGAAGAACGGGTTCAACTACTATCATTTCACCGCCGAGACGCTGGGCTGCCTCGCCCCCTTCGTCGGGGACGAAAGCGACCAGCCCATCCGCCTGCATCTGCCGCAGGACAATGCGCGCGGCTTCGTCATGGGTTTCATCCAGGCGGTGTTTCCGACGCTGGCCCCCCGGATCGAGATCGTCGCCACCTCGACCGGCTATGACCGGGTGCGGGCGCATTACAGCCACCGCCATTACCTCTATCAGGTCGCGGACCCGCGCATCCGCCAGGCCGTCGAGCAGGAAGGCGTCGATCCGCGCTGGCAGGACCATATCCGGTCCGAGCCGCTGTATCGCAAGAACGTCGCGATGGCCTCTTACGACAGCAGCCTGCGCGCGTTGCGCGACCATGCGCTGCGGCAGGTGCCGCCCGGGATGGTCCGGCGCATGCCCCGGCTGGTCTGGATGGGCCGGGACGAAAGCGGCGCCGCCCGCGCCCGCGGCATCACCGGCGCCGAGCCGCTGCTGCAGGCCTTGGCCGGGCGCGGTTTTGTCCAGGTCGCCTTCGAGCACCTGACGCCCATCGAACAGATCGCGCAGATGCAGGCCGCGGACGTCCTGATCGCGCCGCATGGCGCGGGCCTTGCCAATATGGTCTATGCCAAGACCGGCGCGCTGGTGATCGAGATCGGCACCCGGCAGACGCAGCAGCATCGCTGGGGCGACTTCCTGCCCCAGGCGCATGTCTCGCGCTGCCGCTACGACACGGTGTTCGCCGATGTTGCGGGCCTGTCCCAGCTGTCGCGCATTCCGCCTGTGTCGCAGGGGCTGCTGGGGGTGCATGTCGGCAAGCGTGCGGCCCGGCGCATCCTGGACCTGGTCGACGAGTTCCTGTCCGAGACGGGCCTGGTTCAGGAGCCCGAGGCCAGCATGGCGCGCAATTCATAGACCAGGTCCAGCGCCTCGCGGGCGCTGATCGCGTCGGGGTTCACCTCGCGCAGCCGCGCCTCGACCGCCGAGGCGCGCGCTGGCGGCGCAGGCGGCGGCGCGGCGCGGAACAGCGGCAGGTCGTCGAGCAGGGCTGCGGGCTTGCCCGTCCCCTGCCGCTCGCCGCTTTCCAGCTGGTGCAGGATGTCGCGGGCGCGTTCCACCACCGCGTCGGGCAGGCCGGCCAGCCGGGCGACCTGCACGCCATAGCTGCGATCCGCGGCGCCCTTCCTGACCTCGTGCAGGAAGATCACCTCGCCTTCCCATTCGCGCACGGCGACGGTGGCGTTCTCGACCCCCGGCAGCCGGGCGGAAAGGCTGGTCATCTCGTGGTAATGCGTGGCGAAAAGCGCCCGGCAGCGGTTCTTGCCGTGCAGGTGCTCCATCACCGCCCAGGCGATCGACAGCCCGTCCCAGGTCGCGGTGCCGCGACCGATCTCATCGAGGATCACCAGCGCGTGGTCGTCGGCCTGGTTCAGGATCGCCGCCGTCTCGACCATCTCGACCATGAAGGTCGAGCGCCCGCGCGCCAGGTCGTCGGCGGCGCCGACGCGGCTGAAAAGCTGGCTGACCAACCCGACATGGGCGCGGCTGGCGGGAACGAAGCCGCCGGCCTGCGCCAGGATCGCGATCAGCGCGTTCTGGCGCAGGAAGGTCGATTTCCCGGCCATGTTCGGCCCGGTCAGCAGCCAGATCGCCGGCGTTTCGCCCGTGGTCAGGGCGCAGTCGTTGGCGACGAAAGCCTCGCCCTTGCGCTTTAGCGCGCGCTCGACGACCGGGTGGCGCCCGCCTTCGATCACGAAGGCGCGGCTGGCGTCGACCTCGGGGCGGGACCAGCCCTCGCCCGCGGCCAGATCGGCGAAAGCGGCGGTCAGGTCGATTTCGGCCAGGGCGCGGGCGGCCTGGCCGATGGCGCCGGCGCGGTCCAGGACGGCGCGGGTCAGGCGGGCAAAGACGCCGCGCTCGATCTCCAGCGCGCGGTCGCGGGCGTTCAGGATGCGGGTTTCCAGTTCCGACAGCGCGACGGTGGTGAAGCGGATCTGGTTCGCGGTGGTCTGGCGGTGGATGAAACGCTCGTTCAGCGGCGGTGCCAGCATCCTCTCGGCATGGGTCGAGGTGGTCTCGATGAAATAGCCCAGCACGTTGTTGTGCTTGATCTTCAGGCTGGTGACGCCGGTTTCCGCGATGTAATCGGCCTGCATCCGGGCGATGACGCCGCGGCCTTCGTCGCGGAGCGCGCGGGTCTCGTCCAGGTCGGGGTCAAAGCCCGGCGCGGTAAAGCCGCCGTCGCGGGTCAGCAGCGGCGGCTCGGCCACAAGCGCCTCGTCCAGAAGGTCGATCAAGGCGTCGTGGCCGGTCAGGTCGCGCGCGGCCTCGGCCAGCACCCGCAACTCGTCGTCGCCGAGCATCGCGGCGATGCGCGCGCCCTGGGTCAGCCCGGCGCGGATCGCGGCCAGGTCGCGCGGCCCGCCCCGGTCCAGCGCCAGCCGCGACAGCGCGCGGTCCATGTCGGGGGCGCGGCTCAGTGCCTCGCGCAGGTCGGCGGTCAGGCGCGGGTCGTCCAGCAGATGCGCCACGGCGGCCTGCCGGGCATGGATCTGGTCCAGGTCGCGCGACGGCGCGCTGATGCGGCGTTCCAGCAGCCGGGCGCCGCCCGCCGTCACCGTGCGGTCGATGGCCGCAAGCAGCGAGCCTTCGCGGCCGCCGGAAAGGGATTGCGTCAGCTCCAGGTTGCGTCGCGTCGCCGCGTCGATCTGCATGGCGCCGCCCGGCGCCTCGCGCACCGGCGGGCGGATCAGCGGCATCCGGCCCTTCTGGGTCAGCTCCAGATAATCGGCGATGGCGCCCATGGCGGACAATTCCGCCCGGGAAAACTGGCCGAAGCCGTCCAGCGTCTCGACCTGGAACAGCGCGCAAAGCCGGCGCGTGCCGGCGGCGCTGTCGAAGCTGCCCGCCGGCAGTTCGGTCAGCGCGCAGCCCGCCTCGCGCGCGGTTTCGTCCAGGCGCGCGCCCTCGGCGGCCAGCAATTCGCGCGGCGCGTGGCGGGCGAGTTCGGGCGCCAGCTTCACCTCGGGGCAGGGCATGACCCGGAACTCGCCGGTCGAGATGTCCACCCAGGCCAGCGCGGATTCGTCGCGCACCGCGGCGAAGCAGGCCAGGAAATTGTGCCGCCGCGCCTCCAGGAGCGATTCCTCGGTCAGCGTGCCGGGGGTGACCAGCCGCACCACGTCGCGGGCGACCACCGATTTGCTGCCGCGCTTCCTGGCCTCGGCCGGGTCCTCCATCTGCTCGGCGATGGCGACGCGGAAGCCCTTGCGGATCAGCGCCAGCAGATAGCTTTCGGCGGCATGGACCGGCACGCCGCACATCGGGATCGGCTCGCCCAGATGCGTGCCGCGTTTCGTCAGCGCGATGTCCAGCGCGGCCGAGGCGGCCAGCGCGTCCTGAAAGAACATCTCGTAGAAATCGCCCATGCGATAGAACAGCAGCGCGCCGGGATTGGCCTCGCGGATCGCCAGATACTGGGCCATCATCGGGGTCGGTTGTTCGCTCATGCGCTGCCTTTTCGCCTGCGGTGCCGCCGTTCTAGGGGATGCGCGGGCCGATGCAAACAGGATTGGGCCAAGATACCGGCAGGGCGTGAAAAATCCCGGTGACAGCGGCGCGCCGTTGCGGCATCGTCTGCCGAAATACAACCGCGAGGCCATCGCATGAGATCCGTGATTCTGGGCATGTTGTTCGTGTCGCTGGCGCAGGCTGCGTCCGCGGCCTGCCCGGATGTCTCGCTGATGCAGAACGCGGCGCGGGGCTGGATGGCCGGCCAGCGCCTGCCCGACCCGCTGGTGCGCACGGTCGAGGACGGCGCCTGCGCCTATGCCGCCTTCCGCGGTATCCTGGAGGCCCAGATGGGGCCGCCGGTGGGGGTCAAGGTCGGCTTCACCTCGGCGGCGGCGCAGGAACGCTTCGGCGTCTCGGCCCCGCTGGCCGGGGCGCTGTTCGCGCCGATGCTGGTGCCGGACGGGGCGCGGCTCAGCCTCAAGGGCAGCCGCACCCCCTATTTCGAGGCCGACCTGGTCGTCACCGTGGGCAGCGCCGCGATCATGCGGGCGACCACCCGCGAAGAGGTGGCGGCGGCGCTGAAGGACGTGCGGCCCTTCATCGAGGTGCCCGACATCGCGCTGAAGCAGGGCGTGACGCCCACCGGCCCTTTGCTGGCGGCCTATGGCGTGACCCCCTGGCGCGGCGTGCTGGGACGCGGCATCCCAATGTCGGAACTGGCCGATCCGGTCGCCGATCTTGCCGGGCTGACGGTGACCCTGAAGCTGGACGGCAAGGCCGTCGGCACCGGCTCGGGCGAGATGCTGCTGGGCCATCCGCTGGACGTGGTGCTGTGGCTGGTCCGGCAGCGCAGCTATGAGCTGAAGCCGGGCTCGGTCATCTCGCTGGGGTCGCTCGGCAAGCTGCATCCGGCCTATGTCGGCCACCGGGTCGAGGCGGATTACCGCGTCGGCGGCAAGGCGATGAAGGTGGGATTCACGCTGGCGCCATGATGACGTCGCGGCCGGCGCGGCCGCGCTTGCGGAAAATTCCTTTGCCTTGCGGGGGCTGGTGTCGCAACACTGTCACCCGGGGCCGCTAGGTGGCAAGCCGGCCGCCACGGCGGGCGTTCTGTAACGGAGTTGACCAATGACCATCCAATCGACCGCGGCGGGACTTGCCGCCCTGACCCTGCTGGCGAGTTCCGGCGCCGCGCTGGCGCAGGACCTGGCGGCGCTGGAAGAGGCGGCCAAGGCCGAGGGCATGCTGACCACCATCGCCCTGCCGCATGACTGGTGCAACTATGGCGGCGTGATCGAGGGCTTCAAGGCCAAGTATCCCGGGATCAAGGTCAATGAGCTGAACCCCGACGCGGGCTCGGCCGACGAGATCGAGGCGATCCGCTCGAACAAGGACAACAAGGGCCCGCAGGCGCCGGACGTGATCGACGTCGGCCTGTCCTTCGGCCCGCAGGCCAAGGCAGACGGTCTGATCCAGCCCTACAAGGTCGCGACCTGGGACTCGATCCCGGACGATGCCAAGGACGCCGAGGGCTATTGGTACGGCGACTATTACGGCGTCATGGCCTTCGGCGTGAACTCGGACCTGATCGACGAGGTGCCGAAAACCTGGAAGGACCTGACCAAGCCGGAATACGCCAACGCCTTCGCGCTGGCCGGCGATCCGCGCGCCTCGGCCCAGGCGATCATCTCGGTCATGGCGGCGGGCATCGCCAACGGCGGCGAGGCCGGCGAGGCCTCCGGCCAGAAGGGCATGGAACTGATGGCCGAGGTGAACAAGGCCGGCAACTTCGTCCCGGTCATCGGCAAGTCGGCGACCATCGCCCAGGGCGCGACGCCGATCGTCACCGCCTGGGACTACAACCTGCTCAGCTGGCGCGACGGGCTGAACGGCAACCCGCCGGTCGAGGTGGTGATCCCCGAGGACGGCGTGGTCGCGGGCGTCTATGTCCAGGCGATCTCGGCCTATGCGCCGCATCCGAACGCGGCCAAGCTGTGGATGGAATACCTGTATTCCGACGAGGGGCAGCTGGGCTGGCTGAAAGGTTATTGCCACCCGATCCGCTTCAACGACCTGGTCGCGAACGGCAAGGTGCCGCAAGAGCTGCTGGACGCGCTGCCGCCGGCCGCCGCCTATGAAAAGGCGATCTTCCCGACGCTGGAGCAGCAGGAGGCCAACAAGAAGGCCGTGACCGAAGACTGGGACAAGGTCGTAGGCGCCGCGGTCAAGGAGTAACCGACGATAAACGAAAAGCGTGTACGCCGGTCGTGCACTGCTTTTAGGCGCGGCGTCGTCCAGAAGGGCGGCCCGAAGGGCAAGGCCCCGCCCGCATTGCGCTAAGGCGGGCGGGGCGACAAGGCAACCGGCCGCGCCGGAAAGACCGTCACGGGCGCAAAGGGCGCCGGCAGGAACCACGCATGACGCGACTGAACTGGAACTGGCTGGGCGTGGTGCCCTTTTTCGCCTTCGCGGCGCTGTTCCTGATCTTGCCGACGATGAACATCGTCATCGGCGCCTTCCAGAACCCCGAAGGCGGCTTCACGCTGTCGAACCTCGCCGGGCTCGCCTCGCCGCGCATCGTCGACAGCTTCGCGATCTCGATCAAGGTGTCGCTGGCCTCGGCGGTGCTGGGCTGCCTGATCGGTTTCGCCATGGCGGCGGCGGTGGTCATGGGCGGCGTGCCGGGCTGGATCAAGGCGCCGCTGATGACCTTTTCCGGCGTCGCCTCGAACTTCGCCGGGGTGCCGCTGGCCTTCGCCTTCATCTCGACGCTGGGGCGGGTCGGGCTGGTCACCATGCTGCTGCGGCAATGGTTCGGCATCAACATCTATGCCATGGGCTTCAACCTGCTCAGCTTCTGGGGCCTGACGCTGACCTATCTGTTCTTCCAGATCCCGCTGATGATGCTGATCATCACCCCGGCGCTGGAGGGGTTGAAGCGCGAATGGCGCGAGGCGGCCGAGGTGCTGGGTGCCAGCACCTTCCAATACTGGCGCATGGTGGCGCTGCCGATCCTGTTCCCCTCGCTTCTGGGCACCTTCGCGCTGCTGTTCGCCAACAGCTTCGGCGCGGTGGCGACGGCATATGCGCTGACCGGGTCGTCGCTGTCCATCGTGCCGATCATGCTGTTCGCGCAGATCCGGGGCGACGTGCTGCAGGACCCGCATCTGGGCTATGCCATGGCCTTCGGCATGATCGTGGTCACCGGCCTGGCCAACCTGGCCTATGTCGTCATGCGCGCCCGCGCCGAAAGGTGGATGCGATGAAGCGGCTGTGGTCCTGGGCGGCGCTGATCGTCGGCGCGCTGTATTTCCTGCTGCCGCTGATCGGCACCATCGAATTCTCGCTGCGGATGCGGCGCGGGGAATATTCGCTGGACGCCTATCGCTCGGTCCTGGCCGACCCGGCCTTTCGCGCCACCTTCGGCTATTCCGTGATCATGGCGCTGCTGACCATCGTGCTGGGGGTGCTGATCGTGGTGCCGACCGCCTATTGGGTGCGGCTGCGCCTGCCGCGGCTGCGCCCGGTGATCGAGTTCATCACCCTGCTGCCGCTGGTCATCCCGGCCATCGTCGTCGTCTTCGGCTATATCCGGCTTTACAACACCAGCTCGATCCTGCCGCTGACCGGCACCGCCTCGGGGACCAACCTGCTGCTGCTCTGCGGCTATGCCACGCTGGCGCTGCCCTATATGTATCGCGCCGTCGACACCGGGCTTTCGACCATGGACGTGCGCTCGCTGACCGAGGCCGCGCAATCGCTGGGCGCCGGCTGGACCCGGATCATCGGCCGGCTGATCCTGCCCAATGTGCTGGGCGCGGTGATGTCGGGCGCCTTCCTGTCCTTCGCCATCGTCATCGGCGAATTCACCATGGCGGCGCTGCTGAACCGCCCGGCCTTCGGCCCCTATATGCAGCTGCTGGGCGCGAACCGCGCCTATGAGCCGGCGGCGCTGGCGGTGATCGCCTTCGCCGTCACCTGGGGCTGCATGGGGCTGATGCAGCTGATCTCCCGCCTGTTCGGCACACGGATCCAACCGACATGACCTTCCTGACCCTCGATCACCTGCAGAAATCCTTCGGCCCGACCAGGGTGGTCCACGACTTCGACCTCGCCGTGGACAAGGGCGAGTTCGTGTCGTTCCTGGGCCCCTCGGGCTGCGGCAAGACCACGGTGCTGCGCATGGTGGCGGGGTTCGAGACCCCCAGCGCCGGCCGCATCGTCATCGACGGCCAGGACGTGACCCGGTCGCGGCCGAACCAGCGCCGCATCGGCATGGTGTTCCAGGCCTATGCGCTGTTCCCGAACCTGACCGTGGCGCAGAACGTCGGCTTCGGGCTGAAGGTCGCGGGCGTCGCCCGGGCCGAGCGCGGCCCCCGCGTGACCGAGATGCTGGAGCTGATCGGCCTGTCCGATCTGGGCGGGCGCTATCCGTGGCAGCTGTCCGGCGGCCAGCAGCAGCGGGTGGCGTTGGCCCGGGCGCTGGCGCCGCGGCCCCGCGTCCTGTTGCTGGACGAGCCGTTGTCGGCGCTGGACGCCAAGATCCGGGTCAGCCTGCGCAACCAGATCCGCGAAATCCAGCAGCAGCTGGGCATCACCACGATCTTCGTGACCCACGACCAGGAGGAGGCGCTGTCGATCTCGGACCGCATCGTGGTCATGCACAAGGGCGTCGCCGACCAGACCGGCACCCCGGCACAGATCTACAACCAGCCCGCCACCGATTTCGTCGCCGGCTTCGTCGGCACGCTGAACCGGTTCGAGGCCGAGGTGCTGGACCCCGCCCGCGGGCTGGTCCGCGTCGAGGGGGCCGAGATCGCGCTGGACCGGCCGCTGCCGGCCGGCCGCATCACCCTGGCGGCGCGGCCCGAAAGCCTGCGGATCGCCGAAGAGGGTATCCCGGCCGAGGTCACCGGGGCCGAATTCCTGGGCTCGGTCCAGCGGCTTCGCCTGCTTGCCGGCGGCCGCGAGGTGGTGCTGGACCGCTTCAACGCCCCCGGCACCGAACTGCCGCGCCCCGGCGCGCAGCTGCGCCTGGCCGCCCCCGCCAGCGGATGGCTGGTGCTGGGCGCCTGAGGTGCCCGCTTCGCACCTATCGAAAAGGATAGCTGAACTGTTCCCGCTGGAATGGTTTAAATCGGCATGAATTCGCCGATTCGGCGCTGTTCCCCCGCGGAAAACCGCCCCCCTGCGCATTATGAGTTCTGGAGAGTTTTATTATGACCACGTTTCCCGGGACGCCCGGTAACGACAGCATTGTCGGGTCGGATAGCAACGATACCATCACGGGCGGTGCCGGCAACGACACGCTGGACGGAGGCCGCGGCAGCGACCTAGTCGATGGCGGCAGCGGCGCGGATCTGCTGATCTGGGAGGCCGATCCCGACAGCTCCGGCGCGCATGACGTCTATCATGGCGGCGATGGCGCCGACGGCTACGATCCCAGCGTCTATTCCTCTGCCGGCGGCGACACGCTGAGCATGGTTTCCTCGGGCTCGGACGGGTTCACGGTGACCTTCACGGACCCGAATTCGGGCTCGGCCCAGGATGGCCATGGCAACACCCTGTCCTTCGACGGGATCGAGCGCGTGTCCACCGGAGCGGGCAACGACTACATCGATGCCACCGGCGCCGCGCCGGTCAATGAGCAGGGCATCCGGGTCTATACGGGTGGCGGCAACGATACGGTCATTGCCGGCAGCGGCGACAACTACATCAACACCGGCGACGGCGATGACCTGGTCCAGGGCGGCGACGGCTATGACGTCGTCGAGTCCGGTCCCGGGAACGACACGGTCTATGGCAACGGCGGCAAGGACGGCTTGCGCTGGGGCGACCACAGCTACGACGGTCCGATCGGCAACGATGTCTATTACGGCGAATATGGCGGGCAGGGCGGCCATGCCCTTGGCCACATCGACCCCGGTTCGGAAAACACGCTGAACGCCTGGCAATACGACAGCGCGGGGAACGGCGTTAAAATCGTCCTGGACAGTGCGACCAGCGGCACGGTCGATGCGACCGGCAACGCCACCGGCCATCTGGACTTTTACGAGATCAACAACGTCATCACCCATTCCGGCCGCGACACTGTGGATGGCTCGGCGGCGGGCGTGGACGGTTTCCGGACCAACACCTTCTGGGGCGATGACCTGATCCTGGGCAGCCGCGGCGACGACACGCTGGAAGGCGGCTGGGGCGCCGATACGATCAACGGCGGAAAAGGCAACGACATCATCTCGATGACGGGCGAGTTCTACAACCTCCAGGGAGCGGCGCTGGATTCCGATGTCGACACCCTGGTGCTGGAGGACGGTTTCGGCCGCGACACGGTGGTCGCGTTTTCCTTTGGCGATTCGGTCGATGGTTATGGCGATCCGGCACCCGCCGACCGGCTGGACGTGACCAATCTGCACGGTGTCGGCGGCGGCGATCTGCATCTGGACGACATCGCCGTCCGGGGCGACGTCGACCAATGGGGCAATCACTTCGCGGTGATCCGGTTCCCCAATGGCGAAGAGCTTTGGCTGCCGGGCGTCGACCCCGCCTATCTGACCCGCGAACGTCTGCACTCGATGGGCATTCCCTGCTTCTGCCGGGGCACCCTGATCGGCACGGATCGCGGTGAAATCCCGGTTGAACAGCTTGCGGTTGGTGATCTGGTGATGACGCGCGACCATGGGTTGCAGCCGATCCGCTGGATCGGCGGCCGGGCGCTGGACGCCGTCGATCTGGCGCTGGCGCCGAAGCTGCATCCGATCCGCATCCGCGCCGGGGCGCTGGGCCACGGCCTGCCGCGCGCCGATCTGATGGTCTCGCCCCAGCACCGGGTTCTGGTGCGCTCGGCCATCGCGCAGCGCATGTTCGGCGCCCCCGAGGTGCTGGTCGCCGCCAAGCAATTGCTGGCGATCGAGGGCATCGAGCAGGTCGCGGTCGAGGCGGTGGAATATTTCCACATCCTCTTCGACCGGCATGAGATCGTGCTGTCGAACGGCGCCGAGACCGAGTCGCTCTATACCGGACCCGAGGCGCTGAAATCGCTGGGCGAGGCAGCGCGGGAGGAAATCCTGACCCTGTTTCCCGAACTGCGCGACGGTCCGGCCGAGGCCGTCCGTCCGCTGATTCCGGGCGGCAAGGCCAGGCAGATGGCCGAGCGCCACCTGCGCAATGGAAAGGCGCTGATCGGCTAGGAGAGACAACCAAAAGGTGAAATGCGGGCCGGAACACGGCCCGCTGCCTGCCCGAAAGGACAGGTAACGGCATTTTGGTCATTTCAATCTAATCCGCCCCGGATAGGTGATTCGGGCGGAGTGTTCATTCGCGCCTCTGGCCTATCCCCAACGACACAGCAGATTGGGGAACTTCGATGGCCGTGATCAACGGAACGACCGGCAGCGACCGTTTGAACGGAACGGTGGGGCGCGACACGATCCGGGGCCTGGAAGGCCGCGACACCATCAATCCCGGCCGAGGCAGCGATTATGCGCATGGCGGGCCGGGCGCCGACGTTCTGATCTGGAACCAGGACCCGAATTCCCGCGGCAATGTCGACACCTATATCGGCGGCAGCGCCGGCGAGAACTATGAGGCCGACATCTACGGCTCGCTCGCCGGCGGCGACAGGCTGCACCTGTACGGGGCGCGCGGCTTTCGCGTCACCTTCACCAGCAGCGAGAACGGTTTTGTGCTGGACGCCTTCGGCAACCGGCTGAACTTCAGCGGCTTCGAGCGGTTGCAGACCGGCGCCGGCAACGATTCCATCGACGGCAGCCGCGGCCTGCTGAACGCCGCGCGCGGCGCCGGCTCCAGCTTTACGCCCGTCCACGGGCTGACGGTGAACTCGGGGGCTGGCAACGACACCATCCGCGGCACCAACGGCAGCGACGTGATCGACCCGGGGCCCGGCAACGACCGGGTGTTCGGCGGCGGCGGCACCGACTTGCTGATGCCGTCGCAGGGCAACGACTACGGCCATGCCGGCGCCGGCGACGACAACGTGCGCTGGGGCAACAACGGCAGCATGGGCCCGATCTACAACATCGGCCGCGACACGCTGGTCGGCGGCGCCGGTCACGATCTGCTGAACGTCTGGGCCACGGGCAGCGGCGAGAACAGCGCCGGCGCCCATGTGGTCTTTACCACCAACAGTTCCGGCCGGGCCAGCTTTCCGCAGGCGAACGGCACCCTGGTCTTCAGCGAGTTCGAGCAGTTCTGGACCCATGAGGGCCGGGATACGGTCAGCGCCGCCAATGCCACCATCGGCGCGGACGGCAAGGGCATCTTCTTCAACACCCGCTGGGGCGACGACCGGCTGACCGGCAGCGCGGGCCGCGACACGCTCGAAGGTGGGCAGGGCGCCGACACCATCGACGGCGGCCGTGGCAACGACCTGATCTCGATGGTCGACGACGTGCATTCCGGCCGCGTCATCCCGGATTCGCAGCGCGATGTGCTGATCATCCGCGACGGCGCCGGCGCGGATACGATCCGGGGCTTCCAGATCCACGATGGCGGCGGCATCGCCAGCGACCGTCTGTCCGTTGCCACGCTGCACGACCGCGGCGGCCATCTGGTCGACGTGAACGACGTGACGGTGACCGCGCGCGGCAACGGCGCCCTGCTGAGCTTTCCCAAGGGCGAATCCATCCTTCTGGAAGGGGTCTCGGCCGCAAGCCTGACCCGCGCCATGCTGATCAAGCTGGGAATTCCCGCCAGTTCGGCGCAGGCGGCCGAGGTCGCCCGCGCCAAGGTGATGACCGCGCAGGCGGACCCGGCGGCGGCGAGTGCGACGGCGGCCGAGGCGGACGACGGCGGCGCCCGCACCCTCGCGGCGGATCATTTCAGCTGGCGCTTCCCGGCGGCCGAGCCGGTCCCGCATCCAGACCAGCACCACGGCGGCATTTCGGCCATGATCTCGGATCTGGTCGGGACCTATCGCGAGATGGCGGCCCACCCCGGCGGCGACCACGCCGAGCTGCCGCATGTGCTGGCCCAGATCTTCGACTGAACTAGCGCAGGCCGCAGTCGGCGCCTTGGCCGGCTGCGTCAGCCCTTCCCCGCGCGCCGGATGGCCGCGGCCCGGCGGACATGGCCGGGCAGGATGGTGAAGCCCTTGGCATAGCGCAGGAACAGCCGGCGCGGATTCGACAGCATCCGCCAGGCCCATTCCATCTTGGCCTTGCGCATCAATGCCGGCGCCCGGCGCTGGTGGCCGGACAGGAAGTCGAGCCCGGCGCCGATCGAGGCGAAGCCGACATCGCCCAGCGCGTCGCGGGCGCGGATGGCGAAAAGCTCTTGCCGGGGGGCGCCCAGGGCCAGGAAGCACAGCCGCGCGCCCGATTCGCGGATGCGCGCGATGATCCGGTCCGCCTCGTCGCCCATCGGGTCGAAGGGAAAGCCGGGGGCATGGGTCAGGGCCACCCGCAGTCCGGGCACGGCGCGGGTCATGCTGGCGGCCGCCAGCGCCAGCGATTCGTCGCTGCTGCCGATCAGGGCCAGCGGCAGGCCGGCCTGCGCCGCCTCGGCCGCCAGCGGCAGCACCAGGTCCGAGCCGGGGGCCAGCGCCACCGGCCGCCCCGCGATCCGCGACAGCCAGACGATGGGATTGCCGTCGGCGCAGACCAGGTCATGCGCGGCATAGGCGGTGCGGAACCGGGCGTCTTCGCCCAGCCGTTGCAAGTGATCGACGTTGATCGTGGCGATGGCGAAGCCCTGTCCGTCGCGCAGCCGCTGCCGCACCGCCGCCAGAAGCGCGGCTGAATCCTTACAATTGATCCGCACGGCATTGCCGTCGGGAAAACTGAAATGCATGATGCGCCTCGGGTTCCGGCCGGAGTTTGCGGCAGGATGTGGCGCGGGCGCGGGGATTGCAATGTCCTTCCCCGGCCAAAGCATGTTGCGGCGCCCGCCGCGCGACTGGTGGAGGCAGGCCATGCCCTTATTGGCCCTGACGATGCTGCTGATCTGGCCGGTGGTGGTCGGCATCCTGTTTTCGCGCAAGGACCGCGCGACGGCGATGATCTGGTCGATCTTCGCCGGCTACCTGATTCTGCCGCAGCTGGTCGAGATCGACCTGCCGGCCTTTCCCAGCCTGAACAAGCACATCATCCCGGCCATCGCGGCCGGGGTCATGGTCTGGTTCGTGACCAAGGACCGCGCCCCGCAAGAGCCGGCCTCGCCGCCCTTCGGCCGCTGGGTTGTGCTGCTGCTGGGGATGAACCTCGTTTCGCCGATGCTGACGGCGCTGACCAATCCCGACGGGCTGGTCGACGGCGTCAACTACCGCCCACCCATGGCGATCACCCACGGCATATCCAACCTGATCCAGCAATTCCTGCTGCTGCTGCCTTTCCTGATGGGCTACAAGCTGTTGTGGAACGCGCGCGGGGCCGAACTCTGGATCCGCGCCCTGGTGCTTGGCGTGCTGTGCTATACCGTCCCGATGCTGATCGAGCTGCGGATGAGCCCGCAGATGAACGTCTGGGTCTATGGCTATTTCCAGCACGATTTCATCCAGACCATGCGCTATGGCGGCTTCAGGCCCATCGTGTTCCTGGAGCACCCGCTGTGGGTGGCGCTGATGACGATGACGGCGTTTCTGTCGGCCATCGCCGTGGCCCGCAACGACTTCACGCGGCGCAACCTGCTGATCGCGGTCTATCTGGGCTGCATCCTGTTTCTGTGCAAATCCGCCGGGGCGCTGCTGCAGGCGATCATGGCGGCGCCGCTGGTCCTGCTGGCGCGGCCGCGGGGGATGGTGCTGGTGGCGGTGATCGTGGGCACGCTGGCCTTTTCCTATCCGATCTTGCGCACCACCCCGTGGATGCCGCTGCAGGGCATCGTCGACCTGGCCATGTCGATCTCGCCCGACCGCGGCGGTTCGCTCGCCTTTCGCCTGATGAACGAGGAGGTGCTGCTGCGGCGCGCCATGGAGCGGCCGTTCTTCGGCTGGGGCGATTGGGGGCGGTCGCTGTTCTACGACCCCTATAGCGGCCGGCTGGCCTCGGTCCCCGACGGCGTCTGGGTGATCTGGCTGGGGGCGCGCGGCATCTTCGGCTATCTGGCGCAGTTCCTGCTGCTGCTGACGCCGATCTATGCGCTGCTGCGCGCCATCCCCCGCGGCCGGCAACCCGGCCGCGAGAAGGAACTGGTGTTCCTGGGCACCCTGTCGCTGATGCTGGCAATGAACCTGCTGGACCTGATTCCCAATGCCACCATCACGCCGCTGACCTGGCTGACGGCGGGGGCGCTTCTGGGCAATGCGCACAGGCTGCGGCAGGGTGCCGCAGAGGCTGCCGATCTGCCGGCCGAACGGCGGATTCTGCCTAAAAAGGCAGGCATTCCGACGGTTTTATAGGTTGGTGCGCGGCCCCGAATTGGCTATGCCGAACACGCCTGCCAGTTGTTAAGATATTTGCCTCCGCAAGGGGGTTCCACGAGTTGAAAAGGGGCATCGCCCATGGCCTTCGACAAGATCGTCGTTGAGGACAGTGACATCGCCATCGTCGGCATGGCCGCGCAGCTTCCTGGGGCGGCAGGCGTCGCGGAATACTGGGACAACCTGTGCAAGGGCGTGGAATCCATCCAGCGCATCCCCCAGGCGGACCTGCTGGCGCGGGGCGAGTCGCGGGCGCGGATGGCCGATCCGAACTACGTGCCCTCGGCCGCGATCCTGGGCCAGTTCGACGAATTCGACGCCGAATTCTTTGGGCTCTCACCCAAGGAAGCAGCGATCATGGACCCGCAGCACCGCAAGTTCCTTGAGACCTGCTGGCACGCGCTGGAGGATGCCGCCCATGTGCCCGAGCGTTTCGCCGGCAATATCGGCGTCTGGGCCGGCTGCGGCGCGGGCAGCTATTACTACTGGAACGTGTGCTCGAACCGCGATCTGGTCGATGGCGTGGGGCATTTCCTGTTGCGCCATACCGGCAACGACAAGGATTTCCTGTCGACCCGCGTCAGCCATGTCTTCGACCTGAAGGGGCCGTCGGTCAACGTGCAGACGGCCTGCTCGACCTCGCTGGTCGCGGTCCACATGGCCTGCCAGTCGCTGAATTCGGGCGAATGCGACATGGCGCTGGCCGGCGGCGTCACCATCGAGCTGCCGCATGGCGTCGGCTATCTCTACAAGGAAAACGAGATCCTGTCGCCGGACGGCCATTGCCACGCCTTCGACCACCGCGCGCAGGGCACCGTCTTCGGCAGCGGCGCGGCGGTGCTGGCGCTGCGGCGGGCGGCGGACGCGATTGCCGATGGCGACCATGTCTGGGCGATCATCAAGGGCTCGGCCATCAACAACGACGGCGCCGCCAAGGCGGGCTATCTCGCCCCCAGCGTCGAGGGCCAGGCCCAGGCGATTTCCGAGGCGCTGGTGATGGCCGGGGTCAGTTCCGACAGCATCGGCTATGTCGAATGCCACGGCACCGGCACGGCGCTGGGCGACCCGATCGAGGTCGCGGCGCTGAACCAGGCCTATGAGCGGGTCTCGGACGGCACGCGGCAGGGGCCCTGCCATATCGGCTCGGTCAAGACCAATATCGGCCATCTGGATACGGCGGCGGGCAGCGCGGGGCTGATCAAGTCGGCCCTGGCGGTGCATCACGGCCAGATCCCGCCCAGCCTGGGCTATGAAGCGCCGAACCCGGCCATCGACTTCGAGGGCGGGCCGTTTCGCGTCAACTATGCCTTGGGCGGCTGGCCCATCGCCGGGCCGCGCCGCGCCGGGGTGAACTCGCTGGGCGTCGGCGGCACCAATGCGCATGTGATCCTGCAGGAACCGCCGCTGGCGCAGCCTTCGGGCGAATCCGACTGGCCGTTCCAGATCGTCGCCGTCTCGGGCCGCAGCAAGGCGGCGCTGGACGCCAATAGCGCGGCGCTGTCGGCCTGGCTGGGCGCCAACCCCGGCGTGGACATGGCCGACCTGTCCTTCACCCTGACGCAGGGCCGGCGGCAGTTCGACCGCCGCCGGGTACTGGTCGCCCGCGATGCGGCCGAGGCGGCGGCGCTGCTGGCCGATCCCGACCCGCGCCTGGTCTTCGACCACCAGCCGGTCGGCGACCCGGCCGAGGCGGTGTTCATGCTGCCCGGCGGCGGCGCGCAATATGCCGGCATGGCCCGCGGGCTTTACGAGACCGAGCCGGTGTTCCGCGACTGGATGGACCGCGGCCTCGACCACATGGCGCAGGCGCATGGCACCGACCTGCGCGCGCTGTGGCTGCCCGAGCCGGGCGCCGAGGCCGAGGCGGACCGGCGGCTGCTGCAACCCTCGCTGCAACTGCCGCTGCTGATGATTACGGAATATGCGCTGGCGCAGCTGTGGATCAGCTGGGGCGTCTCGCCCTCGGCCCTGATCGGCCATTCCATGGGCGAAAACACCGCCGCCTGCATCGCCGGGGTGATGTCCTTCGAGGATTGCATCGGCCTGGTGCGGCTGCGCGGGCTGCTGTTCGACCGCGTTCCGGCGGGCGGGATGCTGTCGGTGCCGCTGGAGCCGCAGGATTTCGCCGCCGAACTGGAGGAGTTGGGCCTGGACCTGGCGGCGGTGAACGGCCCGTCGATGTCGGTCGTCTCGGGCCCCGACGCCAAGCTGGACGCCTTCGCCGCGAAAATGGCGGCGCGCGAGATCGAATGCCAGCGCATCGCCATCTCCATCGCCGCGCATTCGCGCATGCTGGAGGGGATCCTGGCCGAGTTCCGGGCCTATCTGGCCTCGATCCGGTTGAACCCGCCGCAGGTCCCGATCATCTCGAACCGCACCGGCCAGGCGCTGACCGATGCCGAGGCGACCAGCCCGGACTATTGGGTCGCGCATCTGCGCGGCACCGTGCGCTTTGCCGACGGCATAGCGCATCTGGCGCAGGTGCCGGGCCGGGTGTTCCTGGAGGTCGGGCCGGGCCGGGCCATGCAGGCCATGGCCAAGGCCAATCCGGCGGTGGCGGCGCATCAGGTCGTCTCGACCCTGCGCCACCGCGATCATGCGACCGCGGACGACAGCTATTTCATCGCGGCGCTGGCCCGGTTCTGGGCCTGCGGCGGCGTGATCGACTGGGACCAGATCTGGGGCGATGCCCGGCGCCGGCGCCTGTCGCTGCCCGGCTATGCCTTCCAGCGCAAGCGCTATTTCATCGAGCGTTCCGCCAGCGTCGCGGCCGAGACCGCCGAGGAACTGGCCCGCATCGAGGAGCTTGCCGAATGGGGCTGGCGCCCGGCCTGGAAGCTGGCCTCGCCGAATATCGAGATCGGGCCGCAGGGGCCGGTGGCGCCCCTGGCGCAGAGCTGGCTGATCTTTGCCGACGATCTGGGCCTGGCCGAGCAGGTGACCGAGGGCCTGCGGACCCGCGGCCAGCGCGTCGCCGTGGTGCAGGTCGGCGACACGTTTGCCGACAAGGGGCAGGGCCGGTTCACCCTGCCGGTCGAATCCGACCGCGAGGGTTACGAGATGCTGCTGGCCGCGCTGGCGGCGCAGGACCTGGTGCCGGACCGCATCCTGCATCTGTGGTCGGTGACCCAGGGGGCGAAGTTCCGTCCCGGCTCCAGCCTGCTCAACAGCCAGCTGGAACGCGGCTTTTTCGGTCTTCTGCATCTGGCGCAGGCCATCGGCGCCGAACTGCCCGAGGCCAGGCTGGAACTGATCGCCGTTTGCAACGACGCGCTGCGGGTCGCCGACGAACCCGCGCCGGTGCCGGAAAAGGCCGCGGCAGCCGGGCCGATCCGGGTGATGCCGCATGAAATGCCGAATATCCGCGCCCGGCTGGTGGACATCCGCCTGCCGGCCAAGGGCGGTCTCGACGCGCTGGCCGCCAATCTGCTCGAAGAGGCGCTGGCGCCCTCGGGCGCGGCCATCGCCGCCTGGCGCGACGGCCGCCGCTTCGAGCAAAGCCTTGAGAAGGTGGCGCTGGCCGAGGACGGCATGGCCGCCATTCCGCAGGGTGCGACCTGCCTGATCACCGGCGGCTTCGGCGGCATCGGCCAGGCCATCGCCCGCGAACTGGCGCAGCGGGGCGGCGCCAAGCTGGCGCTGACCACGCGCGGCCGGGTCGATTCGCCCGCGGTCGTGGCCGCGGTCCGGCAGTTGCAGGGCCTGGGGGCCGAGGTGCTGGCGCTGCGCGCCGACGTGACCTCGCCCGAGGACATGGCGGATGCCGTCGCCGAGACCAAGGCGCGTTTCGGCAGCCTCGACGTGGTGCTGCACGCGGCCGGCGTGATCCGCGACAGCCTGATCGCCGCCAAGACCGACGACGACGCCTGGGACGTGCTGGCGCCCAAGCTCTTGGGCACGCGGGCGCTGATCGAGGCGCTGGCCAAGGATCCCGTCCGGCTGACGGTGCTGTTCTCCTCGACCTCGTCGGCGATCGCGCCGGCGGGGCAGGCGGATTACGTCGCCGCCAACGAATATCTGAACGCGGTGGCGCGTTCGGCGCCGCCGGCGCTGGGTCGCGTGGTCGCGGTGAACTGGGGCGTCTGGGCCGATGCCGGCATGGCCGCGCGGGCGATGGGGCTGGACACGGCCGCGGTCGTGGCCGCGCCGCAGGGCCGGCCGCTGCTGGACGAAAGCCTGCCGGTCCCGGGCGGGCGCGAATTCCGCAGCACGCTGCGGATCGAGGACTGGATCATCGGCGGCCACAAGACCGCATCCGGCCAGGCGCTGATGCCGGGCACCGGCTGGATCGAGCTGGCGGCCGAGGCCGCGCTGGAATCCGGCCTGTCGCTGCCGCTGGTGATCCGCGACCTGGAATTCCGCCGCCCGGTGCTGGTCGGCGACAAGGCGCTGGTGACCACCCGGGTCACGCCCGAGGGCGACGCCATGCGCATCGACATCCTCGACGATCCGCAAGCCGATCCGAACGTGACCGCGCTGGTCGCCGGGCTGCACGAAGCCGCGCCGGCGCCGCTGGCGGTCTCGGGTCCCTGGGACCAGGACGGGCAGGGCGCGGCCCTGGCCTCGGCCCAGGAACGGCAGATGGCCTTCGGCCCGCGCTGGAAGGTGCTGCGCCGTTTCCGCATCCAGGGCGACGAGGGCGTGGCAGAACTGTCGCTGCCGCCGGAATTCGCCGGCGAGGCGGGCGCGTGGCTGGCGCATCCGGCGCTGCTGGACATTGCCACCGGCTGGGCCATGCCGCTGATCCAGGGCTGGACCCCGGAAAACCTGTGGGTGCCCATGGGCTATCGCTCGATCCGGCTTTACGCGCCCCTGCCGGCGCAGCTGACCAGCCGCATCCGCAACGCGGGCGAGAACAGCGACGCCCAGGGCATGGCGCAGTTCGACATCACCCTGGCCGGGCCCGACGGTGCCGTCGTGGCCGAGATCCGAGGCTTTGCGCTGAGAAAGCTCGCCGCGGCGATTTCCGCCCAGCCGGTGCGCGGCCAGTCCGCGCGCAGCCTGTCCCCGGCCGAGCGGCGCCTGCAGCACAACATCAGCCAGGGCATCCCCGCGGCCATCGGTCCGGCGATGCTGAGCCGGGCGATCTCGACCGGGCTGGCGCAGGTCTATGTCTCGTCGCTGGATCTGGACGCGTTGATCGCCGAGGCCGGCCTGGTCGAGGATGCCGCGCCCAGCGAAGGCGGGTTCGAGCGTCCCGACCTCGACAGCGATTTCGTCGAGCCGGCGCCCGGCACCCAGGCCGAACTGGCGGCGATCTGGTCGGACCTGCTGGGCATCGCCCAGGTCGGCGCCGCCGACAGCTTCTTCGACCTGGGCGGCCATTCGCTGATCGCGGTGCGCATGTTCGGCCAGGTCCGCAAGGCGTTCGGCGTGGACCTGCCGATCTCGACCCTGTTCGAGGCGCCGACCATCGCCCAGCTTGCCGCGCTCGTCGAGGAGCGCACCGGCCCGCGCGAGATCGTCTCGCCCGACAATGTCGCCGCGCTGCCGGTATCGCAGAAACCCCGCTTCCGCTTCGTCGTGGACATGGGCGGGCGCGGCGCCGGCACGCCCTTCTTCATCGTCGCCGGCATGTTCGGCAATATCATGAACCTGCGCCAGCTGGCGCAACGGGTCGGGCCGGACCGCCGTTTCTACGGCCTGCAGGCGCGCGGGCTGCTGGGCGACGACCAGCCGCATGAGGACTTCTCCGAGGCCGCCCGCGACTATATCGAGGAAATCCGCCAGGTGCAGCCGCACGGCCCCTATCTTCTGGGCGGCTTCTCGGGCGGCGGGCTGACCGCCTACGAAATGGCGCGGCAGTTGCGCGCGGCGGGCGAAGAGGTGGCGATGCTGGTCATGCTGGACACGCCGCTGCCGCTGCGCGAGCCGGTCAGCCGCAAGGACCGGCTGGCGATCCGCCTGGGCGAATTGCGCGAGGGCGGTCCGGGCTTCGTCTGGAAATGGCTGCGCGACCGCGTCGCCTTCGAGTTTCGGCGCCGCAGCAAGGCCAAGGCGGTCGAGGCCGAGGTCGCGACCGAAGCCAGCGGCGCCTTCCACGACCTCGCCATCGAGGCTGCGTTCCTGGCCTCGCTGCCCAAGATGCGGCTGTCGGTCTGGGACGGGCCGGTGGCCATGTTCCGGCCGCCGCTGGACAAGCGCTGGAAGGCGACGGGCGGGCGCTGGATCAACTCGGGCCGCGACTACGTGGTCGAAGACAACGGCTGGACGCCCTGGATGCCGCAGCTGCGGGTGATCGAGGTGCCGGGCGACCACGACTCGATGGTGCTGGAACCGAACGTGCGCCGCATGGCCTCGGTCCTGCGCGAGATCCTGCGGCAGGCCGACGGCGACGCCCCGGCCCAGGCAAAGGCGGCAGAGTGACCATGCCCAGCGTTCATGTGGTGGTGCTGAACTGGCGCACGCCCGAGATGTCCCTGCAGGCGGCCGAGGCGGCGCTGCGCGAATTGCAGGGCCTGGATGGCGGCTTGACCATCGTCGACAACGATTCCGGCGACGGCTCGTTCGAGACCATGCAGGCCGGGGTGCAGGCCCGGGGCTGGCCCGCCGACCGGGTCGCCGTGGTGCAATCGGGCTGGAACGGCGGCTATGGCGCCGGCAACAACCACGGCATCCGCCAGGGCCTGCCGGACGGGCGCCGGGCCGATCTGGTCTATCTGCTGAATTCGGACGCGATCCCGCAGCCGGGCGCGATCCGGGCGCTGGTCGACTACCTGGCCGCGCATCCGCAGGCGGGAATCGCCTGCTCGCGGCTGCGCGGCACCGACGACGAGCCGCACAGCACCGCCTTTCGCTTTCCCAGCGCCGCGGGCGAATTCGAATCGGAAAGCCGCACCGGCCCGATCACCCGGCTGCTGCGCCGCAAGATGGTGGCGCTGCCGCAGCCCGAGACATCCGGTCGCGTGGACTGGTCGGCGGGGGCGTCGATGATGATCCGCATGGATGTGCTGGATCGAATCGGTCTCTTCGACGAGGGCTTCTTCCTCTATTATGAGGAAACCGACCTGTGCCGCCGTGCCGCGCTGGCGGGCTGGCAGACCCATTACGTCGTCGAAAGCCTGGTGCTGCATATCGGTTCGGTCAGCACCGGCATGAAGGAATGGAAGCGGGTGCCGGATTACTGGTACGACTCTCGCCGCCGCTATTTCGAGAAACATCATGGGCGTCTGGGCGCGCTTTGGGCCACGGTCGCGCATCTGGGGGGCGCGGGGGTGTTCCGCCTGCGCTGCCTTTTGTCGAGGCGCGCGCCCGATGGGGCGCCGGGGCACCTGTCCCATCTGACGCGCCACGCGCTCCGTTCGCAGCCAAAGCCCGTGCATGTTGAAAAGGGTAAGCCATGACGCAATTTTCCGCGATTCTGGTCGGTAACGAATCTCTGACGCGCCATGCGGCCGAAACGCTGCTGGCGCGCGGCCATCGCATCGTCGCGGTGGTGACGCACAATCCCGAATTGCGCGACTGGGCGACCGGCGCCGGGCTGACGGTCGAGGATCAGGACGCGCCGATGCCCGCGGACGCCCCGGCGGCCGACTGGCTGTTCAGCGTCGCCAACCTGTCGATCCTGCGCCCCGGGATGCTGGCGCGCGGCCACCTTGGCGCGATCAACTTCCACGACGGCCCGCTGCCCAGGCTGGCGGGGCTGAACGCCCCGGTCTGGGCGATCGTCGGCGGCGAGCCCCAGCACGGCATCACCTGGCACATGATCGAGGGCGGCGTGGACGAGGGCGACATCCTGGCCCAGCGGCTGTTCGAGCTGCGCCCGGACGATACCGCGCTGACCCTGAACGCCCGCTGCTTCGCCCGCGGCGCGGAAAGCTTTGCCGATGTGGTGGCGCAGCTGGAGGGTGCCGGGCCGCAGCGCGTGCAGCAGGACCTGTCGCAGCGCAGCTATGTCGGCAAGGACAAGCGCCCCGAGGCCGCCGGCATCATCGACTTTTCCCAGCCCGCCGGGCGCATCTGCGCCCTGGTGCGCGGGCTCGACCACGGCGGTTACTGGAACCCGCTGACCGAGGCCAAGATCCGGCTGGACGATGGCCGGGTGCTGGCGGTCGCGGCTTCGGCCGGGACCGAGCCGGTCGGCGCCGGCATCGTGCCCGGCACCGTGCTGGCGCATCACGGCGAGATCGCGACCATTGCCGCCGGCGATGCCGCGATCCGGCTGGTCTTTCGCGGCGAATTGCCGCCGCTGGGTGCGGTGATCCCGACGCTGCCGGACGATGAGCGCGCGCGGCTGACCGAACTGGCGGCGCGGGCGGCGAAACAGGACGGCTGGTGGCGCAAGCGGCTGGCAAAGATGAACCCGGCGGTGCTGCCGGGCGAGGACTCGGCTGCGCGCCAGCGCGTGCAGTTGCTGCCCGGCGCGGCACCCGAGCGGATCGCGCTGGCGGCGGCGCTGCTGGCGCGGCTGGGCGGGCAGGGCGCCTTCGACCTGGCGCTGCGTCCCGCGGACCAGCCCGAAGCGCAGGGGATCGTCGCCGATTGGCAGCCGCTGGCGGTTCAGACCCGCGGCGACCAGACGCTTGCCGCATTGGGCGCCGCCATGGCGGGACAGATGGCCGATCAGGCCGGCCGCGGCTTCTTGATGGCCGATCTGCTGGCCCGCGCGCCCGAACTGCGCGACATGGCGACGCCTGACCTGGCGATCAGCCTGGATGCGCACGCCTCGGTTCGCGGCGCGGCGCTGACCGTCGCCCTGGCCTCGGACGGGGCCTGGTTGGAGCACGACCCGGCCCGCATCACGCCGGCGCAGGCGCAGCGGTTGGCCCGGGCGCTGGACGCGGGCCTCGCGCTGCCCGGCACGACCGCGCTGCGCGACATTCCCCTGATGGACGCGGCCGAGCGCGAGGATCTGCTGGTTGCCCGCAACGCCACGCAGGCCGAGGTGCGGCTGGCCTGCATCCACGAGCTGATCGCGGAAAAGGCCGCCGAGAACCCGGATGCATCGGCCCTTGCCTTCGAGGACCACGGCCTGACCCGCGGCCAGCTGGACCGCGCCGCCAATGCGCTGGCCGAAAAGCTGGTGGCGATGGGTGTCGGTCCCGATCAGCCGGTGGGCCTGTTCGCGAAACGCTCGCCCGAACTGGTGATCGGCGCGCTGGCGATCTGGAAGGCGGGGGGCGCCTATGTGCCGCTGGACCCCGATTATCCCGCCGAGCGGGTCGAGCTTTACCTCCAGGATTCCGGCGCGCGCGTGGTGCTGGTCCAGGACGGTCTGGCCGACAGGCTGCCGGCGCATGGCGCGCAGGTGGTGACCATTCCCTCGGACCTGCCGCATGGCATGGTGGCGGCGCCGGTCGGCACGGTCGGGCCGCAGCACCTGGCCTATCTGATCTATACCTCGGGCTCGACCGGCCTGCCCAAGGGGGTGATGGTCGAGCATCGCAACGTCGCCAATTTCTTCGCCGGCATGGATGCGGTGATCCCGCATGCCGAGGGCGATGCCTGGCTGGCGGTGACCAGCCTCAGCTTCGACATTTCGGTGCTGGAGATCTTCTGGTCGCTGGCGCGCGGGCTCAAGCTGGTGATCGCGGGCGAGGAATCGCGGCTGGCGGTGTCCTCGGCCCCGGCGCAGCCGCGGCGCGAGGTTGCCGGCGGCATGGACTTCAGCCTGTTCTATTGGGGCAACGACGACGGGCCGGGGCCGAAGAAATACCAACTGCTGCTGGAGGGGGCGCGTTTTGCCGACCAGAACGGCTTCGTCGCCGTCTATACGCCCGAGCGGCATTTCCACGCCTTCGGCGGCCCCTATCCGAACCCGGCGGTGTCGGGCGCGGCGGTGGCGGCGGTGACCAGAAACATCTCGGTCCGCGCCGGCAGCTGCGTGCTGCCGCTGCACCATCCGGCCCGGGTGGCCGAGGAATGGGCTGTGATCGACAACCTGACCTCGGGGCGGGCGGGCCTAGCCATCGCCTCGGGCTGGCAGCCGGACGATTTCGTGCTGCGCCCGGAAAACGCGCCGCCGAACAACAAGGCGGCGATGATCGAAGGCATCGAACAGCTGCGCCGGCTGTGGCGCGGCGAAAGCGTGGATTTCCCGCGCGCCGGCGGCGGCAGCTTCGGCGTCGTGACCCAGCCGCGCCCGGTGCAGAAGGAACTGCCGCTGTGGCTGACCGTGGCCGGCAACCCGGAAACCTGGGTCGAGGCCGGACGGCTGGGCATGAACGTGCTGACCCATTTGCTGGGCCAGAGCATCGAAACGGTGGCGGCGCGGATCAAGGATTATCACGCGGCGCTGCGCTCGGTCGGGCATGATCCGGCGCATTTCACCGTCACGCTGATGCTGCACACCTGCCTGGCCGAGGACCGCGAGACCGCGCGCGAGATCGCCCGCGAGCCGATGAAGAACTACCTGCGCAGCGCGGCGGCGCTGGTCAAGCAATATGCCTGGGATTTCCCCGCCTTCCGCAAGCCTGCGGGCATGACCAACCCCATGGCCATCGACCTGGGCTCGCTCTCCGAGGAAGAGCTGGACGGCATCCTGGAATTCGCCTTCCTGCGCTATTTCGAGGATTCGGGCCTGTTCGGTTCGATGGACGACGCCATCGCGCGGGTCGAACAGCTGAAGACCATCGGCGTGGGCGAGATCGCCTGCCTGATCGACTATGGCATCGCCCCCGAGCAGGTGATGGCCGGCTTCCCGATGCTGGCGCGGCTGCGGGCCGAGGTGAACCCGCATGGCGCCGCGCCCGCGGACGGCGATTTCTCGATCGCGGCGCAGATCCGGCGCTGGAAGGTGACGCATCTGCAATGCACGCCCAGCATGGCGCGGATCCTGGTTTCGGACCCGCAGGTGGCGGCGGCGATGGCGGGGCTGAAATGCGTCATGGTCGGCGGCGAGGCGCTGCCGCCCTCGCTGCTGGCCGAGATCAAGGCGGCGACGCGGGCGCGGGTGCTGAACATGTACGGCCCGACCGAGACCACGATCTGGTCCACCGTCGCCGACCTGACCGATGCGGCCGAGGTGACGCTGGGCCGGCCCATCGCCAATACCCAGCTTTATGTGCTGGACGCGGACGGCGTGCCGGTGCCTCCGGGCGCGCAGGGCGAGCTGTGGATCGGCGGCCATGGCGTGACGCGCGGCTATTGGCAGCGCGAGGATCTGACCTCGGGCGCGTTCCGGCCGGATCCCTTCGTGCCGGCGGATCGCGCCGCGCCCTGGGGCGCGCGCATCTATCGCACCGGCGACCTAGTGCGCTGGCGCGAGGATGGCGGGCTGGACTATCTGGGCCGGGCCGACCATCAGGTGAAGCTGCGCGGCTTCCGCATCGAGCTGGGCGAGATCGAGGCGCAACTGACCGGTCAGCCCGGTGTGCGCGAGGCGGTGGCCCTGGTTCGCGAGGACGCGCCCGGCGACAAGCGGCTGGTGGCCTATGTCACTGGCGAGCCGTCGCTGTCCGAAAAGGCGCTGCGCGAGGCGCTGCTGGCGCATCTGCCGGCGCATATGGTGCCGGGCCGGATCGTGCGGCTGGACCGGATGCCGCTGACCCCGAACCGCAAGATCGACCGCAAGCATCTGCCGGTGCCGGGTGCGGTCGTCTCGGCTGCGGTGGGGGTGGCGCCGGCGGCGGTCGTCGAGACCGCCCCCGCCGCGGCGGCTGGCGCCGCCAATGCCGCGCCGACCGAGGATCTGGCGGCGGCCGTGCATGCGCTATGGGCCGAGACCCTGGGCGTGCCGCAGATCGGCCCGCGCGACAATTTCTTCGCGCTCGGCGGCCATTCGCTGCTGGCGATCCAGCTGCATCGCACGATGCGCGACCGGCTGGCGCTGCCGCGGTTGGGGGTGACGGATATTTTCCGTTTCCCGGTGATGGCTGATTTCCTGAAGCATATCGCCTCGCTGTCGCCCGCGGCACCGGCCGTGACGCCGGTGGCGGCCGCGGCTGTGGCCCCCGCGGCTTCGCCCGCTTCCGCGCCCGCGCCCGAGGCTGCGGCGGCCGGCGACGATGCCATGGCCAAGCGCCGGGCGCTGCGCGCGCAATTGCGCGGCGGACGGTGAGCGAAGCCGAAGCGCTGCGCGACCTGGCGCGGGGCCTGCTGCCGGTCGGCTATGGTTGCGCCGTGTTGCCGCTTATGGCCGAGCCGGCGCCGCTGCTGCCGGCCGAGGCCGAAGCCATGGCCCGTGCCGTCCCGAAGCGGCGGCACGAGTTTGCGCTGGGACGCCTAGTCTTGCGGGCGGCGATCCGCCAGGCGGGGCATGAGCTGCCGGAGTCGCGTCCCATCGCCATGCGGCCGGATCGCCAGCCCGACCTGCCCGCGGGCATCCGCGCCAGCCTGTCGCATGGCGGCGATTACTGCATCGCCATCGCCGCGCCGCCGGGCGGCCCCAGCCTGGGCATCGATCTGGAACCCAGCGACCGCAACCCGCCCGAGGGGCTGGCGGGGATGGTAATGCCCTTTCGCATGGCCGCGGACCTGCCGCCGCTGCTGGCATTTTGTGCCAAGGAGGCGATGTTCAAGGCGCAATATCCGCTGACCGGGCGCATGCTGGACTTTCGCGAGGTGCCGGTGGTGATCCGCGGCGACCGCTTTCGCGGTTGCATGGGCGAGCGGCTGATCGGCGGGCGCTGGGGACGCGCAGCGGGCTGCTGGCTGGCGCTCAGCCTGTGGCGCGGCTGAACAGCGCCGACAGGCGGTCCGCCGATTCCCGGATGTCGTGGCGTTCGGCGACGCGGGTGCGGGCCGAGGCGCCCATGGCGGCCAGAGTCTCGGGCTGGGTTTCGGCGGCTTCAAGCATCGCCTGGGCCAGGGCGGCATCGTCGCCCGCGGGGACCAGCCAGCCCTCGATCCCGGGCCGAACCAGTTCGGGGATGCCGGCGATATAGGTGGCGATGACCGGGCGGGCGCAGGCCATGGCCTCCATGATCACCACCGGCAGGCCCTCGGCGAAACTGGGGGTGACCAGGGCATGGGCGGCGTTCATCGCGGCGCGGACGCCGGCTTCGTTCTGCCAGCCCAGCAGCGACACGGCCTCGCCCATGCCAGCGGCGGCGATCTGGCTTTCGATCTGCGGCCGCAACTCGCCATCTCCGACCAGCGACAGCCGCAGCGCCGGGTTTTGCCGCCAGGCGTGGGCGAAGCCGCGGATCAGCAGGCCGAAACCCTTCTGCTCGGCGAAGCGGCCGACGGCGACCATGTGGAAGGGACCGGGGGGCAGGGGCGCGGGCTCGGCCCAGCGGTCGAGGTCCAGTCCGCAATGCACGACCCGGACCTTGGCCCAGTCGCCGGCGGCGGCCCAGCGATACATCTGCGACCGGCCATAGCTGCTGACGGTGACGCAGAAATCGGCCAGGGCCAGCTTGCCGCCCAGGTCCAGCGGCTGGACGTTGTCGAACTCCTCGGGGCCATGCACCGTGAAGCTGAAGGGCGGGCCGCCGAAGAGCCGTGCATAGCCGGCGACGCGGGCCGAATTGGTGCCGAAATGCGCGTGCAGATGCCGCAGCCCCAGTTCGCGGGCGCGGGCGGCGACATGGGCGCCTTCGGCCATATAGATGATCTGCCGCGCCAGCCCGGATTCGCCGGCGCGCGCGCGGGCGCGAGCGGACTTGAACGCCGCCTGGAAACGGCCTGGCGCGGCCAGCGCCTGCCGTGCCAAGCCGGCCAGCAGCCGCTTGCCGCCGGTGTCCAGCACCCGCTCGGTCCGGTCATGCTCGGCCAGGTCGGCGGGATCGGTCAGCGCCGCCGCATCGCCGCGCATGGCGAAGCGATGGACCTGAAAGCCCCGCTGCTCCAGCGCGGCGATCTCGCGCCGGATGAAGCTGTGCGAGGGACGCGGATAGGTGTTGACCAGATAGCCGATTCGCAATTGCGGCTCCTTATCCAAGAGGAAACGCCGCGACCTTGCGGCATTTCGGCTGGATTACGCTGATTTTTGCTCAAGAATAAGCGGATATGCAGTAGTAGCCGCCGTCAGATGAAAGTTTGTATGGCGATTCGATTTTTCTTTGGCAGTATGGATAAGGAAAGCAGGCATTTCACGGAGTAAACCCCTGAGCGGGATCTTGACCATAGGGATTGCAGTCGCGCTGTTCAGCACGGTGGTCGGGGTCGTGGCCCTTGGCCTGTCGTTCTGGACTGCCTTGCTGCTCTACTCGGTCAGCGGAACGGCCGCCACGCTTTTCGTTGCATGGCGGCGCGTCAGATGTCTGGATCATCACAAGATGCAGCCCCGGGGCTGAAGCCGCTCAGTAGCCCGTGCAGCGCAGGACCACGCCCACCGTCTTGGCGACGATGGTCACGTCCCCGGTCAGGCTGAGATCGGCCGCATAACGCGCGTCGAAGGTGGCGCGGGCCGCGAAGGTGCTGTCGTTCCGATCCGAGATCTGCCACAGCCCGGTCACGCCGGGACGCAGGTGATAATAATCCGCACCCGGGTAAAGCTGCGCCTGCTCCAGCATCATCGGACGCGGGCCGACGATGCTCATGTCGCCGCGGAACACGTTCCACAGCTGCGGCAGCTCGTCCAGCGAGGTCTTGCGCAGGAAATGCCCGGTCTTGGTGATGCGCGGGTCGTTCTTCAGCTTCTGGGTCGAGTCCCACTCGGCCCGGGCTTCGGGATTGCCGGCCAGGTATTCGGTCAGGCGCAGATCCGCATCCTCGACCATCGTGCGCAGCTTCCACAGCCGGAAGCTGCGGCCCGAACGGCCGACGCGCAATTGCGTATAAAAGGGCTTCTCGCCATGCCAGAGGATGACGAGCGCCAGCAGCAGCACCAGCGGCAGGACGATCGGCGCGGCCAGCAATACGGCCAGGATGTCCATCGGCCGTTTCAGGAAGCGCGCATAAAATGAACTGATACCCGTGGGCTCCCCGATGCTGGTTCCAGTGGCGGGGGATTGCAGCACCGAGTCAATGGACTCGATATCGAAATCTGAACTGTGCCGCATGATAAACCTGTCCTAATCACTACAGCGGCAGTATAGCCATGCATTTTAATAAAACTAGATCGAAATGCCGGGCTGACCAAAAGTATAGGTTCGTTTATAATCAATAGGTTGAGATGATTTTCTCGATGCCTCGGCGCGGGTTACGTTGGGTCAGGATCGGCCGGGCTTTCCTGGTCGCGCAGCGGCTTGCAACAGGAGGGAGGGCTTGGTTTATTGATAACAACCGAAAGTTGAATTTCACAGGCGCACGGCTTCTTTCAGGAAATCGCCGAATATCCATTTCGGCAACTTTCGGTTGAATTAACATCCAGTTTATTTCAATTCTGGATAGAAGCCGGTCGCGAGGTTCGCATCGCAGCATCCATCCTTCGGGTCGAAAGGCGCAATGATTTCTATACCGTTCGGTTCAGAATCCGCCCTCGCCGGCGCGGCGGAGGACGGCGCATCCCGACCGGGCGCAGGCGAACCGAAAGGCAGCCGAATCAGAGGGTAGAAAACCGAGGCGCGGTCAGCGGCCCCGCGCCCAGCCCTGCCGGTTGCGGCCCAGCCGGACCGCCAGCGCGACGGCGGCATAGGTGGCGAAGCCGACGGGGTCGCGGACTGCCAGCCGCAGCAATTCACCGCGGCTGGGCCGGACATGGCCCTGCCGCGGCGGCAGCTCGGGAAAGAGCCTTGCGATCTCGGCCACGCCCATGTCCTGGCGCCGGCGCACCCGCACCAGGGGCGAAAAACCCTCGACCAGCGGCCATCGATAGGGTTCGTCCACCAGGAAGCGCTCGGATTCCGAAAACTGCAGCCGGGCGAAGGTGTCGTCCGAGATGATCTGCGGAAAGGCGCCCCAGCGCGCCCGGCCGGCCTGGTTCACCGCGAACAGCCCGGCGCCGGTGACGCCCTGGGCGACGAAGGGCAGCTTCTGCCAGAACCGGGCATAGGCGCGCGAGACCGGACTGCGCGCCGGTGCGACGACCAGCCGCCCGCCGGCATAGCGCGGCTCGTTTCCGTCCAGCGCCCGCATGATGCCGGACAGCAGCCGCGGTCCCATATGGATGTCGGCGTCCAGATACAGGCGCACGCCGGGCCCGGCGCAGGCGTCGCCATGGTTCAGCGCGCCGATCTTGCCGCCCTGGGTCAGTTCCTCGACCCGCAGCGACCAGCCGCGGGCGGCAAAGCGCGGCGCCTGCGCGCGGGCCCGGGCGGCGGTATCGTCGGTGCAGCCGTTGGCCACCACCACCACCGCGACCGGGCCGTCGTGATCCTGGGCCAGCAGGTGGTCGAGGCAGGAGTCGATATAGCCGGCTTCGTCATGGGCCGGCAGGATGATGGTGCAGGGCGTCATCTTTTCGCTTTCGCGGCTTCGGGGCGGAAAGGCCGATTCGGCCGGCCGGGATCGCGGCGCGGGTGCCCCCGGCCCCCGGCAGCCGGCGCGGGGCCTGCGGCGGCTGCGCGGCGGGGCCTGTATAAATGGTCAGGCAAGCCCGCGAAATGCGGCGCATTCTCGTGATCGGACGTGTTTTCGGTTGTGGCCTTCATGGCGCGGACGCTACCATGCCGCTGCCATGAAAGTCACGGCAGGCGGCGCCCTTGCAGGCGGCCGCATTCCACCAGAGGCAGAGGGGCCACAGGTTTGAAGCCCGCGACAGAGAAGACACCGGACAAGGCGCCGGAGCAAGGCCTTGCGCCCGAGGACCGGCGCGGCAAGGTCTCCAGCAGGTTCGTCCGGCGCGAGGCCGCGATGGCGGCCTCGGACGCGAAACATGCCCGGATCATCGCGCAGCGTTTCTCGCTGCTGCGCACCCGCATCCTGCACGAGATGCGCAACCGCGGCTGGAGCAAGCTGGCCGTGGTGCCGGTCACGCCCGGCGCCGGCGGCACCTTCGTCGCGGTGAACCTGTCGCTCGCCCTGGCGCGGCAGCCGCATACGCGGGTGGCGCTGGTCGATCTCGACCTCGGCAACCCGGGCGTGGCGCGCCAGCTGGGCATCCCGGGCTGCGCCCCGGTGGTGCCGGTGCTGCGCGCGGGCACCGAGCTGGACGAACTGGTCGTCTGCGTGGACGAGGCGCCGAACCTGGCCGTGCTGGCGCCTGAACGGCCCGAGGCCGAAGCCGCCGAGATCCTGCAGGACGAGACGCTGGCGCAGGCGATGCAGCGGCTGCACGAGCTGCATCCGGCCGAGATCGTGATCCTGGACACCGCCGCCCTGCTGGCGGAGGACGCCGCGCTGGCGGCGCTGCCGCTGGCCGATGCGCTGCTGCTGGTCGCCGACGGCCGCAAGGGCACCGCCGCCGACATGGCCGAGGCCGAGCGACTGCTGGTCGGCATGCCCCCGGTGATGGGCGTGGTGCTGAACAAGTCAGAAGATTGATTTCATGAGTTTTAACTAAGGGTTCAGGATTTTGGGACCGATTCAATCCTTGCAGGACCTGATCTCTCTGATCTGGCGGCGGCTGCCGCTGGTGATGACGATCCTGATCCTGGGTGTGCTGATTTCGTTTTATCTGATCGTCTCCTCGCCCCGGGTCTATCAGGCCTCGGCGGTGATCCAGCTCGACATGCCGGCGGTGATGGACCAGGGCGCCGACAGCTCGCTGCCGGCCTCGCGTCGGGTGCAGCTGATCGAGCAGCGGCTGATGGCGCGGGCCAACCTGCGCGACGTGATCGAGCGGCTGGGGCTGTTCGCCGACAGCCACGGCCTCAGCGAGACCGACAAGCTGGCGGCATTGCGCAATTCGACGCGCATCGAAAGCATCACCGCGCCCGGCGTCTCGGTCGATTCGCGGCTGGCGTTGGCCGCAATCGTCATCACCTCGCAGGCCGAGACGCCGGCCATGGCCGCCGCCATCGCCAACGACTTCGCCGACAGCGTGGTCAACCGCGACCGCGAGAACCGCAAGGTCCGCATCCGGGAATCGCAGGACTACCTGCGCAGCGAAGAGGCGCGGCTGAACGAGCAGATCGCCATCCAAGAGCGCAAGGTGGTCGAATACAGCGCCCGCAACGAAGACGCCCTGCCGTCGTCGCAGGCCTTCCTGCAGACCGAACTGGCCCAGCTGACCGAGCTGGAGACCACGATGGACCGCAACCTCATGGACCTGCAGCGCGAGCGGCTTTCGCTGGAAGCGGGCGGGTCGGGGACCGAGGTGCGGCCCTCGGCCTCGCTGGTGCAGCAGATCCGCTCGGCCGAGATCGAGCTGGCGCAGGCGCGTCGCACGTTGGCCCCCAACCACCCCGAGATCAAGCGGCTCGAGGACAACCTCGAGCGGCTGAACAGCGGCGGCGGCAGCGGCGCCTCGGACGTGGTCCGCCGCCAGGCCGAACTGATCGACGCCCAGCTGGCGCAGCTGAACCAGCAGAAGGCGGGCTTCGCCTTGCGCCGGGCCGAGATCGACCAGGCCCGCGCCCGCGCACCCCAGGTCACCCGCGAGCTGGAGACCATGCAGCGCGATCAGCGTCGGCTGCAGGACCGCTACAACGAGATCTCGCGCCAGCTGGCCCAGGTCGAAACCCAGCAGATGCTGATGGAGAACGACCAGACCGAGCGTTTTGTGCTGCTGGAGCGCGCCCTGCCGCCGGAATACCCGGCGCTGTCCAACCGCAAGAAAAGCGCGGTGATGGGGGTGGGCGGCAGCCTGGCGCTGGCGCTGACCGTGGCCTTTCTGCTGGAAATGCTGAACCCGGTCCTGCGCCGCACGGACCAGTTCGCGCGGGCGACCGGCACCCGGCCGGTGATCGCCTTGCCCTATCGCCTGTCCGAAAAGGATCTGCGCGCCCGGCGGCGGCGCAACATCTACCTGTTGGTCCTGCTGACGGTGGGTCTGTTCGTGGCGCTGTGGCTGCTGGGCCGGATCCCCGGCCTGCCGTCGCCCGGCGTCGTCTCCACCCTCACCGACGGGATGGGTTGATGAGCGAGACCGTCCCGCAGGCGCCGCGCAAGGCCTTTGCCTCGCGTGCCCTGGGCAGCAGCGCCTGGACCATGGCCAATTTCGGCCTGGGCCAGATCATGCGGCTGGGCTCGAACCTGATCCTGACCCGCATCCTCAGCCCGGACGACTTCGGGTTGATGGCGCTGGTGACCAGCTTTCTGATCGGGCTGAGCATGTTCAGCGACATGGGCTTCGGCCCCTCGATCATGCAGAGCAAGCGGGGCGACGACCCGGATTTCCTCGACACGATCTGGACGCTGAAGATCATCCGCGGCTTCCTGATTTTCCTGGCCGCGATGGCCATGGCCTGGCCGCTGTCGCTGTTCTACGACGCGCCGCTGTTCAGCTGGGTATTCCCCGTCGCCGCCACCTCGATGATCGTGGGCGGCTTCCTGCCGACCCGCATCGACAGCGCCGCGCGCCACCTGCAGCTGGGCCGGCTGACCGTGATCGAGCTCGGCAACCAGCTGATCGGCATCCTGATCACCGTCGCCGCGGCGCTGATCCTGCAATCGGTCTGGGCCTTGGTCTGGGGGAACGTGCTGGGTGCCTTCGCGCAGCTGCTGATGTTCCGGCTGTTCCTGCCCGGCCACCGCAACCGCTTCCGCATGGAGCCCGAGGCCCGGGCCGAGGTGATGAAGTTCGGCAAGTGGATCTTTTTCAGCACCATCTGCGGCTTCCTGCTGTTCCAGGGCGACCGCATCATCCTGGGCCGGGTGCTGACGCTGCACCAGCTGGGCATCTACAACATCGGCCTGTTCCTGGCGACGGTGCCGGCGATGCTGGGCTCCTCGATCGGCAGTCGGCTGTTCATCCCGATGTATCGCGAGCATCCGCCCTCCGAGGGCGCGCATCATCGTCGCACCCTGGCGCGCACCCGCGCCGGCCTGACCGCGCTGCTGCTGTTCGCCGCCATCGTCCTGGCCTGGGTCGGCCCGCCGCTGGTCGATCTGCTCTACGACGCGCGCTATACCAGCGCAGGGGGCATCCTGGTCGCGATCGCCTGCATCCAGATGCTGCAGGTCATCCCCATCAGCTATGAATATTCGGCCCTGGCGGCGGGGGATTCGCGCGGCTTCTTCGTCATGCAGTCCGCGCGTGCGGCGATCTATTTCGGCCTGGTCGCGGGGGGTGCCTTTCTCTACGGCCTGCCGGGGCTGCTGGTCGGCCAGGCGTTGTCGCAGGTGTTCTGCTATCCGGTCACGGTCTGGCTGGCCCGGCGGCACGACTGCTGGGACCCCCGCCACGATCTGGTCGCCGCTCTGGTCGCCGTGGTCGCGGCCGCGGCGGCCTTGGCTGCCCATCGCGACGCCATCGCCGCCGCGCTGTTTTCCTAGGGGCTGATTCAGGCATTTTCCCCCTTCCGGTTCCTCGTCCACCGGCGCTATGGCATAGCCACGTCATGAGGAGGAACCGGATGAGCGACGACAACACCCCGCACAGGTCCCGTGTCACGCGGGAAGAGGCGCTGGCCTATCATCTGGAGCCCCGCCCGGGCAAATACGACATCGTGGCCTCGACCCCGATGGCCACCCAGCGCGACCTGTCGCTGGCCTATTCCCCCGGCGTGGCGGTGCCCGTCGAAGCCATCGCCGAGCGCCCCGAGACCGCCTACGACTATACCGTCAAGGGCAACATGGTCGCGGTGATCTCGAACGGCACCGCGATCCTGGGGCTGGGGAACCTGGGCGCGCTGGCCTCGAAGCCGGTGATGGAGGGCAAGGCGGTGCTGTTCAAGCGCTTCGCCGACGTGAACGCCATCGACATCGAACTGGACACCGAGGACCCGGACGAGATCATCAACGCCGTCCGGCTGATGGGTCCGACCTTCGGCGGCATCAACCTGGAAGACATCAAGGCGCCCGAGTGCTTCATCATCGAGCAGCGCCTCAAGGAGTTGATGGACATCCCGGTGTTCCACGACGACCAGCACGGCACGGCGGTGATCTGCGCCGCGGGGCTGATCAACGCGCTGGAGCTGTCGGGCAAGAAGATCGAGGACGTGCGCATCGTGCTGAACGGCGCCGGCGCCGCCGGCATCGCCTGCCTGGAGCTGCTGAAATCCATGGGCGCGCGGCATGAGAATTGCATCATGTGCGACACCAAGGGCGTGATCTGGCAGGGCCGCACCGAGGGCATGAACCAGTGGAAATCGGCCCATGCCGTGGTGACCGAGGCCCGCACGCTGGAGGACGCGATGACGGGCGCCGACGTGTTCCTGGGCGTCTCGGCCAAGGGCGCGGTGACGCAGGCGATGGTCCAGGACATGGCCGACAATCCGGTGATCTTCGCCATGGCGAACCCCGACCCGGAAATCACCCCGGAAGAGGCCCATGCCGTCCGCGCCGACGCCATCGTCGCCACCGGCCGCTCGGACTACCCGAACCAGGTCAACAACGTGCTGGGCTTTCCCTACCTGTTCCGGGGCGCGCTGGACATCCATGCCCGCGCCATCAACGACGAGATGAAGATCGCCTGCGCCCGCGCCCTGGCCGAACTGGCGCGCGAGGACGTGCCGGACGAGGTTGCCGTGGCCTATGGCCGCAAGCTGCAATTCGGCCGCGACTACATCATCCCGACGCCCTTCGACCCGCGGCTGATCCACGTCATCCCTCCGGCGGTGGCCAAGGCCGGCATGGACACCGGCGTCGCCCGCCGCCCGATCATCGACATGGAGGGCTATGTCCAGTCGCTGAAGGCGCGCATGGACCCGACCGCCGCCATCCTGCAGGGCATCCACGCCCGCGCCCGGCAGGCGCAGGCCCGCATGATCTTTGCCGAGGGCGACGACCCGCGCGTGCTGCGCGCCGCCGTAGCCTGGCAGCGCGGCGGCATGGGCCAGTCCATCGTCGTCGGCCGCGAGGCCGATGTGAAGGAAAAGCTGGAAGCGACCGGGCTGGGCGATGCCGCGCGCGAGATCACCGTGGTCAACGCCGGCAACTCGCGCCACCTCGACCAGTATCACGAGACGCTCTATGCCCGGTTGCAGCGCAAGGGCTACGACCGCGAGGATGCGGTGAAGCTGGCCAATCGCGACCGCCATGTCTTTGCCTCGCTGATGCTGGCGCATGGCCATGGCGACGGGCTGGTGACGGGGGCCACGCGCAAGAACGCGCATGTGCTGGCGCAGATCGGCATGGTCTTCGACGTGACCCCGGCGGCGGGCGCGGTGGGCATCACCACGGTCCTGCACAACGGCCGGGTGATCCTGATCGGCGACACGCTGGTCCACGAATGGCCCGAGGCCGAGGATCTGGCCGACATCGCCACCCGCGGCGCCCATGTCGCGCGCGGGCTGGGGCTGGAGCCCCGGGTCGCCTTTCTGTCCTTCTCGAACTTCGGCTATCCGGTCAGCGAGCGGGCGGTGAAGATGGCCCATGCCACCGAGGTTCTGGACGCCCGCAAGGTCGATTTCGAATATGAGGGCGAGATGACCGTGGACGTGGCGCTGAACCCGTCGCAGGCGGCGAAATATCCGTTCTCGCGCCTGACCGGTCCGGCGAACGTGCTGGTGGTGCCGGCGCGGCACTCGGCCTCGATCTCGGTGAAGCTGCTGCAAGAGATGGCGGGGGCGACGGTGGTCGGCCCGATCCTGACCGGCGTGCCGCAGCCGATCCAGATTTGCTCGACCGGCTCGACCGTGAACGACATCCTGAACATGGCCGCCATCGCGGCCGGTCGGCTGGGTCAGGTGAAATAGGCGCGTCGGGGCCGGCGGGTGCCGGCCCCGGCCGTTTTCAGGTAAACAGAAAATCCTCTGCCGTCAGCAGGGCGTGATCGGAATTCGCCAGCGTGATGGTGACATTGCCGAAGCTGATCCGGGCGTCGGCGCCCAGGTCGGCGATGCGCAGGTCGGTGAAACGCTCGGCCCCGGATTCGATCACGATCCGGTCCTGGCCGTCGGTAAAATCGTTGATCCGGTCCGCGCCGTCGCCGGCGGCGAAGATGAAGCGGTCGGCGCCCGCCCCGCCGTGCAGCGTGTCATTGCCCAGCCCGCCGCGCAGACGGTCGTTGCCGGCCTGGCCGAACAGCCGGTCATTGCCCGCCATGCCCCAGAGCACGTCATTGCCTGCTCCGGCCGTGATCGCATTGGCCACGGCATTGCCGACGATATTGTCGTTGCCGGCGCCAGTCAGCACGTTCTCGATATTGCGGATATTGTCGTTGCCGAAGCCGGTAGCCTGCGGATTGGCGTTGCCCAGGTTGATCCGCACGGCGTTCGCACCCGAAAAGCGGACGGTGTCGATGCCGGCACCGCCGTCCAGCACGTCATTGCCGAGACCGCCTTCCAGCGTATCGGCGCCGGCGCCGCCTGAAAGCGTGTTGTTGCCGCTGTTGCCGATGATGAGATTGGCCAATCCGTTCCCCGTGCCGTTGATGGCGCCGGTGCCGAGCAGCGTAAGGTTTTCGAGATTGGCCCCCAGCTTCCAGCTGACCGAACTGTTCACCTGATCGGCGGGGTTGGGGTCGTTGTCGAAATACGGCACATATGTTTCCTGGATTCTGTCCAGAAGCGAATCCACGACATAGATGTCCGCGCCGTTGCCACCGATCATGGTGTCGTTGCCAGTACCGCCGTCGAACAGGTTGCCGCTGTTGCCGCCGCGCATGTAGTCGTTGCCGGTCCCGCCCCGGAAGGTCGAGAAGCTGTCGCTCTGCCACGCATCCATCACGTCGTTCCCGGCCCCGCCGTCCAGCAGGTTGCCGTTTGCGCCACCCATGAGCGTGTCGTTGCCGGTGCCGCCGAAAAGTTCGTTGTAATGAAGAAATGCGCCGACAAGCTCGTCATGCCCGGCCAAGCCATTCACGCGAATCGTTTCCGAAAAGGGAAACAGATTCTCCATCCGGATCCGGTCGTTGCCCGCTGTGCCGTTGCGGATAATCGTCATCATTCACCCGTCAGATTGCAACCTTTCCGATCGCTAATGCGGGTCGAGCGGGCGGGCCAGCTATCTATCCGGTCAAATTGAAGTAATTTGCCGCGTCCGGCCCCGGCGCTTGCGGGCCGATGGGGCAGGACGGGCGCTGCCGAAGCCGCGCCCGTCCCCTGGCGTCAGAACTTGTAGGAGGCGCGGACCTGCACCATGTTCATGTCGAGGTCGTTGCCGTCCACGCCCAGGCTGTCGTGCAGCACGTCCTTGAAGTCGTTGCGGGTATATTCCGCGCCGACGGTGAAATGCTCGGCCACCTTGTAGTCCACGCCCAGGCCATAGGTCAGGCCGGTGTCCGAGAATTCGTCGGTGTCCAGCTTGGCCGCGCCCAGCGTGACATAGGGCAGGAACCGGCCCGCGTCATAGCCGGCCCGCAGCCGCAGCCGCGTCAGGTCGCCGTCGCTGTAAACCTCGTCGGGCGAGACCTTGTTATAGTCCAGCTCGCCGCCCAGCACGAACTTGCCGAAGCCCTTCTGATAGCCGGCGTGCAGACCATAGGCGTCGAAGTCGCCGAAGTCCGCCAGCGCGCCGCGGTTGCCCAAATCGCCGGTGCCCTTGCCGTATTGCAGACCGGCATAGAAGCCGTCCCAGGTGCCGACAGACGGAGCGACCGTCTCGACCGGGGTGATCACGGGCTGCTCGACCACCGGGGCGACATAGCCCCCGGCATAGGCCCCGCCCGCGATCAGCGAGGCAAGGGCGGCATAACCAATTGCTTTCATGGTGAGTTCTCCATTTCTTGCGGGCCGGTGCGGCCCAGATCACTCGGCCTTCATGCCTAGCACCATGCCCGCCGGATGGAAGCTGTCGCGGCCCCGCAGCACGGACAAGTGTCAGTCGGTGAGACCCGCACCCAGGCGCGTGGCGGGAAAAGGTGCAGGATGAAAGGCTTAGCCGATCAAGCGGATTTGAGCAGGCGTGATCCGGGTAATTTTTTTATTTTCAAAGCGTTGCCGGATATGTCCAAATGACTCCCGAGCGTCAGTCGCGGGGCTCGCCGAAACACTCGCCGCGCTCGGCCTGGCGCTGGCGGGTGCGGAATCGGCTGCGGTCGGCCTCGGAATAGTCGTCGGCACAGCGGTGGCAGGATACGCCTTCCTCATACTCCGGGCGGGCGCGGTCCTCGGGCGCCAGCGGTCGGCGGCAGGCATGGCACAATGCATGGCGGCCCTGCCGCAGCCCGTGGCCCAGGCTGACGCGCTTGTCGAAGACGAAACATTCGCCGCGCCACAGGCTGTCGGTCTCGGGCACCTCTTCCAGGTATTTCAGAATGCCACCCTTGAGGTGGAACACCTCGGGCACGCCTTCGCCCAGCAGGAAATTCGTGGATTTCTCGCAGCGGATGCCGCCGGTGCAGAACATGGCGATGCGCTTGCCGGCAAAGCGGTCGCGGTTCTCGCGCCACCAGCCGGGAAAATCGCGAAAGCTGCGGGTCCCGGGATCGATGGCGCCGGCGAAGCTGCCGATCTCGACCTCGTAATCGTTGCGGGTGTCGATCACCGCCACGTCCGGGGCGGCGATCAGCGCGTTCCAGTCCCGCGCCTCGACATAGCGCCCGACCGCGGCCACCGGATCGACCTCGGGCTGGCCCATGGTGACGATTTCCCGCTTCAGCCGCACCTTCATGCGGCCGAAGGGCATGGTCTCGGCGGTGCTTTCCTTCCACTCCAGCGCCGCGCAGCCGGGCAGGGCGCGGATATGCGCCAGCACCGCTTCGATGCCGGCGCGGGTGCCGGCGATGGTGCCGTTGATGCCTTCGGGCGCCAGCAGCAAGGTGCCGCGGACCCCGTTCGTGCAGGCGCATCGGGCCAGCGGCGCCTTCAGCGCGGCGGGGTCGGAAAAGCGGGTGAAATGGTAAAGCGCGGCGACGATCAGCATGGCCCGGCCATAGCGCTGCCGGGGCGCGCATTCAAGTTGCCGCATTGACGCCCTCGCCGCCTGCGCCTACCAGTTTTCAGGGAAGAACCAAAGGGGGCCCCGATGGCAAAAGCCCTGATCGTCATCGACATGCAGCTGGATTTCTGCCCCGGCGGACGGCTTGCCGTCGCCGGCGGGGACGAGATCGTCGCGCCGATCAACGACCTGATGGCCGATTACGACGCGGTGGTGCTGACCCAGGACTGGCATTCGCAGGATCACGCCAGCTTTGCCGACAACCATCCCGGCGCGGCGCCGTTTTCGGTGGTCGAGATGGCCTATGGTCCGCAGGTGCTGTGGCCGGCGCATTGCGTGATCGGCTCGGTGGGGGCGGGGTTCCACCCGGCGCTGGCCGTCGATTGCGCCGATCTGGTGATCCGCAAGGGCTTCCGGCCGCAGATCGACAGCTATTCCGCCTTTTACGAGAACGACCGCCGCACGCCCACCGGCCTGGCCGGATACCTGCGCGAGCGTGGGCTGAGCGACCTGACCTTCGTCGGCCTGGCGCAGGATTTCTGCGTCGCCTGGTCGGCGATGGATGCCGCGCGTCTGGGTTTCGCCGCGACGGTGATCGAGGGCGCCACCCGCGCCATCGACCTGAACGGCTCGCGCGAGGCCGCCCGCGACGCCATGCGCAAGGCAGGAGTGACCCTGGCATGATGATTCCGACGGTCGATATCGCGACCCGCGTCTATAACCACAAGTGGAAGATCGATCCGATCGTGCGGTCGCTGATCGATACCGATTTCTACAAGCTGCTGATGTGCCAGTCGGTGTTCCGCAACCGGCCGGACACGAATGTCACCTTCAGCCTGATCAACCGCACCAGCCGTATCCGCCTGGCCGACCTGATCGACGAGGGCGAGCTGCGCGAGCAGCTGGACCATGTGCGCGGGCTGACGCTGACTCGGGGCGAAAGCACCTGGCTGCGCGGCAACACCTTCTACGGCAAGCGGCAGATGTTCCGCCCCGATTTCATGGAGTTCCTGGAGAACCTGCGCCTGCCGGCCTATCAGCTGGAAAAGCGGGACGGGCAATACGAGCTGACCTTCGAGGGCCGCTGGCCCGAGGTCATGCTGTGGGAGATCCCGGCCCTGGCGATCATCATGGAACTGCGTTCGCGCGCCGTCCTGAAGGACATGGGCCGGTTCGAGCTGCAGGTGCTTTATGCCCGCGCCATGGCCCGGCTGTGGGAAAAGATCGAAGAGCTGCGCAAGCTCGGCCCCGACCTGCGCATCGCCGATTTCGGCACCCGGCGGCGGCACAGTTTCCTGTGGCAGGACTGGTGCGTGCAGGCGATGTACGAAGGGCTGGGCGAGGATCGCTTCATCGGCACCTCGAACTGCCTGATCGCCATGCGTCGCGACATCGAGGCCATCGGCACCAATGCCCACGAACTGCCCATGGTCTATGCCGCCCTGGCCGACAGCGACGAAGAGCTGCGCCAGGCGCCCTATCGCGTCCTCGCCGACTGGCACGAGGAACATGACGGCATGCTGCGCATCATCCTGCCCGACACCTATGGCACGAACGGGTTTCTGGAACACGCCCCGGATTGGCTGGCCGGCTGGACCGGCATCCGCGTCGACAGCGGTGACCCGGCCGAGGGCGCCGAAACCGCGATCCGCTGGTGGCAGGACCGGGGCGAGGACCCGCGCGAAAAGCTGATCATCTTTTCGGACGGGCTGGACGTGGACAAGATCAGCGAATTGTTCCGGCGCTTCCACGGCCGGGTGAAGCCCAGTTTCGGCTGGGGCACGCTGCTGACCAACGATTTCCGTGGACTGGTGCCGGGCGACGGGCTGGCGCCGTTCTCGCTGGTCTGCAAGGCGGTGGCGGCCGAGGGGCGGCCGACGGTGAAACTGTCCGACAACCCGGAAAAGGCCACCGGCCCGGCGGACGAGATCGCGCGTTACAAGCGGGTCTTTGGCGTCGGCCAGCAAGAGCGCAGGGCGGTGGTCGTCTGACCGCCCGGAAAGGGAAAAGGCCCCGGCATGTGGTGGTCCGGGGCCTGAGGTATCAGCGCGACAGCGCCTTTTGCAGCTCGCGTCCGTTTGCGGAATGGCGCTTCGCGAGCTGCCGCCCCTCGCGGCCGGAACCGATCCTGCGCGCGGGTTCCTGCGCGCAGGTTTCGGACAGCAACTCGGGGAACAGCGCCAGAATTTCGGCCCGCGCCTCGGGAGAAACCGATTTCAGCGCCTCGGGCCCGGTGAACAGCGATTCCGTCTGCGCGCCTTCCGAGCAGACGATCTCGTGCCGGTCGAAGAGCAGGTGGAAATAGGTCAGCTCCTCGGCGCTGTCGTCGATCTCGATGCCCTCGATCGCGGTCAGGTGCTTGGCGGCGACCAGGACCTCGGGCTCGCCGAAGATGCGTTCGGCGATCTTGGAGCCGACCAGGACGCGGTGCTGCTGCGAGACATGTAGATCGCGCGCCGGCAGGCCCGCCCCCAGCGCCCCGGCCCGGATCCGCACCGGCCGCATCTTGTGGAACAGCTGCAGCAGGTCCGAGGTCACCTGTTTCGAGCCGATCCAGCGCAGCGGCTGCGGGCCGTGGTCGCGGGTGACGACCATGTCGCCCGGGCGCAGGTCCTCGACCGGGACATTGCCGCGCGTGGTCAGGATCAGCGTGCCGTTGCGGAAGCAGACGAAGGCCGGCGCCTCGAGCCCGTAGCGCGAGGTGTCGAGCCCGCCGAAGTCGCTGCGCACATAGTCGGTCAGGGTGATCGACTGGATCGGCTTGGTGGTGACCGCGTCGATTTCGGATTGCGAGGCCGAGGTGGGCGGCGGCAGCAGCACCAGGTTGCCGTCGGTGTCCTGCAACACGCGCAGCGTCACGTCGGTGGCGCAGCTGCCGTCCATATAGGTCACCGTGCCGCGATACATGATCCCCGAATCCGCATAGTGGCGGGCGCCGTCATGCAGGCCGTATTCGTCCGAGGGCGAGCCGTAGCGGTTGTCGAAGGAAATCCTGCCGTCGGCATTGCCGTCCATCAGGGTGATGCTGTTGATGTCGCGCGCCAGCGGGGCGTCGGCGCTGCCGAAGGACGAACCGACAAGCTCATGGGCGCGTTCGGCGCCCAGGTGCCGCTCGTCGGGGTCCAGATCGCAGTGTTGACCAAGATAGATGACGCGAATCGTCGTTGTCAGCATAAGCAGACCCTCATCATTAACAGACCCTCCGAAGAGGTATCGGTGACCAATCAACCATCCCACCAGACAGCACCGGAACGCGGCGCATGGTGGATTGCCCGGAGAATACGCACCCCCGGTCCAACCGCATAGCTAAGGAATATCGCGAAGTTTAAGAACCTGTCGAAATCGCCAAGTTTGCAGCGATCCCGATTGTAGATTCAAACCATATCAACGGCTTGTCTTGATTTGGCGATTGCCTATGCCGGTTGCGCCGCCGGGGTGACGTGGCGTCAACCGCTGTCAGATCCGGTCGCGCCAGCGGTTCACCAGCGGATAGCGCCGGTCCAGCCAGAAGGCCTTGGTCGAGATGCGCGGTCCCGGCGCTGCCTGGTAACGCTTCCACTCGCTGCCATAGAGCAGGGATTCGACCTTCCTGACCGTCTCGGGATCAAAGCCTTGGGCGACCAGGTCCTGCAGCGCCAGGTCCTTTTCCACCAGCCCTTCCAGGATCGCGTCCAGCACCTCATAGGGCGGCAGGCTGTCCTGGTCCTTCTGGTCCGGGCGCAGCTCGGCCGAGGGCGGTTTCGAGATGATCTGCGGCGGGATCACCGCGCCCGCGCGGCCCAGCATCCAGTCGCGATGGTTGCGGTTGCGCCAGCGGCAGGTCTCGAAGACGCGGGTCTTGTAAAGGTCCTTGATCGGGTTGTAGCCGCCGGCCATGTCGCCGTAGATCGTGGCATAGCCCACCGCGACCTCGGACTTGTTGCCGGTGGTCAGCAGCAGTTCGCCGAACTTGTTCGACAGCGCCATCAGCATCACGCCGCGCAGCCGGGACTGGATGTTTTCCTCGGTGATGTCGGGCTGGGTGCCGGCCATCAGATGCGCCAGCGCCGCACCGACGGCGTCGCGGGCGCCCTCGATATGCACGGTATCCAGCCGCGTGCCCAGCCGGGCCGCGCAATCGGCGGCGTCGTCCAGGCTGGCCTGCGAGGTGTATTCGCTGGGCAGCATGACGCAGCGCACGTTCTCGGGCCCGACGGCGTCGGCGGCGATGGTGGCGACCAGCGCCGAGTCGATGCCGCCCGACAGGCCCAGCACCACCTTGCGGAACCCGGACTTGCGCATGTAGTCGCGCAGCCCCAGCATCATGGCGCGATAATCCTGTTCCCATTCGTCGGGCTGGTGGTCCATCCGGCCAGGCACCGCGCGCCAGCCCTGCGGGGTGCGGGTGAAATCGACATGCACCAGCATCTCGTCGAAGGGGGCCAGCTGCATCACCTTGACCGCGCCGCCGTCCTCGCCCGGATTCAGCACGAAGCTGCCGCCGTCATAGATCTGGTCGTCCTGCCCGCCGACCGAGTTCAGATAGATCAGCGGCAGGCCGGTTTCGACCACGCGGGCCACCATATGGCCCATGCGCAGGTCCAGCTTGCCCCGATGATAGGGGCTGCCGTTCGGGACCAGCATGATCTCGGCCCCGGTCTCGGCCAGGGTCTCGGCCACCTCGGGCCACCAGGCGTCCTCACAGATCGGGCTGCCGATCCGCAGCCCGTCCAGGCTGTAGGGACCCGAGATCGGCCCGACGTTGAACAGCCGCCACTCGTCGAACAGCTGCTTGTGCGGCAATTCGTGCTTGAGCACCCGGGCCACCACCTTGCCGCCGCGGAGGATCCAATAGGCGTTGTAGAGTCGGTCGCCCTCGGCATGGGGGCCGCCGATGCCGATGGCGGGACCGTCGGCGCAGTCCCGCGCCAACGCCTCGATCGCGGCCATGGCGTCGCGGGTGAAGCCCGCCTTCAGCACCAGGTCCTGGGTCTGGTAGCCGGTGATGAACATCTCGGGCAGGGCCAGCAGGTTCGCGCCGGCCTCGCGCGCCTTCGCCCATGCCTCGCGCGCCTGGGCGGCATTGCCGGGCAGGTCGCCCACGGTCGGGTTCAGCTGTCCGAGAGTGATGCGGAACGTGTCGGTCATGGCGCTTCCTTTGCCCGGGTCTTGCCGTTGTTGATAGGTCAGCCTGCGGCAAAGGAAAAGTCGGGCTTTGCGCCGGCGGCGCCCATGCGGTAAACCCCTGCCGAAAGAACGAACAGCCGGAGGCAGGCCCATGAAGGCAGCAGCCCTTGTCGCATGCGCGATGATATTGGCCGGCAGCGGCACGGCCGGCGCGCAATCCGTCATCACCAAGCAATATGACGACGGCGGCGTCTATGAGGGCACCTTTCGCAACGGCAAGCAGCATGGGCGCGGCACCTACACGCTGCCCTCGGGCTATGAATATACCGGCGACTGGGTCGAGGGCGAGATCCGCGGTCAGGGCGAGGCCAGGTTCCCCAACGGCTCGGTCTATGAAGGCGCCTTCGCCCGCGGCAAGCCGCATGGCAAGGGCAAGATCACCTACGAGGACGGCGGCACCTACGAGGGCGACTGGCTGGACGGCCAGATCACCGGCCAGGGCGTGGCGCATTACGCCAACGGCTCGGTCTATGAGGGCGGCTTCCTGAACGCGCTGCACGACGGCAAGGGGGTGCTGACGCAACCCAACGGCTATCGCTACCATGGCGACTGGAAGGCCGGCGTGAAAGAGGGCTTCGGCAAGATCACCTATCCCGACGGCGCGGCCTATGAAGGCGAGATGAAGGCCAACCAGCGCTCGGGTCAGGGCAAGCTTACCATGCCGGACGGGCTGTCCTACGAGGGCGGCTGGTCGGCCGGTCAGATGGCGGGGCAGGGCAAGCTGGTCCAGCCCTCGGGCGACAGCTACGAGGGCCGCTTCGCCAATGGCAAGCGCGAGGGCAAGGGCATCGCCAAATTCGCCAACGGCGACCGTTACGAGGGCGACTTCCGCGCCGACAAGCGCTGGGGCGTGGGCACCTTCACCGGCACCGACGGCTATGTCTATTCCGGCGACTGGGTCGAGGGCCGGATGGAGGGGCTGGGCCGCATCACCTATCCCGACGGCTCGGTCTACGAGGGCGCGCTGAAAGCCGACATGCCGGACGGGCGCGGGCTGATCACCTATCCGGACGGCGCCACCTACGACGGCACCTGGATCGCGGGCGTGATCGAGGGTCAGGGCGTGGCGAAATACGCCAACGGCCTGGTCTACGAAGGCGGTTTCAAGCGCGGCCGCAACGAGGGGCAGGGCCGGATGACCTATCCGGACGGCTATGTTTACAACGGCGCCTGGCGCGACGGGCAGCGCCACGGCCAGGGGCAGGCGACCTATCCCGACGGCACGACCTACGACGGCTCCTTCGTGGACGGGTTGCGCCACGGCAAGGGCCGGCTGATCGCGCCGGACGGCTTCCGCTACGAGGGCAGCTGGAAGGAAGGCGAGATCGACGGCGAGGGCGTGGCCACCTATGCCAACGGCGACGTCTATACCGGGCATTTCAGCGACGGCAAGCGGCAGGGCGCGGGGGTGATGCGCTATGCGACGGGCGAGGTGGCCTCGGGCGAATGGGACGACAACCGGCTGGCCGTCCCGACCGAGGGAACGGCCCCGGAAGGCGCCACGCCCGAGAGCGCGGTGCCGGCGGAGCCGGTCGAGGGGGGCGCGAACAATTGACAGGCTGCTGAAAAAGTCCGCGTGACGGCACATTCCGCGCCGGAAACCAGGAAATTCACCTGGAATCGGCCGGAAATGCCCGGCTTCTGACCGAGACGAAGCCGGTGGACTTCCGCTGCGGGCACCAGGCCCTTGCGCTGATGGTTCAGACAGAGTTGAAGCTCGACCCGCATTCCGGGGTGACGGTGATCTTCCGGTCGAAACGCGGGGACAGGTTGAAGATCCTGGTCTGGGACGGCACCGGAATGGTGCTGACCTACAAGGTTCTGGAACACGGCAGCTTCGCCTGGCCCAAGGTCCAGGACGGGGTGATGCGGCTGTCGCGGGCGCAGGCGGAAGCTCTGTTCGAGGGTCTGGACTGGCGGCGGACGGTTGATCGCCACAGTGCGCCCCCGTTATGCCTGCCCCAAGGGGCGAGCCGGTGTGGTGCAGGCCAAGGCACCCGCGCATCTTCTGGAGGGCAGTTGGCCGACCGAGGCACTGCTGGCGCAGATCGCCGTTTCCAAGCATTCCGAGCATATGCCGCTGAACCGGCAGGCCGTGGTGATGGCGCGGCACGGGCTGCCGATCGAGCGCTCGGTGCTGGCCGACTGGATGGGCCGGACCGGTGCCCTGATCGCGCCCGTGGTCGACCACATGGCCAGGCGGCTGATGGCGGAAAGCACGCGGCTCTATGTCGATGAAACCACCGCCCCGGTGCTCGATCCAGGGCGTGGCACGACGAAAACCGGCTACCTCTGGGCCGTTTTACGGGACGACCGGGGTTGGGGCGGCACCGCTCCGCCCGGCGTGGTATTCCACTACCGGCCCGGGCGTAAGGGCGAATATGCCGCTGAAATCCTTGCTGGCTTCGATGGCACGATCCAGGTTGATGCCTATGGTGCCTATACCCATCTCGCCACGCCAAAACGCACCGGCGGCGCTCCCTTGCGGTTGGCCTTTTGTTGGGCGCACGGTCGGCGCAAGCTGATCAAGGCCAAGCCGAAGAAAGGCTCACCGATCATCGATGAGGCGCTCCTGCGCATTGCTGCACTCTACAAGGTCGAGGATGCCATCCGCGGAAGCGATCCGGAACATCGACGGGCCGTCCGGCAGGAACTGTCCCGCCCCCTAGTCGACGCGTTCTTTACCTGGCTGAAGGCGCAGGCTGCCCGGGTCTCGCGAAAATCCGACCTTGGTGAGGCCATGGCCTATATGCTGAAGCGCCAGGACGGCTTCCGGCTGTTCCTTGATGACGGCCGCGTCGACATCGACTCCAACTTGGTCGAGAATGCCATCCGAAGCCGGCCATGAACCGCCGCAACGCATTGTTCGCCGGCCATGACGAGGGCGGACGCAACTGGGCTCGCTTCGCCAGCCTCATCGGCACATGCAAGATGAATGGCGTCGAGCCCTATGCCTACCTGCGCGATCTCTTCACGCGCCTGGCCAACGGCCACCGGGAAAAAGACATCGACGCCCATATGCCCAGGCGGCGAAACCAGCCGGGATGAGCTCATAAAGGACTCCTTTCTGAGCTACGAACGGGCATCAGCTCTGTCCGGCACCCCGCGGCGCAAGCCTGAAATCAATGGGGCGCAGCCGCCGCATACGATACAGCCACCCCTCGCGGGTCCAGATGTAGCTAATGTCACCTGCCCATTTCTGGTTCGGCCCGGCCGCACGGAAGTCGCGGTCTAGCAGGTTCGGGGCGATGTTGAATGTATGATCGCTGTCTGTGGTCGCCTTGAACTTGCGCGTTCTTTCAACGGCGATCCCGTTTTCGCGCATCAGGCGACCGACGCGCCGGTGCCCCACATCGACACCGGCCTCTTTCAGTTCCTCGGTCATTCGTGGGTGACCGTGTCGAACCCGCCAGCCGCCCTTGGCGTCTTCTGTCGCCAGCGACAGGCGACGCGGGCGACGATCTGCCAGCCCCGAGGGGGAGACGGCGGGCAGGCGCGATACCGCCCGCCATCCCCCGATCCGCGCGCGGGAGGAGCCCTTCGCGCAGGACACCCCCTTAGCCGGAAGTCCGTTCCAACCTCGGCCGGACATGCGTCCGGGCTACCGCCACCAGACCGGACTGTAGTCCGGTTGACGGGCGCGAAGACCAAGGAAGGCGAGGATTGGCATGAACAGCAAAGCCGTCAGGATGGAAGAATACCAAAGCAACTGCCCGGAAGGCGCGATGGCTTACATCGCCGACATGCTGGGCGCGGGCCTCCGCGACAAGATGGTCGCCACCATGGGCGGAACCTCCATCAAGATTCCGACGCGCATCAAGGCGCTGACCGACGAGCACCCCCTTGTTCGCAATCTTGGGCGGCTCGACGCGGAGGAGCTGGTCGCCATCATGCCGGGCGAGTCCTTCTACATCCCGAATGGTTCAGCCAATACCGGGAGGCGTGACGCCGTTCTTGCCCTCATCACCGAGGGCAAGAACAACCAAGAGGTGGCCCGAATTCTCGGCATTTCGGAACGTATGGTTCGCCGGCATCGCTCGCGAGCCGGTCTGAATGGCCACGAGCTTGCCACACGTTTCGGAGTGGGGTGCCAGAAGCTTGCCGCCTTCATCTCCGACACATCTCCCCGCCAACTTGCGGCTCAATAGGCCCGGAGCGCGATCCTAACAGGGGGTTAACAGGGCTTCCCCCTCATTTGGCACCCCTGGACAGCCCCGAACGTCTCCGGGCCGCTCCACGGCCCGGAAATCAGCATCCAAGGAAAACAGGCAACATGAGTGGATTGAACAGCCGCACCGCCCGCGTGATCGACCCGGTTCTGTCGGGCATCGCGCAGGGTTATCGCCACGCGCAGCGCGTCGGGCATATCCTCTTCCCCCGCATCGACGTGCCCCAGCGCGGTGGCAACGTGATCGAGTTCGGACGCGAGAGCTTCTTCAACTACAAGGCCCGCCGCGCGCCGGGCGCGGACGCCATGAACATTCAGTTGGGCTATGAGGGCCGGCCTTACAGCCTCGACCAGTATTCGCTGGATGTGCCGGTTCCGCGTGAACATGCCGAGGAAGCGGAGGTTCCGGGGATCGACCTGGGCAAGCGCGCGGTCAATACCGCCATGGACACGCTGACCCTGACGCTGGAAATCGAGCAGGCGGAGCTTGCCTCGGACCCGGCCAGCTACACCCCTGCGAACCGGCTTGCGCTGACCGGCGGCGACCGCTGGGATAGCGACGACAGCGATCCGGTTGGCGACGTGGAAGCCGCCAAGGATCAGGTGCGCACCACCTGCGGGATCGAGCCGAACCGCATGGTGATCGGCAGCAAGGGGTTCATGGCGTTGAAGAACCATCCCAAGATCGTGGAACGGTTCAAATACACCACCGCCGACAGCATCACCGCCAAGATGCTGGCCGGGCTCTTCGACCTGGAGGAACTGGCGGTCGGGAAAGCCACCTATGTGGACAATACCGCGCCCGCTATTCTGAACCGTTACACCGCGCTTGGCACCCCCGTCACAGAGGCCGTGGGATAGATCTGTCCGGGGAAAGGGGAAATCCGGCCATCAACTCTTTGGTGCAACAGAGTCGGTAAAAATGCGCGGTTTCCGAACTTTCACCGCGCATGCAATCGACATTGGGGCAGCATGAACCGCGCATCTGCTAACATCCAGCCAGCATTGAAGAAAGGCCGTCAGCGGGGCGCTCTGTGGGTGCCGCTTTCCGGGGGGGCAAAAGCGAAGGGAGTTTCGGAAGTGAGTTGCTACCTTGCGAAACCAGTTCCGAAACACACAATATGAACAGGTTAAGCTCCGCTTTCGCGCTGTTTCTCTGCCGAGGTTTCCGAACTGGCACGGCGCAGCCTGCTTCGTGATTTCAGAATATTGTTCCAATATTCAAATGATATTAGGAATATTTTTCCGATCAGCCCAAGCCGAGCCAGTCACCGGCTATGTCAAGAATATCCTGCTGATCCACTGCCGATATGCCGAGGAAGGGCCGCGCCGTGATTGTCAGCTTATGCGCGGATCGCTGGATCGTTTCGGTATGGTTCGCCGCCTTCTTGGACACGAACCTGCGGCCGATCTCGCCTTTGCGGTTGCGCTTCAGGTAGAGCGTCTGTTGCCGGGCCGGCATGTCGATAGTCCCGCCCAGCTGATGGATTGCAGCATACGGCGAAGGCGATCCAATGCGCACATCGTCATTGCTGCTTTCCGCGCTGATCGAGCCGCGAAGCCAGCCGTGATCGCGCAGGATGCCAGCGGGTGACTTCCCTCGCCGGATGCGGCTCTTGATCGTGCCGGGCTTGAGCGGCGCCCATTTCGTTCCGTCCGGCGCCGTGTCCAAGTCGAACCTGCGCCCGGTCGAAGTCATCAGGTGTTCGCCGACCTGCTCAAAGAACGGCCGGCGGTTGTCCATTTTCTGGATAAGGGCCCGAAGGCGCTGCCGTGCGCCCTCGGAATCGAACTCGACCTGTATACCGATGCCGCTCATGCCCGGCCCTCGCTCACCCGCGCGACCGCTTCGGCCACGTTGATGGTGGCGACGGTATCCCTGACGCGGACTCTGTTGCACCAAAGAGTTGATGGCCGGATTTCCCCTTTCCCCGGACAGATCTATCCCACGGCCTCTGTGACGGGGGTGCCAAGCGCGGTGTAACGGTTCAGAATAGCGATACGGACCTGAAGCTCGGCGACCTGTCGGTCAAAGTCCCGTGCCATGAGGCGCTGACCCAGCAGTTTCACACAGTGCATCTTCGTCTCGACGCGGCTTCGGGGGTGGTATCCACTCCATCGTCGCCAGAGGGCACGACCGAGGTATTTCGATGCCCGCAGAGCCTCGTTTCGTGCGCCCGCGCCGGCGGCGACTGTCTTCCAGGGTTTGGCGTTCTTGCGGGGCGGAATGACAGCGTCGGCGCCGCGGTCAGCGATGGCATCGTGGCATTTGCGGGTGTCGTAGGCGCCGTCTGCTGTGACGCGGCCGATCTGCTCGTGCGCCGGGATCTGTTTGAGCAGGTCGGGTAACACCGGCGCATCGCCGATGTGGCTCCCTGTGATCTCCACCGCCCGAACCTCCAGCGTTTCCTCATCAATCCCCAGATGGATCTTGCGCCAGACGCGCCGTTTCGGGCCGCCATGCTTGCGGGCGTGCCACTCGCCTTCGCCCTCGACCTTGATGCCAGTGCTGTCGATCAGCAGGTGCAGCGGCCCCTTGGACCCGCGATACGGTATGTTCACAGCCAGGGTCTTCTGGCGACGGGACAGGGTGCTGAAGTCAGGCACCGTCCAGTCGAGACCAACCAACTGCAGCAGGCTCTCGACGAAACCAGTCGTCTGCCTGAGCGCCATGCCGAAGAGCACCTTCATCGAAAGACACGTCTGAATGGCGGCATCGCTGTAGGTCTGCTGGCGGCCACGCCTGCCTGTCGGCGCGGCATCCCAGCTCATCTCGGGGTCGAACCAGATCGTCAGCGAACCCCGGCGCTTGAGCGCTTCATTGTAGGCTGGCCAGTTCCGGGTTCTGTATGTCGGGGATGCGGGTCGGCTCATGCAGACCAGCTACCGTACGGGTTTCATCAGATGAATCCATGACAGGATTTGTGCAACAGAGCCCCCCTACAGCGGCCGAAGGCATTCTCGATGCGATATCGCTTGCGGTAGAGCCGCTTGTTATATCTGGCAGGTTTCTTGCGCTTCTTCCGAGGCGGGATGCAGGGGCGGATGCCACGATCCCTGAGCCGTCGCGCAACCAGTCGGCATCATACGCCTTGTCGCTCAGAAAGCGCCTGGCTGTCGCCAGATGGCGCACCACCACGAGGGCACCCGATTGTCGGCCATCTGGCCGGGAGAGCGGAAGACGTCCAGCGGGCGTCTTTGCCGTCGCTGAGCATGTGCAGTTTGGCGTTCAGGCCACCTTTCGTGCGCCCTATCGCCCGCGGCCGATCCCGTCCGTCGGGAAAACGATCCACTGGATCGTTTCCTGATCCTTGGACTTTCGAAGGCTGGCAGCGGTGCGGTGCGTCTTCATGAAGGTGCTGTCGATCATCAGCGTGTCGCCCTGGCCGCCGGGCTGCGCCAGTTCCTGGAATAGTCGCGCAAAGATGCCCATCCTGGACCAGCGGGCTAACCGGTTATACAGAGTCTTGCAAGGGCCGTAGACAGAAGGCGCATCCTGCCATCGCAGCCCATATCGCTTGACGCAGATGATCCCGCTCAACACCTTACAGTCGTCGGACCGCACCCGTACTTTGGGAAAGAAGGGCCGAAGTCGCTGCATCTGCTGCACACTCAGCCAGAAGTATCGATTGTCTCGCTTGCACATGATCCGCGTGGATCACTCAACCCCCTAGCCTGCAACAGAAAATCATAGGGGTGGACCCTAAGGCATAAGGCCATTCAATTGCCGGAAAGCGCAGAAATCAAAGACTCCTTTGGGCTTCAAGTAGCCCTCAGTCCACCATCCGCACGCCCACCGTCTCGCCCCAATGCGCAAAGGGCAGCACCCGCCCGTTCCGTCGGCTTTCGGCCACCAGGTCCAGATCCACGCTCGCCTTGACCCAGCCCGGCGCGTCCATCGCGCCCTCGGCCACCACGCCGCTTTCGGGCCACAGCCCGTCCGGCGGCGCATAGATCGCCGCCGCGCCGCGATTCTCGTCGATGGCGGGGTTCCAGTCCACCTCGCCTACGGTCGGCGCCTGCACGACCACGCATTGGCTCTCCAGTGCCCGGGCCATGGCGCCGATGCGGACGCGATTAAACCCCGCAACCGTGTCGGTGCAAGAGGGGGTCAGCACCACCTCGGCCCCCGCCTCGGCCAGCGCCCGGCCCAGCAACGGGAACTCGCTGTCATAGCAGATCAGGACGCCCAGCCGTCCCACGGCCGTGTCAAAGACCCGCAGGCCGGGGGCGCCGACGACGTCCCAATCCTCGCGCTCGAAGCGGGTCATCACCTGCTTGTCCTGATGGCCGATCCGTCCCTGCGGCCCGAACAGCACCGCGCGGTTGACCGGGCGCGGCCCCTCGAACGCCGGCCCCGAGGCAGCCAGGATGTGCACCCCGTGTCGTGCCGCCAGTTCCTTGTGCAGCGCGTCGCGGGCGGGCTCGTGCCGGGCGACCTCATGCAGCGAAGCCTCCAGGTCGCCCGCCACCGCGCGGCCGCCCAGCGAGGCCAGTTCCATGGCGCCATATTCGGGAAAGACCAGCAGGTCGCAATCGGCGGCCTCCTGCACCCAGCGGGCGATCTTGGCGCGATAGGCGTCGAAATCCGCCAGCCAGTCGAAGGGATAGGCGGCGGCGGCGATGCGGACGGTCCGGGTCACAGCGTTTTCATCCAGAATTGCAGGGGCTTGCGGGTCGGATCGTCCTCGCCGATGTCCTTCCATTCGAACTCGGCCACCACCCCCGGCAGAGGCGCGTAGCCGCGCTTGCGCCAGAAGCCGTCCAGCGGGCGATAGTCCTGCGGATGCAGCGGATGGTCCTCGGGCCGGACCACGCGGCAGAAGGTGCAGAAGCGCCGTCCCAGGGCGCGGGCCTGCGCCTCGCGCCCGTCGAAGAAGGCGTGGCCGAGCCCATGGCCGCGATAGTCCGGCAAAAGCACCGATTCCGCGCAATAGAAGATCTGGTCCAGCGGTTCGGAGCGCGCGGCGAAGGCGGCGGCAAAGTCGCCGGCGTGATCCTCCATCGGCGCGCCGGTCGAGGCGCCAATCATGCGGGCACCGTCATAGGCCGCGACCACCACCGCGCCGGGCGACTGATAGGCGCGCAGGTAGTCGCGCTCGTAATCCAGGTCGCCGTCGTAGAGATAGGGCCAGTCGCGGAACACCGCGATCCGCAGCCGCGCCAGGTCGTCCAGCGCCTCGGCCACGGCGTCCCCGGTCAGGATGCGGGTCCGGATCATTCGCCGACGACCTGCCGCGTCCAGTCGGCGAGGTTGTAATAGGTGGTCACGCGGGCGATCTTGCCATCGCGGATGGTGAAGAAGGTGCCGGCGGGCAGGACGTAGGTCTGGCCATTGGCCTCGGGCAGGCCCTCGTCGGTCGCCAGATAGGTGCCGTTGACCACGAACTCGGCCGCCGCCCGGTCGCCTGCCTCGTTGGCGAAGATCACGATGTCGGTCAGCAGCTCCTTGTAGCTGTGGGTCATATGGGCGTTGAACTCGGCGAAGGCGGGTTTGCCGCGACGGATGCCGCCCTCGTTGACGTGATGTTCGACCTCGTCGTGCAGATAGGCCAGCATCTCGTCGGTGCGGCCGGCGTTGAAGGCGTCGTAATAGGCGGCGATCAGGGCCTTGGTATCCATGGGCATTCTCCTTGTTTCGTCCGGTCTAGCGCGGCGGGGGGCTTGCGTCACCCCGGCCCTTTGGCGGAGGCGTTAACCCTTCTGCAATGCTGACGCATTATTCCCATCGCCGGGCGGCTGGTGTAGCCAAGGGCGGCAAAGAAGGGGATGGGACATGGCTGAGGCGCGACGGATCGACTGCTTCAAGGCTTATGACGTGCGCGGCCGGCTGGGGACCGAACTTGACGCGGACGTCGCCTGGCGCATCGGCCGCGCCTTCGCGCAGGTGCTGGGCGCGCGCGAGGTGATCGTCGGCCGCGACACGCGCGAAACCTCGCCTGAACTTGCCGCGGCGCTGATCCGGGGGCTGAACGAGGGCGGCGCCGATGTGCGCGACCTGGGTCTTGCCGGCACCGAGGAGATGTATTTCGCCACCGCCCATTTCGGCGCCGACGGTGGGATCGAGGTCACGGCCTCGCATAATCCGATCGACTACAACGGCATGAAGCTGGTCGGGCGCGGTGCGGCGCCCCTGGACCCCGAGGGCGATTTCGCCGCCATTGCCGAACTGGCGCAATCGGGCGCCTTCACCGAAACAGGGCGCCGGGGCGAGACGCGGGACTTTCCCGAGGCGCGCGACACTTATGCCCGGGCAATGGCCGATTTCGTCGATATCGCCGCGCTGAAGCCGCTGACCGTGCTGGTCAACGCCGGCAACGGCACCGCGGGGCCTACCTTCGACACCGTCGCGGCCGAACTGGAACGGCGCGGGGCGCCCCTGCATTTCATCCGTGTCAACCACGATGCCGACCCGAGCTTTCCGAACGGCATCCCGAACCCGCTGCTGCCGGAAAACCAGCCGATGACGGCGGATGCGGTGCGGCAGCATGGCGCCGACCTGGGCGTGGCCTGGGACGGTGATTTCGACCGCTGCTTCTTCTTCGACGAGAACGGCGATTTCATTCCCGGCGAATATATCGTCGGATTGCTGGCGACCGCTTTCCTGGAAAAGCACCCGGGCGAGAAGATCGTGCACGATCCGCGTGTGGTGCTGAACAGCCGCGACATGATCGCGGCGGCGGGCGGGCAGGCGGTGCAGGCCCGCACCGGCCATGCCTTCGTCAAGCGCGCCATGCGCGAGTCGGGCGCGATCTATGGCGGCGAGATGTCGGCGCATCATTATTTCCGCGACTTCCACTTCGCCGACAGCGGCATGATCCCTTGGCTGCTGGTGACCGAACTGGTCAGCCGCAAAGGCGTCAGCCTGGGCGCGCTGGTGGCCGAGCGGATGCGGGCCTTTCCCTCTTCGGGCGAGATCAACTTCCGCCTCGGCGATCCCGGCGCCGCCATCGACCGGGTGGTGGCGCATTTCGCGCCGCAGGCGATTCGCCGCGACGACACCGACGGTATCAGCCTGGAGTTCGCGGATTGGCGCTTCAACCTGCGCCGCTCGAACACCGAACCGGTGGTGCGGCTGAACGTCGAATCGCGCGGCGATGCGGCGCTTGTGGCGGCAAGGCGGGCCGAAATCGAGGCCCTGCTGGCCGGTTAGTCGCCCACGACCACCTTGGGTACGCGCAGGATTGCCTCGTGATGGGCGATCGCCTCTTCGAGGTCGTCGAAGACGGTCAGATGGCCGTGTTCCAGCACGGCGCCCATGGTGCACATGCTGCGGATCATGGGCATGGAGTGGCTGACCACGATGGCGCCGGAATTCGCCATGCGGTCGCTGAACACACGTTGCGACTTCACCCGGAAGTTGGCGTCGCCGACGCTGGTCACCTCGTCCACCAGATAGGTGTCGAAATGGATGCCCATGCTGGTCCCCATCGCCAGCCGCGAGCGCATCCCCGAGGAATAGCTGCTGAACGGCTGGTGGTAATGCTGGCCCAGCTCCGCGAAATCGGCGACGTAATCGACCAATTCGTCGGTGTCGACGCCATAGATCCGCGCCACGAAGCGCACGTTCTGCGCCCCGGTCAGTTCGCCGTGGAAGCTGCCCATGAAGCCCACCGGCCACGAGATCGTGCCGTTCGACAGCACCCGTCCCGCCGTGGGCGAGACGGTGCCGGCGATCATCCGCAGCAGCGTCGATTTCCCCGCGCCATTGCGGCCCAGAAGCGCCACCGAGGCGCCGGTCGGAAAGACCGCGTTGACATTGTCGGCGACCAGCGTCCGACGGCCTTTCAGCCGATAGGCCTTGGTCAGGTTCTCCAGCCGGATCATGGCTCAGCCGCGGTCGCGGATGCTGTAATAGATCAGGACCAGGATCGACCAGCCGGCCAGCAGCATGCCGGAGACCATGAACAGCAGCCACAGCCGGCGCGGTTCGGTCGAGCTTTGCGCGACCTTGGGCTCGATATGCGCGGCGAGATAGCGCGACTGGCGCTGCGCCTCGGCCATGGCGGTCTCATAGGCGATGCGGGCGGTGCGATAGGCGCCCTCGGCGAATTCGCGGTCCACCGCCAGCTTTTCGTATTCGGCCATCAGCTGGGCATAGCTTTCACCGGCCGGCCCCTGGCCCTCGGCGCCGAACTTGCTGCGCTCTTGATCGATCAGCCGGCGCAGGGCGTCGATCTTTTGCTGGGACTGAGTCACGCGATGGTCGGTCGGCTGGGCGTTTTCCAGCAGCATGTCATGGGCGACCAGTGCCTCGGCCAGTTGCGCCTGAAGCCCGCTCAGCACGCCCATCTGCCCGGCCAGGTCGGCCTGCGGATCGACGATCTGCGACTTCATGCGAAAGGCGGTCATCGCCTGTCGGGTCGTGGTCAGTTCGTCCCGGGTCTTGTCGAGTTCCAGTTTGGCCAGCCGGGTGGCGTCCTCCTGGGCGATGGCCGAAAGCTGGTTGATCTTGTCCGAGCTCTGCTTGAACACCGCGGCGGCGATCGCCTGGGCGTCCTCGGCGCTGAAGGCGCTGACGTTCAGCGTGATCAGCGCGGTCGAGCTGTCGTAAAGCACCTTGACCTGGCGCTGCCAGTATTCCGTCAGGTCCTCGACATGGCCTTCGGGATTGAAGGCAAAGACGAAATCCCGCGGCCAGTCGCGCGAGAAGCGCGACCGCAGGTCGAGATCCGAGTCGATCTTCTCGACCATGTCCTGACTGCGGATGTATTCGTACAGGATGTCCGTGTCCGAGGCGGTGCCGCTGGCGCCGGTAAACGAGGAGAGCCCGCCCAACAGGTCGATCGAGGGCGCCGCCTGCTCCTTGCGGACCGAAAAGCCGACGGTCGAGACATATTGGTCGCTGGCCCGCGCCCACAGATACCAGGCCCAGAGCAGCGTCGGCAGCACCACCAGCAGCAGGAACGAGGCCAGCATTAACCAGTGCCGGCGCCGCGGCTGGGCCAGGCCGACGGCCGGACGGACCGGCTGCACGGGCGTGGGCGGCACGGCGGGCACCTGCCGGCCTGCCGGCTGCGCCACCGCTCGGCCCATGGGTTTCACCGGAATCGGCTGGCCCTGGGCCTGCGGGCGCACCGCCAGGGGCTGCTGGGTGCCGGTGCCCTGCGGCCGTGCCCGGGGCGGCTGGCCGGTCGCGGCTTGCGGTCGCGGCTGGTTGGGCTGGCCGGAACCCTGTTGCGTCTGCGGCTGGGCCGGCCGTTGCGCCGGTTGCGCCGCAGGCTGCGGCGGCCGCTGCACGGGCGCGCCGGCCGGGGCCGGCTGCGCCTGGAACGGGCGGTTCGGCTGCGGTGGGGCCGGCGCAGGCTGCGCCTGATTGTCGGCCTGCGCACGGGGACGGGCCGCCGGATCGGGTGCGGAACGCGCGGAGGGTTGCTGTTCTGCTGCCGGCTCGGCCGGCGGGCCGGCCTTGGCGCCGGCCGGGTTCAACGGGGTGGTCACAGCAGTTGCGCTTTCGCTGGTTTACCTTTTCCGCGCAGTTGTTACATATTGCGGCTCGCCAAGGCCAGCATTTGCGTTCACATGTCCGACATTCCAGGTGAGATCAGACCTCCGCAGCGTCCGTCCAAGATCGGGCCGCGCTTTCGCATGATGCGCATCATCGTGGCGCTGATGCTGCGCGAGATGGCGACGACCTATGGCAAATCCGCCGGAGGCTATATCTGGGCGGTGCTCGAGCCGGTGCTGGGCGTGGCGCTGCTCTCGCTGATCTTCAGCCTGGCGCTGAATCGGCCGGGGCTGGGCACGAATTTTCCGCTGTTCTACGCCACGGGCTTCCTGCCCTTCGCCATGTTCAACGACCTGACGAACAAGGTTGCCAGCGCGATCCGCTTCTCGCGGCCGTTCCTGGCCTATCCCAGCGTCACCTTCATCGACGCGATGATCGCGCGGGTGCTTCTGAACGCGCTGACTCATACGGCGGTGATCGCCATCGTGCTGATCGGCATCTACGTGATCTTCCAGCTGCCGGTGGTGGTGAACCTGGCTTCGGTCTTCGAGTCGCTGCTGCTGGTCGCGCTGCTGGCGGTGGGGGTCGGCACCCTGAACTGCTACCTGATGACCGCCTTCCCGATATGGGAGCGGATCTGGCAGATCCTGACGCGGCCGCTGTTCCTGATGTCGGGCATCTTCTTCACCTATGACCTGATGCCGACGCAGGCCCAGAACTTCCTGTGGTACAACCCGCTGATCCATTGCGTCGGCCTGATGCGGCAGGGCATCTATCCGACCTATCAGGGCAGCTATATCAGCCAGGGCTACGTCATCGGCATCTCGGTCGCGTTGCTGGTGCTGGGGTTGATGCTGCTTGAGCGCAGCCATCGCGACCTGCTGGAGCGCTAGAGCAGCAGGTCTCCGGCCCCGATCGTATCCAGCCCCGTCAGTTCGATGGTCAGATCGGCGCGGCCGTCGCCGTCGAGGTCGACAAGCAGCCGGCCGGCACCCGGCTGCGACAGGTCGGCGCGAATCTGGCCCGCGGCGGAAAAGGTGTCCGTCCCGATGAAACTGAGGTTCAGACCCGAGAAGTCGATGCGGTCCAGCCCGGTCTGGAAATCGGTAATCAGGTCGAGGCTATCGTCGAAATTGTCCAAGCCGACGAAGACGAAACTATCGGCTCCCGCCCCACCGGTCAGGGTGTCGTTGCCGGCGCCGCCTTCCAGTCGGTCGTCGCCCGCGCCGCCGCCCAGAACGTCGTGACCGCCGCCGCCCCGGAGCGTGTCGTTGCCGTCGCTGCCGCCGAGCAGGTCGTCCCCGTCGCCGCCATCCAGAAGGTCGTTGCCCAGCCCGCCGAACAGGGTGTCGGCGCCAAGCATGCCATAGAGCTGGTCATCGCCGTCCTCGCCGACGAGATAGTCGTTTCCGGCGTCGCCCCAAAGCGTATCGTTGCCGGCGCCGCCGCGCAGGCTATTGTTGCCCGCCTCGCCAAACAGCAGGTCGTCGCCGTCACCGCCCAGCAACGTATCATGGCCGTCGCCACCGCGCAGCACGTCGTTGCCGGCCCCTCCGTCGAGCAGGTCGTGGCCCTCGCCGCCAAAGAGGCTGTCATTCCCGAGGCTGCCGTAAAGCGTGTCATTGCCGGTTTCTCCGGCCAGAAAATCGTCGCCCGCGCCGCCGTAAAGGGTGTCGCTGCCCCCGCCGCCAAAGAGGCTGTCGTTGCCGGTTCCGCCGGAAAGCAGGTCGTGCCCTTCGCCGCCAGACAGCATGTCGGCCCCGGAATCCCCCCAAAGCGTGTCATGGCCGTCGCCGCCGTACAACTTGTCATCGCCCAGGCCGCCCTGCAGGAGGTCGTGGCCTGCGCCGCCGTAAAGCGTGTCGTTGCCGGTGCCGCCGTCCATGCTGTCGTTGCCGGCCCCGCCGCTCATGTAGTCGTTGCCGGCGTCGCCGATCAGCGTGTCGTTCCCCGCCCCGGAAACCATGCTGTCGTTCCCCGCCCCCCCGGACAGATAATCGTTGCCCGCACCCGAAATCAGCGTGTCGTTGCCATTGTCGCCGCTGAGCCGTCCGGCGGCATTGCCGATCCTCAGATAGTCGTTGCCATTCCCGCCCCAGAGCGTGTTGTTGCCCAGCAGATCGATCAGCCGGTCGTTGCCGTTTTCGCCGAACAGCCGGTCGTTGCCGGCCTGCCCCGACAGGATGTCGTCGCCTTCGCCGCCGTAGAGCGTGTCATCGCCCGCCCCGCCATAAAGCTTGTCGTCGCCGTCTCCGCCAAGAAGCCGGTCGTTGCCGGTCAGACCGAACAGCGTGTCCTTGCCGGCACCGCCGCGCAGCGTGTCGTGGCCGGCGCCGCCGTTCAGCATGTCGTTGCCCACGCCGCCCAGCAGCAGGTCGTTGCCGAGATAGCCGAAGACCTGCGAGCCGTTGCGCGCGGCGCTCAGCGTGTCGTTGCGGGCGGTGCCATGCACGACGGTTCGCATGTTCGGCGCGGCGTAATGGCTGATCGGGAACAGCGAATTGTCGAAGGCGCTGGCTTGCAGCATGGTGTTGTCTTTCGTCATGAGGAAAATCACCGAGTTTCCGTAAAATATCTTGATGCCGAAGGCCTGCGGGCGGAACACCAGCTGGCTGGTGCTGCGGATCATGCCCAGCAGTGACAGGTCCAGCCGATCCACCCCCAGCTCGAAATCGGTGATGGTGATGCGGCCGTTGACCTCGGTCACGGCGAAGACGTCGGCGCCGGCACCGCCCGTCATGCTGACCGGGCTGCTGCCCGAGATCAGGATGTCGTCGCCGTCGCCGCCCAGCATCTCGGTCGTGCCGGCGCTGGCCTGCATCATGTCGCTGCCGTCGGTGCCGCCCTGCACGCCCGCGCCGACCACCCGGGTCAGGCCGATCCCGCCCGGCTCGAAGACGAACTGGGTGATGCCGCGCTCGGTCCGGGACGAGACGAAGACCGCGATCCTGCCGTCGATCACCGTGGCCGAGATCGCCGAGACACCCGCCAGCGTCCGGTCGTCGGTATCGGCCAGCGTCGCCAGATGCAGCAGCTTGCCGCCGGGCATGACGGTAAAGACGCTGATCCCGTCGTCGCCGCCGCCGACGAAGACATAGGCGCGGCCGTCCATCTGCACCGTCTCCAGCGCGGTGGCGCCGGCAAAGCGGGTCGTGCGCTCGTCCACGATGTGATCGACGGGCAGCAACTCGCCCGCATAGGTCAGCCGCATCATCGTCAGGGACGAGCTTTGCGACGCGGCGATGACCACATAGGTCACGCCGCCGACCGTCACCGAGTCGATATGGCTGGGCTGGTCCATGCCCAGCCCGTTCCAGGACCACAGCATCTGCGCGCTGCCCAGAGACCCGTCGGCGTGGATCATCTGCACCGAGACGTAATTGCCCATGCCCGAGGCCGCCAGGATGAAGCTGCGGTCGGCCATGGTGGCCACATGCATGGCGTCGAGTTCCGTCCCCTGCACGCCGGCACCGACCGGCAGCTGTGCGCGCGTCACATGGCTGATGCCGCCGTCCCCGCCCACCCGCCAGACATCGATGGCGGTCTGCCCGTCGCGGGCCGAATACAGGAAATTGCCCAGGGGCGTGCGGAACTGACCCAGCTGGATCAGGTCCTGAGGCAGCACGCCGGGGGTCAGCGGCGCCGCGCTGTCCAGGAAATCGCCTTGCCCGCCCAGCCGGATCGCGGCGCCCGAAGCGTTGCGCAGTCCCGTGCCCAGCAGCACGGAATCGCCGCCCAGATCCAGGACGGCCGCGCCGGGGACGCCGGCATAGCCCGCCGCCGCCGGATAGGCCTGGGCGCTCATGATCTGGATCGGCTGCTCGGCGCCGGGGATGCGATAGGCCGCGATGCCGCCGCCGAGATGGGTCGTGCTGTAGAGCGCGTATCCATCGGGCCCGGCATGAGTCTGCAAACCCGTGATATTGTTCACGAAGGCTGCGTCGGTGCCGGCATAGGTGGCAATGTGGCGGTAACGCATCGCGGGGGTCGCTTGTGGCAGGTGGTGGTGGTGCACGGGACAATTCCCGGTTGCCTAACAAAGCGATAATTCCCGTAATCGAGTCACGCATTATTCCCCGTGCATTTTAATATCCGCAGGCATAGGTTGGCGCGATCCGGCGCTTGTGCGCCGCGGGCTGTTCCTTCATACGGCATGCCGGGTGGAGCTTATCTGGTAGAGACAGATGCAGATCGAAAAGACCTCGCTTCCGGGCGTTCTGGTCCTTGTCCCCCGGCGCTTCGGCGACGAACGCGGATTTTTCTCGGAAAGCTGGAACCGCAGGACCCTGCATGAGGCGGGTTTGGACCTGCCGGAATTCGTGCAGGATAACCATTCCTTATCATCGACTTGCGGAACCCTGCGCGGGTTGCATTTCCAGGCCCCCCCGCATGCGCAGGGCAAGTTGGTGCGCTGCGGCCGCGGGCGGCTTTTCGATGTCGCCGTCGACATCCGCAAGGGCAGCGCGACCTATGGGCGCTGGACCGGGCAGGAGCTTTCTTTCGAGAACGGCCGCCAGCTGTGGATTCCGCCGGGGTTCCTGCACGGCTTCCTGACCCGCGAGGCCGATACGGAAATCCTGTATAAATGTACGGATCATTACGCGCCGGATTGCGACGGGGCGGTGGCGTGGGACAGTATCGGCATCGACTGGAGGTTGACCGGCCTGCCGATCCTGTCGGGCAAGGACGCGGTCGCTCCGGCATTGGAACGGTTCGACAGCCCCTTCGTCTATGAGGGGCCATTTGATTACGAGGCGAGATTATGAGGATACTGGTTACCGGCGGCGCGGGATTCATCGGCTCGGCCGTGGTGCGGCTGGCCATCGCGCGCGGGCACGAGGTCGTCAACCTGGACGCGTTGACCTATGCCGCCAACCTTGCGAACGTCGCCTCGGTCGCGGACGACCCGCGCTATGCCTTTGAACGGGCCGACATCCGCGACCGCGCCGCGCTGGACCGCATCCTTGCCGCACACAAGCCTGACGCGATCATGCACCTGGCCGCCGAAAGCCATGTCGACCGCTCGATCGACGGGCCGGGCGCCTTCATCGAGACCAATGTCACCGGCACCTACAACCTGCTCGAGGCGGCGCGGGCCTATTGGACCGCGCAGGGCCGGCCCGACGGGTTCCGCTTCCACCATATCTCGACTGACGAGGTCTTCGGCTCGCTGGGCGAGACCGGGCAGTTCACCGAAGCCACCCCCTATGACCCGCGCAGCCCCTATTCGGCCTCGAAAGCCGCCTCGGACCACCTGGTCCGCGCCTGGCACGAGACCTACGGCCTGCCGGTGGTGCTGACCAATTGCTCCAACAATTACGGGCCCTTCCATTTCCCGGAAAAGCTGGTGCCGGTGGTGATCCTGAACGCGTTGCACGCCCGGCCGATCCCGGTCTACGGCGACGGCGGCAATGTCCGCGACTGGCTTTATGTCGAGGATCACGCCGACGCGCTGCTGCTGGTGCTGGAAAAGGGCGCGCTCGGGGAAAGCTACAACATCGGCGGCGAGAACGAGGCCAGGAACATCGACCTTGTCCGCACCATCTGCGCCGAGATGGACCGGCTGCGTCCCGGTTCGGCGCCGCATGACCGGCTGATCGGCTTCGTCACCGACCGGCCCGGCCACGACCGGCGCTATGCCATCGACCCGACCCGCATCCGCACCGAACTGGGCTGGCGCCCTTCGGTCACGGTCCAGGAGGGGCTGCGCCGCACCGTCGAATGGTATCTCGCCCACGAGGACTGGTGGCGCCCGCTGCTGACGCGGCAGGGCGTCGGCGAACGGCTGGGCACGGCGTGAGCGATCTGCTGGTCTTTGGCCGCACCGGCCAGGTCGCGCGGGAATTGGCGCGGCTGGCGCCTGAGGCGCGATTCCTGGACCGGGCCGCCGCCGACCTCTCGGACCCGGCAGCCTGTGCCGAGGCGATTCGCGAATCAGGCTGCGCGGCGGTGCTGAATGCCGCCGCCCATACCGCCGTCGACCGCGCCGAATCCGAGCCGGAGCTCGCCCGCCGCATCAATGCCGAGGCGCCCGCCGCCATGGCCCGCGCCTGCGCCGCGCTGGGCGTGCCGTTCCTCAGCCTCTCGACCGATTACGTCTTCGACGGTTCGGGTGCGGCGCCCTGGGTCGAAACCGACCCGACCGGCCCGCTGGGCATCTACGGCGCGACCAAGCTGGCGGGCGAGCAGGCTATCGCCGCGTCCGGCGGGCAATGGGCGGTGCTGCGCACCTCCTGGGTGTTCTCGTCCCATGGCGCCAATTTCGTCCGGACCATGCTGCGGCTGGCGGCCGAGCGGTCGGAACTGCGCGTGGTCGCCGACCAGCACGGCGGCCCGACGCCCGCCGCCGACATCGCGGCCGCCTGCCTGACCGTGCTGGCCGCCATGCGCGGCGACGCCACGCGCGGCGGCCTCTATCATTTCTCGGGCGCGCCCGACATCACCTGGGCCGATTTCGCGCGCGCGATCATGGCGGACGCCGGGCTGGCTTGCCGCATTATCGACATTTCCACTTCGGATTATCCCACCCCGGCGCGACGCCCGGCGAATTCCCGCCTGGATTGCGCCGCCATTCTGCGGGACTTCGGCATCAGCCGCCCCGACTGGCGCGCCGGTCTCGCCAAGGTATTGCAGGAGCTGACAGCATGACCCAGACCGTTTCGTCCCCGCGCAAGGGCATCATCCTGGCCGGGGGCTCGGGCACCCGGCTCTATCCGATCACCATGGGCGTGTCCAAGCAGCTGCTGCCGATCTACGACAAGCCGATGGTCTATTATCCGATCACGGTGCTGATGCTGGCCGGCATCCGCGAGATCGCCATCATCACCACGCCCGAGGACCAGCTGCAGTTCCAGCGCCTGCTGGGCAACGGCAGCCAATGGGGGCTGCGTTTCGAATATCTGGTCCAGCCTTCGCCCGACGGGCTGGCACAGGCCTATCTGCTGGCCGAGGATTTCCTGGCCGGCGCGCCGTCGGCCATGGTGCTGGGCGACAATATCTTCTTCGGCCACGGCCTGCCGCTTCTGCTGGCGGCTGCCGACCGCCGGAGCGAGGGCGGCACCGTCTTCGGCTATCGCGTCGCCGACCCCGAGCGTTACGGCGTGGTCGCCTTCGATGCTGACGGCAAGGCCAGCGCGATCATCGAGAAGCCCGAGGTGCCGCCCTCGGATTACGCGGTGACCGGGCTCTATTTTCTCGACGGCAGCGCACCCGCCCGTGCGCGCGAGGTCAAGCCCTCGGCCCGGGGCGAGCTTGAGATCACAACGCTTCTGGAAACCTATCTGCACGACGGCAGCCTGACGGTCGAGCGCATGGGCCGCGGCTTCGCCTGGCTCGACACCGGGACGCATGCGAGCCTGCTGGATGCCGGGAACTTCGTGCGCACGCTGGAACAACGCCAGGGCCTGCAGACCGGCTGCCCCGAGGAAATCGCCTTCGAGGCCGGCTGGATCTCTGGCGAGGAACTGCGGGCGCGGGCGGCGCTGTTCTCGAAAAACGCCTACGGGCGCTATCTGCTGCGTGTGCTGGGCGAGGCGGGGTAAGAGCGGCCCTGGACCTGGCGCGCGACCGGTCTGCCCCGGTGCCTCTGCCGGTCGAGCAGACGCGCGCCGTCCGGATGCCGCTGCCGGCATACAACGCATGGCGCGACGCTTCGCCCGCGGCGATGGAAAGCTGGACGCGTTGGAGTTGTTCCAACCCGTCCGGTTGTCGCTTGCGACTCTGCGCGAACGAGGGCGGCTTTCGGAAGCGGCGCCAGCGTACGGCAGTCGCCCGTCCATGATGGTGTTCTGCACCCGGTCCTCCGGCTTGGTCTCGCTATCCATCCCGCAACTTCTTGCTTGGCGGGGCGGGCGTCCCGGGCTTGGCGAGAGCGACGATCTCGGCATGGCTGCGGGTGAAATTGCCGTGCAGGGCGTCCTTGATCGCCAGCCGGACCAGCCGCCTGCATGTGCGTCTTTCGGGGCGCGGCAGCGCGCCTCCGATCGCCAGCCATCTGGGCAGCATCGCCGTCATCAGCAGCGGAAAGATCCACGCGCCGGCGGCGCGGCGATAGATCAGCCAGCGATTGCGATAAGTATAATAGACCTTCCAGAGGGGGCTTGGAATCGCACCGGCCCGTTGCGTGCCGCATTCGTGTTCGAATGCCAGGTCCGGCGCGAACAGCAGCCGTCCGCCCGCCTGGGTCAGGCCCAGCGTATAGAGCACGTCGTCGCCATAGATGAACAGCCGCCCGTCGGGATAGCCCGCGCGGATCGCGCCGGCACGGGAGACGAAGAAGCCCACGAAAGAGGTTCCATCCAGCGGCCGCGGCGCCTCGGTCTCATAGGCCGCATCGGGAATATGAAAGGCGGCGCGACCGCCTCCCGCGAGCACGCGCAGGAACACGCCCGGGCTGGCGAAAGGGTTGACCCAGGGCCGGTTCATCTCGCAGATGCCGCCGTCGGGAAACCGGACCGCCGCGGCCAGCGCCTCGGCGCCCGGCCAGCGGTTCGCCGCCAGACCTTGCCGGAAGCGGGCGATGGCGCCCGGGCAGGGGCGGGCGTCGTCATCCATCAGTAGCAGCCAGTCCGGATCGAAACGGCGCCTGGCCTCGCGCATCCCGGTCTCGAATCCCAAGGCGCCTCCGCCGTTCTGGGCCATCTCGATTACGGTCAGCCGAGGATCCGTAAGCGCGGCGAGCCAGGCGCGGCTGCCGTCGGTCGAGCCGTTCTCGACCACCAGCAGGCGGTCGACCGGCTCGGCCAGAAGCCGCGCCACGGTCTTTTGCAACTGTTCCCTTCGATTGAAGGTGACGACGATGGCTGCGACGGTCGGGACGGGAGGATCGGCCTTGCTCAAGAGGGGCTCACGGGAAACGCTGCTGTCACGGAATGGCCCGCCCACGCTTGCTTGGCAAGGGGCCGCTCGGCAAAAAGGCCGCTCCAAAAGCAGTTCCCAGGTCGCTGGCGCGCCGGAATACGGCGGGATCTGGGAAAGTGAAGGCAGAGGCGCATGCCCCGCTCGCGCTGCGACACCTTTCTCGGGCTGCGATCCGCCGCGGGACGATTACAAGCGGTCTCGCAGCACGTTCTTGCGCTCCGCGCGGCGGCAGCGCCGTTCGCAATGGCTGGCGCAGGAGCGGAACACGGGTCGCGCACTGCAGGAAGGGGCTCCGTGCAGACTTACCGATCATTTCGCGATCAAGGCGAGCTTGCCCGGCCTTCAAAGGTCCTGCATATGCTTGCGGCGGGCCCCCGCGACCCCGCCCAGCGGGTCATTGCTGCTGCCGGCCGATGTCTTCGATCAGGATCCGCTTGACGCTGGGACCTGCAGCGTTTTGCGCAGCGGCCAACAAGGCGGCGCGCAGGCGCTGCTGCGCCGGATCCGAGGTAAAATTGCCTTCGAAGCCCCCGGTGTTGGCTTCGATCATCAGGGCATTCAGCAGAGCGTCGCGCAGGCGATGCTCCTGCGCTTCGATCTCGGGCCGGGCCGAGGCCGGCATTTCCACTGTCAGCGACAGCACCATGATCGCCGTGGGCGTGCCGTTGCGCAGGATCGGCACGAAGAACTGGGTCGGAAACTTGAACCAGTCCAGCGCGGAATCGTCCTTTGCGACTTCGGCGCCGTGCCCACCCTGAGGCTTGGCGCCATGGCCATCTTCGGCCTCTGCTTCGGCCTCTTGGCCATGGGCGCCGACATCGGCGGTCTCGGCTTTTTCAGCTGCTTCGGCGCCAGGCGCGGTCTCGGTCGCCGTGGCCGGCTTGCCGGCGTGCAGCATGTCGCCCCCCACCGCGCCGGCGATGAAGGCGAGCAAGGGAACAATGATCAGCAGGATCTTTTTCACGCATTCACCTCAATAGGGCAGCACGATGTCGGCAATCTGCTGGCCATAGCGCGGCTGCTGCACGTCGCTGATATGGCCTCGGCCGCCGTAGGAGATGCGCGCGCCCGCAATGCGATCATATGAGATTTCGTTGCGGCGCCCGATGTCCGAGGGCCGCACGAATCCGCTGACCGTCAATTCGCGCACCTCGTAGTTCACACGCACCTCTTGCGTGCCCTGGATGCGCAGCACCCCGTTCGGCAATCGGTCGACCACGGTGGCGGCGACGCGCAGCGTCAGCTTGTCGCGGCGCGAAATATTGCCGCTGCCCTTGTAGCTGGAAGAGGCCTTGGCCTCGGCCAGCTCGTCCATGCTGGCGCCTTCGGGCAGGATTTCGTCGATGCGCTGCGGCAGGCCGGCCAGCGACGGAATGCTGACCTTGTCGGCCGAACTGCGGCTGCGGCCCGAACTGTTCTGGATCTCGGCGCGGTCGTCGATCTCGATCACCACGGTCAGGATGTCGCCGCGATTGGCGGCCCGCCGGTCCGCGACCAGCGAATTCTGCGACGTCGTCCACAGCGAGGCCGCGCTGTCCGGCCGGTCGGGCAGTTCTTGCGAACCATAACCTTGCGAGGTCATGGCCTGGAATTCGACGCTGCTTTCGGGCTGGGTCATTTCGGGCACCCGCCCGACCTGCGAAACCCGGCCGCAGGCCGTCAACGAAAGGGCGAGGGTCGCAGCGCCTAGCAGGACCAAGGGGCGCGATTGCATGGGGTAGGGCATGGCAAGTCCTTCAGTTCTGCGCGACGATCACGGTCCCGTCGGCGGCGACGCGCCCCGAGACGGTGACCCGCGACGCGTTGTTCATGACGCGGATGATCTGGCCGACGCTTCCGGCAGAGAGCGCGCGCCCCTCGGCCTCGATCCGCAGGGCGGATTTCTGATAGGTGATAGTGACGATCTGGTTGCGGCCGACCAGCATCGGCGCCGACAGGAACGAGGGGTCGATGCGGCGTCCCTCGTAGACCATGACCCGCAACTGTTGGCCGACGACCTGCGACACGTCCTGCAAGCCGCCGTCCTGGTCCGCGGCCAGGACGACATCCCCGGGCGCGAGCACGGTCCCGGCCGGCAAAGTGCGCGTGGCCAGCGCGGCGCCGGCCAGCGCCGAATGCGGCAGCAACAGCAAAAGAAGTGCAAGATACCGCATCATCGCACCTGCACCGTGGTGCCCAGCATCTGGTCGGCGGCGGTGATCACCTTGGAGTTCAGTTCGTAGCCGCGCTGTGCCTTGATCAGCTCTGCGATTTCGCGCACCGGATCTACCGCGCTTTCTTCCAGGAAACCGCCGCGGATCGTGCCCAGCCCTTCCTGGCCCGGTGTCGCGACGCGCGGCGGCCCCGAGGCCACGGTTTCCAGGAACAGGTTCGAGCCCGTCGCTTCCAGCCCCTTTTCGTTGACGAAGCTGGCCAGGGTGATCTGGCCCAGGTTCTCGGGTTCGACGCGGTCGTCGAAATAGGCGAAGACTTCACCATTGGGGTTGATCGAGATGCTGCGGGCATCCTCGGGGATGGTGATGTCGGGGACAAGTGGATAGCCCTCGGAGGTCACCACCTGCCCTTCGGGCGAGCGTTTCAGACTGCCGTCCCGCGTATAGGCCGAGATGCCCGAAGGCAGCGTCACCTCGAGATAGCCGGCGCCGTCCACGGCCACGTCCAGGTCGCCGTTGGTCTGGGTCAGCGAACCCTGGGACAGCATGACCGCGACGCTGGCCGGGCGTACGCCCAGGCCCAGCTGCACGCCGGCCGGGACCATGGCGCCATTGGTGGCGGTCAGCGTGCCGGGGCGGGTCACCTGCTGGTATTGCAGGTCGGCGAATTCCGCCCGCCGCGGGTTGTAGCCCGTGGTCGACATGTTGGCGAGGTTGTTCGAGATGACCTCGACGCGCATCTGCTGCGCGCTCATCCCGGTCGCCGCGATCTGAAGTGCTCTCATGGTCTGTCCTTTCACCGGGTCAGCGATGTGATGGTCTGACGGATGCGCTGGTCTTCCTGGTCGAGGAAGCTTTGGCCCAGTTCATAGGCGCGCTGCACCTCGATCATGCGCGACAGTTCCAGCACCGGGTCGACGTTGGAATCCTCCAGGAAGCCCTGGCGCAGCTTGGCGTCGTCCAGCGGCTCGACGGCACCGCCGGGATCGAAGAGCGTGCCGGCCTCGTGCTGCAGCTTCGCGGGGTCGGGGCTGGCAAAGATGCCGACGCGGCCGACCGGATTGCCATCGGCGGAAACCGTGCCGTCCACGCCGATGCCGACGCTGCCCACGCCGGACGGGATCACGATCGGGGCCTGGCCGTCGTCCAACAACTGGTAGCCGTCGCTATTGACCAATTCGCCTTCGGCATTGGTCATGAAGGCGCCGGCGCGGGTCAGGCGGTTGCCCTGGGGGGTCTGCACCATCAGGAAGCCGTCGCCCTCCAGGGCGAGGTCGTATTGGCCGTTGGTCTGGGTCATGCCGCCCGGGCGCAGGTCGACCATGCGGCCGCGGCCGTTGGCCATCGCCAGGGTTTCGCCCCGGCGGTCCAGCGGCACCATGTATTCCGAAAAGACCACGCCCTCGCGCCGGAAGCCGGTGGTGTTGGCGTTGGCGATGTTGTTGGCCACGCTGCGCATTTCGCGCATCAGGCCGGACTGGCGGGTCAGGGCGGCATAGATCGCATTGTCCATGGCCTAGGACCCCGCGATCTGCGGCAGGATCTGGTCGTTGAAGAAGCTGACCAGAGTCGCCGTCATGAAGCTCATGCTGACCCAGAACACCACCAGCATCAGCCCGATCTTGGGCACGAAGGTCAGCGTCATTTCCTGCACCGAGGTCAGGGCCTGGAACAGGCCGATGACCACGCCGGTCACCAGCGCGACGATCAGCAGCGGCGCAGCCATGCGCACCGCGATCCACAGCGCCTGGCGGGTCAGGTCGAAGATCAGGTTCTGGTCCATCGTCCCGTCCTCAGACCGGCATGCGCAGGATTTCCTGATAGGCCTCGACCACCTTGTCGCGAATGGCGACGACGGTCTCGAGCGCGATCTCGGCCTGCGCGATGCTTTGCACCAGTTCATGGGTGTCGGACTTGCCGGTCATGGCGCCGCTGGCGGCGACGTCGACCTGCTCCATCACCTTGGCAAAGTCCGAGGCGGCGGCGGTCACGCCTTGCGGCAGGCCCTGGGCCGGAGCGACCGCGTCGCGGGCGCGGTCATAGGCGGTTGCGGCGATTGTCGATGTGATCATGGCACTATCCTCAACGGCGGATCAGATCCAGCAGCGAGCTGCCCATCTGCCGGGATTGTTCAAAAACGCGAAGATTGGCCTCGTAGCTGCGGCCAGCCTCTTTCGAGTCGGCGATCTCGACCACCAGGTCGACGTTCGAGCCGGCATAATAGCCCTCGTCATCCGCCATCGGATGCGCCGGGTCGTAGATCTGCGGCAATTCGCGGCGGTCCAGCCGGGTCGGTCCGGGCGCCACGGCGCCGGTCGGACGGCCGAAATCCATCTGCTCCTGGAAGGCCACCGTCTTGCGGCGATAGCCGGGCGTATCGGCATTGGCGATGTTTTCCGAAATGTGGCGCAGGCGTACGGATTGCGACTTCATCCCCGAGACGGCCAGTTCGACGGCGGAAAGCGGTTCGGTCATCATGCCCTCCGTCAGCCGCGCCGGCCGATGCTGGTGCGCAAGAGCGACAGCGAGGATTTCGTCACCGCCAGCGAGATGTCGAATTCTCGCTTCGCCGCGGCACTCCGGAACATCTCATCTTCCAGCGAGACGGTATTGCCGTTCGGGGCGGGCTCGCCGCCGGCGTCCAGCGCCCGTTCGGCGCCGCCGCCCCAACTGATCCCGGTCACATGGCCAGGGCGCGAGGCCCGCATCTCGGCCGCGGGTTGCGAGCGATAGGTCTCGGCAAAACCGGCCAGATCGCGCGAGCGAAAGCCGGGCGTGTCCGCATTGGCCACGTTCCGGGCGATCAGCTTCTGCCGTTCCGCCGCGTGTGCGGTCAGCGCGCCGGCCATCCGCAGGGTTCCGATCCGGTCAAACATCGAGGCATCTCCTCTGTTCCGATAAACCCGGTCTTAACCCCAATAGGTTTAGAAACCCTTTCGAGGCGCAGGCCCTGCGCGAAAAAAGGGGATGTCGGAATGGATAAAATGCAGTCGATCGCGGCCCGGATGCGCGGGATCGGCATGACGCGCCACTTCGGCCAGGTCAGCGCGATCCAGGGCGGTCTGATCTCTGCCAGCGGGCTGAACAGCCACGCATCCTTGGGGGATCGTGTCATGTTTTCAATGCGTTCTGGCAGGACCCTGGCCGGAGAGATCGTCGCGCTGCATACGCAGCACGCGGCGATCCTGCCCGAGGGACCGATGGACGGGCTGTCCATCGGCACACGGGTCGAACTGGTCTTTGCCCCCACGCTGGCGGCCGCAAATGCCTGGATCGGGCGAATCATCGATCCCTTCGGCAAGCCGCTGGACGGCCGCCCCATCCTTGCCGGCGGGGAAGAGCGCGGCTTTCGCCCACCGCCGCCGCCAGCAGCCTCGCGCAACCGGTTGGGCACGCGGCTGGATACCGGGCTGGCGGTCTTCGACACCATCCTGCCGCTGGTGCGCGGCCAGCGCATGGGGTTGTTCGCGGGCTCGGGCGTGGGCAAGTCCACGCTGCTGTCGGCGCTGGCCAAGGGGGTATCCGCCGATGTCGTGGTCATCGCCCTGGTGGGCGAGCGCGGGCGCGAGCTGCGCGAATTCGTCGAGGAAACCTTGGGCGAAGAGGGGATGGCACGGTCGGTCGTCGTCGCCGCGACCTCGGACCAGTCGCCGCTGATGCGGCGGCGCTGCGCCTGGGCGGCGATGACGGTGGCCGAACATTTCCGGGACCAAGGAAAACATGTGCTGTTCCTGGCCGATTCCATCACCCGCTTCGCCGAGGCGCATCGCGAGATCGCGCTGGCTGCCGGCGAAAGCCCCAGCTATCGCGGCTTCCCGCCCTCGGTCTCGCATCTGATCATGTCGCTGGCGGAGCGCTCGGGCCCGGGGCCGCAGGGCTCGGGCGACATCACGGCGATCTTCAGCGTGCTGGTCGCGGGTTCGGACATGGAGGAGCCGGTGGCCGACATCCTGCGCGGGGTGCTGGACGGACACGTGGTTCTGGACCGCGCCATCGCCGAGCGCGGGCGCTATCCGGCCGTGGATGTGCTGCGTTCGGTCTCGCGCTCGCTGCCGCAGGCGGCAAGCGCGCCGGAAAACGTTCTGATCGCGCGGGCGCGGGCGCTGCTGGGGACCTATGCCGAATCCGAGCTGATGATTCGCGCCGGGCTCTATGCCCAGGGCTCGGATCCGAAGCTGGACGAGGCGGTTCGGCTCTACCCGGCGCTGGACCAGTTCTTCACCCGGCAAAGCCCGAACGCAAGGCAAAGCTTCGCGCTGCTGGCCGAGGCGATGGGCGCGACCCCGGCAAGGGCGGTCTGACACGCAACAAGCCTATGAATTCGGTGGGGTTATGGCATGATTGATGAAAGTTAACCCCCGCCCCGGGGCATTGCGCCGTCGTGCCAGAGTTGACACTCTCCCGCGGTCTGCCGAGGAGCATCATGGCCATCACCGAATATTTCGTCCGCTACTTGCAAAGAAGGGACCAGCTTTCCGGCGCAGACATCGACCGTCTTCGCGCCGTCCAGACCACCCATGTCGCGTTCCGACCGGGCGAGGTGATCGTGCCCAGGGGCCGGCTTGCCACGCGCAGCTGCATGATGCTGCGCGGCATGTCGGCGCGCCAGCATGCGCTGGTCGGCCGTCCGTCCGAACATGTCATCACCGCCCTGCATGTGCCCGGCGATTTCGTCGACCTGCACGGTTTCGTTCTGGCGGGGCTCGAGCATGAGGTGGTCTCGGTCGGCGACTCGGAGGTCGAATTCGTCGATCATTGCGAATTGCGCGAGATTACGGACAATTTTCCGCATCTGACCCGGCTGTTGTGGATGTCCACGGTGATCGACGCGGCGATTCACCGGCAATGGCTGGTGGCCGCCGCGTCGTTGCGGTCCAGCGGCCATCTGGCGCATCTGCTCTGCGAGCTCTACATCCGGCTGGCCAGCGTGGGTGCGGCCCAGGACCATCGCTTCACCCTGCCGCTGCTGCAGAAGGAACTGGCCAATATCCTGGGCTATACGCCGATCCATGTGAACCGGGCGGTGCGCGATCTGCGCGCCGAGGGGCTGATCCGCTGGAACGGCAGCGAGGTCGAGATCCTCGACTGGCAGGGCCTGGTGCGGCTGGCGCGGTTCAACCCCGAATATCTGGAACTGGACCGGGTCCGGCGCTGACTATTGGCACAGCCGCCAGCCGCCGCGGCGCGCCTTGATGTCGAGGTGCAGGTGGTCGTCATGCGCGGCATTGGCCCCCGGGCCAAGCACGGTGGTGAAGTGCAGGCAGGCCGCCCCGCGCACCGCGCGCTGGAAGGCCTCTTGCAGGTCGCCGCTGTCCGCCCGTGGCTCGACCGCGATGCGGCTGCCGTCCTCGAAGCGGAAGGCGGCGATGTCGAAGGCGTTGCCGAAGGCGTGTTCCGACAGTTTCCCGCCCGCGCCTTCGCCGCCCACCGTGGCGCGGCATTGATAGGTCGTGCCGGGTTCGAGCCCTGACAGCCGCGGCTGGCCCGGCAGCCGCGCCGCGGCGGGGCGCACGAAATCGCGCAGCCAATGCGCCAGCTGCCGGGCGGTGTCGCAGCGCATCGGCGCGCCGCCGGCGATCTCGATGCCGGGCAGAGGCGCGCGCAGCAGGATCGGACGGTCGATGCCGCAATCGCGCTGCTCGGCATCGGCGATCGGCGCCTGCTCGTCGAAGTCGGCGCCCAGCAGCGTCAGCTCCATCAGGCAGGCGGCATAGTCGAAATCGCTTTCCCGCAAGGTGGTGTGGACCGGCGGGCCGGCGGGTTCGGGCGGCTCGTCCGGCTGGGTCGCGGGCTCGGGCTGTTCCGGCGCGGGATCTGGCAGGGCAGAGGCCGCCGCCGGGTCCGCGGCGGGCGCGTCCTGCGGCCGGGGGGCGGGACGATGCTCGCCGGGCGGCTCGGGGCGCGGGGCGGGGGCGTCCTGGGCCAGCGCTAGGCCCGGCAGGGCCAGCAGGACCAGGGCCAGCCCCCGCATCTCAGGGCTGCCCCGGTTGGGGATACAGCGTCACGCTGCCCGCCGGGTCGCCCGGCAGGGTATCGGGCAAGCCGACGTCCGACGGATATTCCGGCTCTTCCGGGACGGCGGCGGGCGGCGCGGCCTGGGGGACCAGCGGCTCGGCCGAGGCGGGGGTCTCGGGCGTGATGACCAGCGGCCCCGGGTTGGCGACCGCCGCGGCGGTGCTGGCTGCCACCGTCTCGGTCATGGCCGCCTCTGCGGGGACCGGCGCCGGCTCGGCCGCCGCCAGCACCGGCGGCTGCCGGACGCCCCGCGCCGGCGGCCGGGTCGGGGCCAGCGTCGTCGCCATCGCCGTGCGGCCCGCCGCCGCCGCCGGGGTGACGCCGGTCACGTCGGCGATGCTGGTGCCGGGGTCCAGGAACTCGACCGTGGTCACCTTGGCCTTGACCATATGCGCCAGTTCCCAGGCGTCCCAGTTCGTCAGCCGCACGCAGCCATGCGACTGGTTCAGGAACAGCTGCGACGGCGTCGCGGTGCCGTGGATGCCGTAGCTGGGTTCGGAGAGGTCGATCCAGACATTGCCCACCGGCCCGTTCGGTCCCGGCGGCACGATCAGCACCCGGTCGTTCTTGCCCTGCTTGAAGTTGCGCTGCGGATTGTAGGTATAGGTCGGGTTCAGCGCCACCGCATCGACCAGATGCTTGCCATGCGGCGAGGGCGTGTCGGCCGAGCCGACGGTCGCCGGATAGTCGGCGACCATGTTGCCCTTGGCGTCGTAGGCGGCGACGCGGCGCGTGGCCTTGTCCACGATGATCCGGGTGACGGCGGCGCGGATCGGCTTGGCCGGCACGGTGACATGGATGGTCTCGCCGGGGCGGAAGCCGCTGCCGGGGTTCAGCTTGGCCAGGAACTTCTCGTCCATGTGAAAACGCTCGGCCAGCTTCTCCAGCACGCTGGTATAACCCTGCGAGCGCATCGCGGCCTTTTCGGCGTAATCCGCGGGGATGTTGTCGACAAGGCCGGTCGCGTCCTCATCGGTGATGGTATAGTCGGCGGTCAGCGGCGCCGCGGCATAGCCCTGCAGCAGGTCCCAGACGGCATGGTCCATGCGTCCGGACATCGGCAGGCCGGCCCGGCGCTGGAAGGCCTTGATCGCGCTTTCGCTCATGCCGCCGCGCCAGCCGTCCACCACGCCCGGCGAAATGCCCGACCGGTCCAGCAGGATCTGCACCTTCGCGGTCAGTGCCGATTGGCCGGGGGGCAGGTCGCTGCCGTCGTATTGCGCCGCCTCGATCTCGTCGCGGGTGATCGAGATCAGCGCCCGGGGTTTCGGCGGCGCCACCGCGGCGGCCGGGTCGGGGGCGATTTCGGCCCCGGCGGGCGCCAGCGGCAGGAAAAGGGCGGCAGAGGCCAGCGCAAGGCGCGCAAGAAGCCCCCGCGTCGTGCTGATCGGGAACATGCTCGGGTCGGGTCCGTTTGCCTGTCGTATCTTTGTTTTGCCCGCATCATTGGCGAAATGCGGCCGCCAAGGCAAGCAAGCAGCGGTCAACTCGGGTTGATCCGGCCTAGATATTCGCAATCATCCGGTGTTCCTGCGGGAAATAGCGCCGGGTCAGCGAAACGGGCATGTTGTCCAGCCAATCCATCCGTTCCAGCAGCAGCACCGGGGCGTCGACCGGCAGTTCCAGCGCCTGCGACACGAAGCCCTTGCCCGCCGCCGTCGCCGCCATCGCCATGCTGCCGCGGTTGATCGGCACATGGCCCAGCAGCCATTCGCAGGGGCTGATCTCTTCCAGCGCGTCGCGGGTCAGGCCGGGGGTGGCGAAATTGTTGAGCCAGCGCTCTTCGCAGCAATAAATCGCCCCGTCGGCGGTAAAGCGCGAACGGATGCGCAAGAGCACGTCGTCGGTGCGCAGCAGCATCGCCTGGGCGATGTCCGCGGGCGGCGAGGCCTCCTGATAGTCGAGCAGCGCATAGCCGTAGACTTTGCCCGCGGCCTCGATCTCGCGCCGCAGCAGGAAGCGGACCATCTGCACGCGCGGGTGCCGGGCGACGCGGGTGCCGACCTTGCGCCGGCGTTCGAGCACGCCGCTTTGCGCCAGCGCCTGCAGGGCGCGGTTGACCGTGGCCCGGGCGCAGCCGAATTCGGTGGCAAGATCCGCCTCGGTAGGAATCAGTTCGCCCTCGGGCCATTCGCCGTTGCGGATGCGGTTGAGCACGTCCTCCTGCACGCTCTGCCAGGTCATGTTCCGCCGCTTGCGTTCCTGATCCTCGGCCGAGAGGGCCTGCGCCACACTTCTGGGGAATGTCATCATTTTGAATATTATGGCGATCTATCGAGGGTTTTTCGGGGGACTCGATAACGGGGCGGCCGGCGGGCGTCGCATTGACACTGACCGGCCGGGGCAGCAAGAAGGCTTGTCGTCGCGCCGTCCGACCCTGGAACTCAAGTAAACTCTTCAGTTTAGCTTTGAGAGCAAATCGTCGCAGGGGTCAAGGCAATTCGGCGCCGGCCCGGCGGCGTGGCCAGGTTGACAATTCCCCGACGCAGGGGGAAATACGGGCAATTCGCAAGAGGTGGATCCCCGTGTCGGACGCATCGACCATCCGCGGCCATGGCGTTTCGGCCACGGCCTGGACCGTGCTGATCGCCATCAGCCTGTGCCACATGATCAACGACATCATGCAATCCATGCTGGCGGCGATCTATCCGCTGCTGCAGCAGGAATTCACCCTCTCCTATTGGCAGATCGGGCTGATGACCTTCGCCTTCCAGGTGACGGCCTCGCTGCTTCAGCCGGTGGTGGGGGCGGTGACGGACAAGAAGCCGATGCCGCGGTCGCTGGCGGTCGGCATGGGCGCCACGGTCTGCGGGGTGCTGCTGCTGGCGCTGGCGCATGAATACTGGGTGCTGCTGGCCGGAGCGATGTTGATCGGTGTCGGCTCGGCGGTGTTCCATCCGGAAAGCTCGCGCGTGGCCCGGATCGCCTCGGGTGGGCGGTTCGGCACCGCGCAATCGCTGTTCCAGCTGGGCGGGAATTTCGGCCAGGCGCTGGGGCCGCTGCTGGCGGCCTTCATCGTGGTGCCGCTGGGCCGGCCTTCGGTGGCGGTGTTCTCGGTCGCGGCCATGCTGGGCTCGGCCATGCTGTGGCGGGTCGGGACCTGGGCCGAGGGCCGGCGCAAGGCGGCGGGCGCGCGGGTCGTGGGCCCCTCGCCGCTTGCGCCCCGCCGGGTCGCGATGGCGATCGTGGTGCTGGCGCTGCTGACCTTCACCAAGAACATCTATACCGCCAGCCTGTCCAGCTATTACACCTTCTTCCTGATCGAGAAGTTCGGTCTCAGCACCCAGCAGGCGCAGATCATGCTGTTCCTGTTCCTGGGCGGCATGGCGGCCGGCGTCATGCTGGGCGGGTTGCTGGGCGACCGTGTCGGCCCCCTGAAGGTGATCTGGTTCTCGATCCTGGGCATCCTGCCCTTTACCCTGGCGCTGCCGCATGTGGGCCTGGCCGCGACCGGGGTGCTGACGGTGATCATCGGACTGATCCTGGCCTCGGCCTTTCCGGCCATCGTGGTCTTTGCCCAGGAGCTGGTGCCGGGGCGGACCGGCATGATCGCCGGCATCTTCTTCGGCTTCGCCTTCGGCATGGGCGGGATCGCCGCCGCCGTGCTGGGGCTGGTGGCGGATGCCAGGGGGATCGAATTCGTCTACAAGATATGTTCCTATCTGCCGCTGATGGGGCTTCTGACCGTCTTTCTGCCGCGGATGGAGCGGCTCTGAGAGGACAGGGGCGGGGGCCTTGCCCCCGCACCCCCAGGATATTTACACACAAAAGAAGCAGGGAAGATGAGCAAGATCAAAATCCAGCCGATCACCGCCGAGGCCTTCGCACCCTTCGGAGAGCTGCTGACGCCGCGCGAGGCGCCCAGCAAGATGATCAATGCCGGGCGCTGCGAGCGTCATCATGCGCTGGCCACGGTCGAGCGAGGCGGCGGTGAGGCGATCATCTCGATCTTTCGGTCCGAACCGGTGAGCCTGCCCTATGATTGCACGCTGCTGGAGCGGCATCCGCTGGGCAGTCAGGCCTTCGTGCCGCTGGGGGCGGATCCCTGGCTTTCCGTCGTGGCGCCGGACGAGGGCGGTCGGCCGGGGGCGCCTGTGGCCTTTCTGGTGCCGGCCGGCATGGGGGTGAACCTGCGGGCCGGGGTGTGGCACGGCGTGCTGACGCCGCTGGACCGGCCGGCGGATTTCCTTGTCGTGGACCGCGAGGGCGAGGGCGTGAACCTGGAAGAGGTCGCCATCGCCCCCGTCACCGTCGAGGCATGAACTGGCCCGACTATGCCTTCGAGGAAGCGGCGCTGCGCAACGGCGCCCGCTTCGTCGCCGGCGTGGACGAAGTGGGGCGCGGCCCGCTGGCCGGACCGGTGACGGCGGCGGCGGTGATTCTGGATGCCGCCTGCATTCCCGAGGGGCTGAACGATTCCAAGAAGCTGACGGCGAAGCGGCGAGAGGCGCTGGCCGAGCGGCTGATGGCCTGCTGCGACTGGGCCGTGGGACATGCCAGCGTCGAGGAGATCGACCGGCTAAACATCCTGCGCGCCTCGCATCTGGCGATGTGCCGGGCCATCGCCGGGCTGCGCCGGCGGCCCTGCCTGGTGCTGATCGACGGCAACATGCTGCCGCGCGACCTGGACCTGCCCGGGCAGGCGGTTGTGGGCGGCGACGGGCGCTGTCTGTCCATCGCCGCGGCCTCGATCGTGGCGAAACTGTTGCGCGACCGCATCATGGTGGATTTGGCGCAACAGCACCCCGGATACGGCTGGGAGGCGAATGCCGGTTATGCGACCGCGGCGCATCGCCAGGCGCTGCTAGATTTGGGCGTGACCCCATATCATAGGCGCAGCTTCGCCCCGTCCACAATATCTTGTGTAAAGCTGAAACCGCAAGCTGTTGATTCAAAAAAGAATTTGACGGCGAATCGCCTCTGACTCATGATCGGGCCAAGCAAATCGGCGACCAACGCCGAAACCCGAGGCAGTGATGACGAAGCAAGACACCAAATCCCGCGCCGCGGCGCGACCCCTTCCGCTGAACCAGATTCTCGCCGGCGACTGCGTCGCGTTGATGAACGCGCTGCCGGAAAACAGCGTCGACCTGATCTTTGCCGACCCGCCCTATAACCTGCAGCTGAAGGGCGAGCTGCACCGTCCCGATAACAGCCGCGTCGATGCCGTCGACGACCATTGGGACCAGTTTTCCGGCTTTGCCGCCTATGACCAGTTCACCCGCGACTGGCTGGCCGCCGCCCGCCGCATCCTGAAGCCGGATGGGGCGATCTGGGTGATCGGCAGCTATCACAACATCTTCCGCGTCGGGGCCGAGCTGCAGAACCAAGGGTTCTGGATCCTGAACGACGTGGTTTGGCGCAAGGCCAACCCGATGCCGAACTTCCGCGGCAAGCGGCTGACCAACGCGCACGAGACGATGATCTGGGCCAGCAAGTCCGAGGGCGCGAAATACACCTTCAACTACGAGGCGCTGAAATCGCTGAACGAGGGCGTGCAGATGCGCAGCGACTGGGTGCTGCCGATCTGCACCGGCGGCGAGCGACTGAAGGATGAGGGCGGCGCCAAGGCGCATCCGACACAGAAGCCGGAATCGCTGCTGCACCGCATCCTGGTCGGGTCCACGAACCCTGGCGACGTCGTGCTGGATCCGTTCTTCGGTACCGGCACCACCGGCGCCGTGGCCAAGATGCTGGGCCGCGACTTCATCGGCATCGAGCGCGAGGCGGCCTATCGCGCGGTGGCCGAGAAGCGGCTGGCGCGCGTGCGCCGCTTTGACAGCGAGGCCATCGCCACCACCAAGGCGAAGCGCGCCGAGCCGCGCGTGCCCTTCGGCCAGGTCATCGAGCGCGGCATGCTGCGTCCGGGCGAGGAGCTGTATTCGATGAACAGCCGCCACAAGGCCAAGGTGCGCGCCGACGGCAGCCTGATCGGCAATGACGTCAAGGGCTCGATCCACCAGGTCGGCGCGGCGCTGGAAGGCGCGCCCAGCTGCAACGGCTGGACCTATTGGCATTTCCGCCGCGAGGGCAAGATGATCCCCATCGACATCCTGCGCCAGCAGATCCGCGCCGAGATGGAGGGCGACGAGACCCGCCCGCACTGAGTTTTCCGGTTCGCCAAGTCCCGACGTTCCGCGAGCTCTGGCGCGGCCGGGACCGCCTTGCCCCGTTCGGCCTTGCGCCGGGCGGGGCCTTTTAGCTTTCAGAGCGCGCCGCGCGGGGGGGGGTTCTGGCCCTTGGTATAGGGCTGCCAGTCGGTGATTTCGGGGTAGAACTGCTTGCGCCAGGCGCGCACGCGCGGGTTCATCCGCCGTCGCCACAGGGGCGGCACCATGGCCAGGAAGGTCATCGCCGGATAGCCCATCGGCAGCTGCGGCGCCTCTTCCTGCGAATAGGTTTGCAGCAAGGGAAAGCGCCGGTCGGGCTTGTAATGGTGGTCGGAATGGCGCTGCAGGTTGATCAGCAGCCAGTTCGTCGCGGTATGCGAGGAATTCCAGCTGTGGCGCGGCAGGACATGTTCGTAGCGACCGTTGCCCAGGTATTTCCGGGTCAGCCCGTAATGTTCGACGTAATTGGTCAGTTCCAGCTGCCAGACCGCGACGAAGGCCTGCCAGACGAAGAGCAGCAGCCCCTGCCAGCCGCCCAAGCCGGCCGCCAGCGCCAGCATCGCCAGCTGCAAGGCGCCGTAGCGCCAGAACGGGTTGCGGCGGTCGAATTTCGAGCGGCCCGAGCGGGTCAGCCGCCGGGTCTCGGCCGCCCAGGCGCTGGCCGGGCATTCGATCAGCACGCGCAGGAAGAAGCGGAAGAAGCCCTCGTTGTAGCGGGCCGAGACGGCGTCGCGCGGCGTCGCCACCCAGGAATGATGCACCAGCAGGTGCTCGGTGCGGAAATGCGAATACAGCGTCGAGGCCAGCAGCAGGTCGCCCAGCCAGCGCTCCAGCTTGTTCTTCTGGTGCAGCAATTCATGGGCATAGACGATGCCGATGGTGCCCGAGGCGACGCCGATGCCGAAGAACAGGCCGGCCTTTTCCCAGCCCGAAAGCCCGCCGCGCGTGGCGAACCAGATGCCGCCGAAGATCATCGCCGCCTGGATCGGGAACCAGATCACAGTGATGGCGCGATACCAGATCAGCTGCGATTCGGGCGTCCCGGTGTCGGGGTTTTCCTCGTTCAGGCCCAGCACCGCGTCCAGCATGGTCATCAGATACCAGGCGTAGAACGGCATCAGCGCGAACCACCAGCCGCCCCAGCGCAGCGCGACCAGAAACAGCGGCACCATGCCCAGCGACAGCCAGAAGGGCAGGGCGTCGATCAGGCGGGAACGGAAGGCGGTCTGCATGGGCTCACCTATCGCGTGTTGCGGGGGTTTGCCATGGCGGCGCGTTGTCGCGGGCTGTGGCCGGGAACGGATTCTGGGCGAGGACCCAGGCCTTGCGCATCAGGCCGGGCAGGGCGCTGGGGTCGAACCGGCCGAGCGGCACCAGATTGCCGCGTTGCGGCGTTGCGGTCAACCGGCCGGTCGCGACGGTCAGGTCCAGCGCGAAATGGGTGAAGACATGGCGCACCAGCCCCAGCTCCTGCCAGTCCGCCGGCGCGGGCGGCGGCAGGTCGGAGCCGTCCCAGCCGGTCGAGGGGAAGGCCAGTGTGCCGCCCAAGAGGCCCTTGTCGGGCCGCGTCTCGACCAGCACGGCATCCTCGGTCAGGCCGATCCAGACCGTGCCCCGGCGCTGCGGCTTGGCTTTCTTCGGCGCCTTGCGCGGCAGTTCCGCGGCGATGCCCTGGGCACGGGCCTGGCAATGCGGGATGATCGGGCAGATGCCGCAGGCCGGGCTGCGCGGCGTGCAGATGGTGGCGCCCAGGTCCATCATGGCCTGGGCGAAGTCGCCGGGACGCGCCTGCGGGGTCAGGCGGGCGGCCAAGGCGGTGAGTTCCGGCTTGGCGGCGGGCAGCGGGGTTTCGACCGCGAAAAGCCGGGCGACGACGCGCTCGACATTGCCGTCGACCACGGTCTCGGGGCGGTCGAAGGCGATGGCGGCGATGGCGGCCGAGGTATAGGCGCCAATGCCGGGCAGGGCCGCCAACCCTTCGCGGGTGTCCGGAAAGGCGCCCAGTTGCGCGACAGTGCGGGCGCAGGCCACCAGGTTGCGGGCGCGGGCGTAATAGCCCAGGCCCGCCCATTCCGCCATGACCTGCGCATCCTCGGCCGCGGCCAGGTCGTGGACCGTGGGCCAGAGCGTGGTGAAGCGTTCGAAATAGGACTTCACCGCCGCCACGGTGGTCTGTTGCAGCATGACCTCGGACAGCCAGACTCGATAGGGGTCGGCGCCTGTGCCGCCGGGCGGCGTGCGCCAGGACAGCACGCGGGCGTGGCGGTCGTACCAGGCCAGCAGCTCCTGCGGGATCACCGCCATGTCACGCAATTTTCAGCCTCATCTCTCTGGCGTCCGGGCGCGTCGCAGGTCAGACTGCGCCGAAGTTGAACCAAGCGTCGCAAGATGGCCCAGAGCAGACCCGACAGCAAGCCCAAGCGCCGGATGCGTGGTTTCGAGCCCGCAGCCCAGCTGGTCGCCGCCCGCGTGAAGAACGTGGGCGAGAGCCGCGGTTTTGCCGTGGCGCGGCTGCTGACGCATTGGGCCGAGGTGGTCGGCCCTGAGATCGCCGCCCACAGCCGCCCGGTCCGCGTCAGCCATGGCAAGGGCTTCGGCGCCACGCTGACGCTGCTGGTGGCCGGGGCGCGCGCGCCGCTGGTGCAGATGCAGATCGAGCAGATCCGCGACAAGGTGAATGCCTGCTACGGTTTCAACGCCGTGGCGCGCATCGTGCTGACCCAGACCGCACCCATCGGCTTTGCCGAGGGCCAGGCCGAATTCACCCCGGCGCCGCGCCGTGCCGTGCCGCCCGATCCGGCCCGGGTCGCGCAGGCCGAAGGCATCGCCGAAGGCTTCGACAATCCCGCGCTTTCCGCCGCCATGCGGCAGTTGGCGCTGAACATCCTGTCCCGCCGGGACATCAACGACCGAAAGGCCAATCCATGACGCTGTTCCGCCGCTCTTTCATCGTCGCCGCCACGGCCGCGCTGACCGTTTCCGCGCTGCCCGCGCTGGCGCAGGAGACGACGCCCGCCCCGGCGGAAAGCGCCCAGACCGCCGAGCAGATGCCGCAGGGCAAGGTGCTGCCCGACATCGTGTTGGGTCAGGCCGATGCGCCGGTCACCATCGTCGAATATGCGAGCTTCACCTGCCCGCATTGCGCCGCCTTCCATGACGAGAACCTGCCCAAGCTCAAGGCGGAATATATCGACACCGGCAAGGTGAAGTTCATCCAGCGCGACGTCTATTTCGATGCGGTCGGGCTGTGGGCCGGGATCCTGGCCCGCTGCGGCGGCGACGACAAGTATTACGCCGTCTCGGATCTGCTGATGAGCGGGCAGAAGACCTGGCTGGATGCCAAGACCATGGACGACATCTCGGCCAACCTGCGCAAGGTCGGTGCCAAGGCCGGCATGACGCCCGAGCAGATGGACGCCTGCTGGAACGACAAGCAGAAGGTCGCGGACCTGGTCGCGACCTTCCAGACCCATGCCACCGCCGACAAGGTCGAGGGCACGCCCAGCTTCGTCATCGACGGCGAGAAGGTCTCGAACCAGCCTTGGGACGAGATGAAGAAGATCATCGACGCCAAGCTGGCCGCCAAGGGCTGAGCGCCTGGCGGCAGCGCCGCAGGGGTATTTGGAAAACGGAAAGTCCCGGTCACGCCGGGGCTTTCTGCTTTCTAGAGCTTCAGCGCCGCCAGCCGGTCGAGCAGCGGCGCGGGATCGTCCAGTTGCAGCCGCACCGGCAGCGCCAGCACCTTGGGCCGGAAGCTGCGCGGCAGGCGGGCGGCGTCCTTTTCCGTGGTCACCATCTGCGCGCCCACCAGCCGCGATTCGGCCTCGAGCCGGGTCAGCAGTTGCGGGGTGAAGGGCTGGTGATCCTCGAGCGCCTCGGCCCGGACCACCTCGGCGCCGAGGCCGCGCAGGGTGGCAAAGAATTTCTCGGGATGGCCGATGCCGGCGAAGGCCATGACGCGCTGGCCCTGCCAGTCCATGCCGGTCTGCAGCGGTGCGAGCCGGCCGGTCAGGTGCGGCAGGGAAAGGCGCTGCCCCCAGGCGGCGGCGAAGGCGGCTTGCGCGGCGGGCTCTCCGATCGACAGGAGCAGGTCGGCGCGGGCAAGGCCGCGGTCCACCGGCTCGCGCAGAGGGCCGGCCGGCAGGCACAGCCCGTTGCCGAAGCCCTTGGCCGCATCGACCACCACCAGCGACAGGTCATGGGCCAGTGCCGGATCCTGGAAGCCGTCGTCCAGCAGCACCGCCTCTGCGCCGGCCGCGACGGCGGCCTGCGCTCCGGCCAGCCGGTCGTCGGCGACCCAGACCGGTGCGAAAGCCGCCATCAGCAAGGGCTCGTCGCCGGTCTGCGCCGCCTTGTGGCGCATTTCGTCCACCCGCAACGGCCCCTTCTCGCGGCCGCCATAGCCGCGCGAGACGATATGCACCGCGATGCCCCGCGCTTGCAGAAGCTGCGCCAGCATGATGGCGGTCGGGGTCTTGCCGGTGCCGCCGGCGTTCAGGTTGCCGATGCAGATCACCGGCACCGGCAGTTTCGCGCGCTGACCGCGGGCCAGCCGGCGGGCGGTGGCGGCGGCATAGAGCGCACTCAGCGGCGCCAGCAGCCGCGCCTTGGCGCCGGGCCGGCGGAACCAGAAATCCGGGGCGCGGCGGCTCATGCGCGAGTCTCCATCGCTTCGATCACCGTATCGGCGATCCGGCGCAGCACGGCGGCGCCGCCGGTGCTGACCGACCAGGCATTGCCGGCCAGCATGGCCGCCTGGTCCGGGGCCGAGAGGTCGGCCACCGCCCGCGACAGTCCCGCCGCATCCGTCACCAGCCGCGCCGCCGAGGCGCCGTCCAGCTGCACCCATTCCGGCGCATGCGCCTCGGTCAGCGGGCCGTGGATGATGGCCGATCCCAAGGCCGCCGGCTCGAACGGGTGGCGCGGCGCGGCGCCGGGGCCGGGCAGCAGCGTGCCGCCCATGAAGCAGACCGGGGCCAGGCGATACCACAGGCCCATCTCGTGGTCCTCTTCGGCGATCAGGACATGGTCGTCGGATGCGGGGTCGTCGTCCTCGGAGCGTAGCACGGCGGCCAGACCCAGGGTTTCGACCTCGGCCAGGATCTCGGGCAGCAGGCCGGGCGACAGGCCGGCGAGGATCAGAAGCGCCCGGTGGTTGTGGTGCAGCGTCGCCTGATGCGCGGCCAGGGCGGCCCGCGCCTCGGGCAGGGTGGGGCTGGCGGCCAGCCAGATGTGCCGGCCGGCCAGGATATGCGCCAGTGCCCGGCGCTCGGCCTCGTTGGCGGCAAGCGGCGGGCGGGTCTCGGTCACCGGGCCGGTCAGTTCGATCTGTTCGGGGCGCGCGCCCAGTTGGCGGGCGGCGGCGCCCGCGGTCAGATCGGGCGCCAGGATGCGGGTGATGCGGCCCATCAGCCCGCGATTGATCGCCCCCCGCCAGGAGCCGCGCCGAGTATAGGCCACCAGCCGCGCCTCGGCCAGGATCACCGGCAGCCCGGTATCCGCCGCCACGGTGATCAGCGAGGCTGGCAACTGATCGCCCAGGATCAGCAGAGCCTGCGGCGTCAGGGCCTGGATCAGCGCCCGGGCCGTCACCGGGTCGGCGGGCCGGGGCAGGGCAACGGCGGCAAGATCGCGGGGCAGCGTCCCGGGCGCCGGCGGCGTGCCGGTGAAGGCGAAGCGCAGCCCCGGCCGCAGCCCCAGCATCGCCCGCAGCAGTGCTGCCAGCGGCGGAGGCTCCTCGGCGCGCTCGGACAGGTGCACGATCAGCAAAGGCCCTTCGCCCGGCGGTGAGGCGAAGGGTTCGGCCGCAGGGCCGGCCAGCGCCGCACGGCGGCGCAGATGCAGCCACAGCGCCAGCGAGGCGGTCGCCTTGGAGGGATGCATCGCGCTCAGCGGTCGGGCCTAGCCGCCCAGTTCCTCGGTCGGGCTGACCTCGCGTTCCTCGTCGCGCAGCCGATGCAGGTGGGCGATGAAATAGCGGGTATGGGCGCTGTCCACGGTGCGCTGCGATTCGGCCTTCCAGGCGGCATGGGCCTGGGCATAGTCGGGAAAGACGCCGACGATATGGATGTCCTTGGTGTCGCGGAACTCGGTGCGGCCGGGATCGACCAGTTCGCCGCCGAAAACGAGGTGCAGGCGCTGCGCCATCACATTCTCCTGGGTTCGATTTTCGGCGCGAACCTAGCCGAGCGGAAGCAGCGAACCAAGGAGATTTGTTTAAAATCGGCCTCGGTTGACATTTGCGACGAATCGAGAGGCGCGGTAAGCAGGGGATGCCGTGAGAGGGAAGCGAATCCCGGATCGTCCAAGCGTGGTGGTGAGGGCTTTCCGGGGCGCAAGGGAAGGCGAACCGGTGCGTTTTTCCTCCCCTCTTTCTGCGATCGCGGGCGGCCATTTCGCGATGGCTGCCTGCGATCTCGTCTCTGGCCGTGCGTTGGCTCCGGAGGGCGCAGCAAGCCTATTCGACAATAGTGTGGGATGGCGGCGGCGGCCGGTTCCGATTCCCTGGACTATGCGGTTTGCCGCAGCCTGCGCAAGAGGCGGGCGGGCAGCGGGCGATGGGGATGAGCTACAGTCCAGAACCGATCGCGGAAAGCCGGTTGAGAAAGCTGCGGCCGAGGCGCGTCGGGGCACAAGCGTGCCCGGCAGGAAGGATGCCTCTCTTGCCGAATCCTCTCCGCAAAGCGCGCCAGCCGGACGATGCAGGGATGCTCAGATACTGGGCGGATTCAACCGAAATGGTGCGGCGGCGGGACATGTGGCGGAGATGGCGGGATTCGGTTCGGCGGTTTCCCTGCGCCAGCATTTCACCCGGGCGTTCTCGATCTCGCCTGCAAGCTATAGACGGCAGTTCAGGAGCAAGAGCGAACTACAGGGTCGTCAGTACGAGCACTCTCGATACGTCTCTGTCGGATTGCCGAGCGACTAATATGATGGTGCGGACGACGGGACTCGAACCCGTACTCTCACAGAGAAGCAGATTTTCGTACCACTTCGACTTTCGCCGCCGCCTTTCGACGTTCGTGGTCTGGACTGTCCCTTCGCCGTGGCCCGAAGGCTTTAGGCGCCGCCCGTCCAGTCTCTACACCTTCCCCGACGAGGGGCTTGGCTCGGGATTGGCATAGGGCAGATGCCCTTTAGCGTTCCCCGACTTTGAGCGGTTCTACTCCGCGGATTTCCCCGCGGGCACTCCAATTCTAAAGTCTGCTGCGTCTACCGATTTCGCCACGTCCGCCCTTGGCCGCCGATTCTCGCCCTTGGTCTCTGCTCCTACGCAGCCCCTGGAGCCAGATCAGCCTATTTCCGCCTTCCTCACCTCGCGCCCATAGCGCATTGAAAAACCACTCAATTCCCTTCCGCAAACTATTTTGCAGCGTGGTAGAAAAAAGACTTCCTAAGTCCCATGCGTCTACCATTCCGCCACGCCCGCGCCGGGATTGGCTAGCGGGCGGAGGCGCGATTGGCAAGCCTCAGTAGCTGCGCGTCGGACGGTCGAACACCTTGCGCCCCATCAGCGAGCCGACCAGATCCACCATCAGCTTGGCCGTGCGGCCGCGTTCGTCCAGAAAGGGGTTCAACTCGACCAGGTCCAGCGAGGTCATCAGCCCGGAATCATGCAGCAATTCGCAGACCAGATGCGCCTCGCGGAAGGTGGTGCCGCCGGGAACGGTGGTGCCGACCGCGGGCGCGAGCGACGGGTCCAGGAAGTCCACGTCCAGCGAGACATGCAGCAGCCCCTGCGCTGCGCGCACCCGGTCAAGGAATGCGCGCAGCGGCGCGACGATGCCATGCTCGTCCAGAACGCGCATGTCGTTGACGGTGATCTCGGTTTCCCGCAGCGCCGAGAGTTCGGCAGGATCGACCGAGCGGATGCCGAACATGCAGATGTTCTCGGCCGGGATCGGCGCCGGGAAAGGTGGGAAGGGATCGAAGCCCGGCCGGCCGGCGGCATAGGCCATGGGCGTGCCGTGCAGGTTGCCGGACACGCTGGTCTCGAGGGTGTGGAAATCGGCATGCGCGTCCAGCCACAGCACGAATTGCGGCCGGCCGGCCGCGTGGGCGTGGGCCGCGACGCCGGCGAGCGTTCCCAGCGCCAGGGCATGGTCGCCGCCCAGGAAGATCGGCAGGCCGTCCTCCATCGCGGTGGCACCGGCGGCGGCCAGGGCCTCGGTCCAGGCCACGATCTCGGGCAGGTGATGCACGGCGGGGTTGGCGCAAGCCTGGTCGCGGCCGGGCGCCGGGGCGACGTCGCCGCGGTCCTCGACGGTATGGCCCAGGGCCGCGAGGGTCGAGGCCAGCCCGGCCACGCGATAGGCCGCCGGCCCCATCAGGCAGCCGGGCCGCCTTTGGCCTTCGTCCACCGGGGCGCCGATAAGGATGCAATGGGTCATGCGTTCTCCTGCGTCCGGGCTTCAACGCGCAGGGTCAGCTCCGGATCCCCTGGAAGCGCTGCTGCCATTCGTCGCGGCTTTCGTCGGCGATCTTGGCGAAAAGCACCTCGGGCACGGCGAAGCCATGCCCGGCGGGCAGCGCCGCCAGTGCGGCGCGGACATCGTCGGGCCAGCTGCGGTCCTCGGTGCGCATCGCCGCCAGCATCGCATCGGAGGCGAAGGGGATGAAGGGCGCAGAGAGCACGGCATAGAGCCGGATCAGGTTCAGGCCCAGACGGACCTGCATCGCGGCCTTGACCGGGTCGGTCTTGAAGGTGGACCAGGGCGCGGCGGATTGCAGGTATTCGTTGCCGAGCACCCAGATCGCGCGCAACTCGGCGGCGGATTTGCGGATCTCGGTATGGTCCATGAAGCCTTCATAGGCGCGGATGCGGGTGGTCAGCGCCTCGATCAGCGCCTCCTCCTCGGGGCCGTAGCTGCCGCCTGCGGGGATGGTCTCGCCGAACTTGCTGCGGCAGAATTTGGTGATGCGGCTGACGAAATTGCCCAGCACGTCGGCCAGGTCCTTGTTGACCGACTGCTGGAAATTGTCCCAGGTGAACTCGCTGTCGCCGGATTCGGGGGCGTGGGACAGCAGCCACCAGCGCCAGTAATCGGCGGGCAGGATCGACAGCGCCTGGTCCATGAACACGCCGCGGCCTTGGCTGGTCGAGAACTGGCCGCCGTCATAGGTCAGGTAGTTGAAGGACTTGATGTAATCGACCAGCTTCCAGGGCTCGCCCGAGCCGATGATGGTGGCCGGGAAGCTGAGCGTGTGGAAGGGCACGTTGTCCTTGCCCATGAACTGGGTATAGGTCACGTCCTCGGCGCCCTCGTCCAGGCGCCACCAGCGGCGCCAGGCGCTGTCGGGCAGGCCGGCCTTGTCGGTGCCCTCGGCGGTGGCGGCGATATATTCGATGGGCGCATCGAACCAGACGTAGAAGACCTTGCCCTCCATCCCCGGCCAGGGCTGGTCGCCCTTCTTCACCGGGATGCCCCAATCGAGGTCGCGGGTGATGCCCCGGTCCTGCAGCCCGTCGCCGTCGTTCAGCCATTTCCGCGCGATCGAGGTGGTCAGGATCGGCCAGTCGGTCTTGCTGTCGATCCAGGCCGCGATCCGGTCCTTCAGCGCGCGCTGGCGCAGGTAAAGGTGCTTGGTCGCCCGCACTTCCAGATTGGTGCTGCCGCTGATCGCCGAGCGCGGCTCGATCAGGTCGGTGGGGTCGAGCTGCTTGGTGCAGTTCTCGCACTGGTCGCCGCGGGCCTTGTCGTAGCCGCAGTTCGGGCAAGTGCCCTCGATATAGCGGTCGGGCAGGAAGCGGCCGTCGTCGATGGAGTAGACCTGCTTTTCCTCGACCTCGGAGATCCAGCCGTTCTCGTCCAGCTTGCCGGCGAAATGCTGGGTCAGAACGTGGTTGCGTTCGCTGGAAGAGCGGCCGAAATGGTCGAAAGACAGGCCGAAGTCGCAGGCGATGTCCGCCTGGACGTCATGCATTTCCGCGCAATAGACCGGCACCGGCTTGCCGGCCTTGGCGGCGGCCAGTTCGGCCGGGGTGCCGTGTTCGTCGGTGGCGCAGATGAACATCACCTCATGTTCGCGGGCGCGCAGGTAGCGGGCATAGAGGTCGGCCGGAAGCTGCGAGCCGACGAGGTTGCCGAGGTGCTTGATCCCGTTGATATAGGGGATCGCCGAGGTGATGAGATGCCGGGCCATGGGTGCGTCCTTCGTGATCGCCGCCCTGTCTAGCCGCGATGGGGGGCGATGGAAAGTCCTGCGCGCGTTGCGCGGCGCGGGCGCGTGGCGGCGGCGGTCGCAAGCCGGAAAACCCCAGGGGAACATGGGGTTTTCGGCCTGTTCAGGGTGTGCGCCGGCGACTGCCGCGCCGCGCGGGATCAGCCCTCGATGCGGCTGAAATCGGCGACGAGGCGGCCTGCCTCGCGGATGCGCGACAGCAGGTTCAGGCGGTTGCGGCGGGCGATCTGGTTGTCGGTGTTGATCTGCACCGCCTCGAAGAAGGCGTCGATGGGCGCCCGCAGGCTGGCGATGCCTTGGGTTGCGGCCTGGAAATCCTCAAGCCGGACGGCCTCGCGGATCGCGGGTTCGGCGCGGTCGAGGGCGGCGAAGAGGGCGCGTTCCTGCTCGGTCTCGGCGAATTTCGGGTCGGCGCCGAAGCTGTATTCGACACCGTCTTTCTCTTCGGCCTGGGCGAGAATGTTGCCGGCGCGCTTGAGCCCTTGCAACAGGTTGGTGCCGTCCTCGGTCTTCAGCACGTCGTTCAGCGCCGTGGCGCGGTTGACCAGCAGCACGAGGTCGTCATTGCCGGGCATGGCGATGACGGCGTCGATGATGTCGTGGCGGATGCCTTGGTCGCGCAGATAGACTTTCAGGCGGTCGTGGAAGAAGGTGAGGAGGTCGGAGGTTAGTGCTTGAAGAGGCAACCAGTTTTTCTCGGCTACAGTATATTGCCCAACCTCGACACATGCGAGGTCGCCATTCGCAATGGCTCGGTCAAGCGTTTCGCGGTCAAACATGAAACGCAGGGCTTTAATCGCCTCCGCATCTTTCTTCAGTGTCAGAGTGCGGCTTCCATCTTTGGAAACTTTTGACACAGCCAGCAAATGGCTGTCTGCCAACGAGTAAGCAGTATTTTTTATGGAGCCGCTGAATATTTCGGCCAAGCTGATCCGCGCCCCATTCCCCAGCAACAGCCGGATCACCCCCAGCGCGGCGCGGCGGAGCGCGAAGGGGTCTTTCGAGCCCGTGGGTTTCTCGTCGATGGCCCAGAAGCCGGTCAGCGTATCCAGCTTGTCGGCCAGCGCCACCGCGACCGAGACAGGGGCGGTGGGCACGGCGTCGGACGGCCCCAAAGGCGAATAGTGGTCGCGGGCGGCGTCGGCCACCGCCGTATCCTTGCCGGCCTCCAGCGCGTAATAGCGACCCATCGTGCCTTGCAACTCGGGGAACTCGCCGACCATGGCCGAGCGCAGGTCGAGTTTCGCGATCTTCGCGGTTTCCTCGGCCTGATCCGGATCCACCCCGACCAGCGGCGCGATCTCGCGCGCCAGCGCGGCGATGCGGGCGATGCGGTCGGCTTGCGAGCCGAGTTTGCTCTGGAAGGTGACGGATTTCAGCCCCTCGGCCCAGTCGCCCATCCCCGCCCGCGCCTCGCGCAGGTCGTTTTCCCAGAAGAAGGCCGCGTCCGAGAGGCGGGCCGCCAGTACGCGCTGGTTGCCCTTCAGGATCGTCTCGCCATGGTCCGGGGTTTCGATGTTCGCCACCGTCACAAAGCCCTCGATGCGGCCGGTCTTGGGATTGCGGGCCGAGAAGAACTTCTGGTGCTCCTTCATCGAGGTTTGCAGCACCTCGGGCGGCAGCGTCAGGAAACGGTCCTCGATGGCGCCCATCAGCGGCACGGGCCATTCGACCAGGCCGGCGATCTCGGTCAGCAGGGCGTCGTCGGGCACGATTTCCCAGCCGCGGGCGAAGGCGAGGTTCGCGGCCTCTTGCCGGATCGCGGCCTCGCGTTCGGCCGGGTCCAGCATGACCTTGGCGCGGCGCAGCTTGGCCGCATAGTCGTCGAAACCCGAGACGGTGAAGGCGTCGGGGGCCATGAAGCGGTGGCCGCGGGTGCTGTTGCCGGCGGCGATGCCCTCGATCTCCAGCGGCACCACCGCGGCGCCGGATTCGTCCGAGAGCAGGCATAGGATCGAATGCAGCGGGCGGACCCAGCGCAGCGAGCCCGCGCCCCAGCGCATGGATTTCGGCCAGGGGAAGTTGCGGATGGTGGCTTCCAGCACCTCGGCCACGATCTCGGACGCCGGGCGGCCGGGCTTCTGGATCACGGCGAACCAGACCTGGCCCTTCTTGTCGTCGCGGGCTTCGAGCTGGTCCCTGGTCAGGCCGGTCGAGCGCAGGAAGCCTTGCAGCGCCGCGTCGGGGGCGTCGGTGCGGGGACCCTTGCGTTCCTCGCGCGTGGTCGGGCTGTGGGCGGTCAGGCCCTCGACGGTCAGGACCAGGCGGCGCGGGGTCGAGAAGGTGCCGGCGCTGGCATAGGTCAGCCCGGCCTCGACCAGCCCGTCGGTGACGAGTTTCTTCAGGTCCTCGCGGGCGCGGGCCTGCATCCGGGCTGGGATTTCTTCCGAAAAGAGTTCGATCAGCAGGTCGGGCATCAGTCGATGGTCCTTTTCTCTTCGGCTTCTTCGTTCAGCTGGCGCCATTCATAGGCGCGGCCGTCGGGATAGACGGCGATGACGCTGTCGATCTTGGGCGCCACATCGTGCTGGCCCAGATAGGCGGTGGCGCGCCCGGCCGCGAGGTCCTCGGTCAGCGCGGCCGGGTCGAAGCAGTCGAACCAGCGCGGCGGGATCAGCGGCGTGGGGGCGGCGTAGGTCTGCGCGCCCTCGGCGGCGCGGGCGTCGGTGACAAAGCAGGCGCGGTCGGCGAGCGGCGAGCTGACCGAATAGATGCCGCGATAGTCGCGGACCGGCAGCAGCTGCCCGCCGGCCAGCGCGATGCCTTGCGGCGGGTCGGTCACTTCGCGGTAATAGTGATAGACCTGCAGGTAATACATGCCGGCGCCGGCGACCAGCACCAGCAGGGCGAAGAAGATCGCGATGACCTTGCCGCTCACCGTCTCAGGCTCCGGCGGGGAAGGCGGGCAGCGGCTCGCCCGTGGCCGCGGAGGTGGTCACGAACAGGTCGGCGCAGCGTTTCGCCAGCGCGCGGACGCGGGCGATATAGGCTTGGCGCTCGGTGACCGAGATCACGCCGCGCGCATCCAGCAGGTTGAACAGGTGGCTGGCCTTGATCGCCTGGTCATAGGCCGGATGCGCCATCGGGATCGTGCGGCCGGCGCCGTCGGTTTCCGAGGCGGAAAGGATGCGGTCGCATTCCGCCTCGGCGTCCTTGAAATGTTGCAACAGCGTGTCGGTATCGGCCTGGTCGAAGTTCCAGCGCGAATATTCGCGCTCGGCCTGGCGGAAGATGTCGCCATAGCTCAGCGGGATCGGGCTGTCGGGGCGGTTGAAGGGCATGTCCATGACATGCTCGACCCCCAGCACATACATCGCCAGCCGTTCCAGACCATAGGTCAGTTCGCCCGAAACGGGTCGGCAGTCGTGGCCGCCGACCTGCTGGAAATAGGTGAACTGGCTGACTTCCATGCCGTCGCACCAGACCTCCCAGCCCAGACCCCAGGCGCCCAGCGTCGGGGATTCCCAATCGTCCTCGACGAAGCGCACGTCGTGGATCATCGGGTCGAGGCCGATGGCCTTGAGGCTGCCCAGATACAGCTCTTGCAGGTTCGCCGGCGAGGGTTTGATGATGACCTGGTATTGGTAATAGTGCTGCAGCCGGTTCGGGTTCTCGCCGTAGCGGCCGTCGGTCGGGCGGCGCGAGGGCTGGACATAGGCCGCGGCCCAAGGCCGGGCGCCCAGGCTGCGCAGCGTCGTCGCCGGGTGGAAGGTGCCGGCGCCGACCTCCATGTCATAGGGCTGCAACACCGCGCAGCCCTGGGCCGCCCAATAGGATTGCAGCCGCAGGATCACGTCCTGGAAGCAGACGGGTTTCGCCGTCTGATTGTCCTGGGGGCTGGTCATCGCGGTTTCCTTCGGCATAACTGGCAGGAAAGGTCAGCCGCCTTCTAGGCAGAGGGCGGCGCAGGGTCAATGAGAGGGACGGTTCGATGCGGCGCTTTGCTTGGGTCATCGGTGCGGCGCTGCCGCTTGTCGGGGCATGGCCCGCTTTGGCCGAGGATGTGGTGATCCGTATCGAGGCCAAGCGCGGCGCCGAGGCCGCCGCTCAGACCGCCGCCGCCTGGGGCGCGCAATTTCCCGACGTGGTGACCTTCCCGGCCGGCAGCGACTGGGTGGCGATCGCGCTGGGCCCGATGCCGCGCGAAGCGGCCGCCGCGCGGCTGGAGCAGCTGAAGGCCGAGAACAAGGTGCCTGGCGACAGCTTCCTTTCGACGGCCGAGGGGCGCGACCTGACGCGCATTGGCGCAACCGCGACCGCCCCGACTGCGCCCGAGCCCGCGGCCACGCCCGGCAGCGCCTCGACCTTCGCGCCGGCCGCGCCCGCCGCCGATCCGGCCGCCGACGCCGCCGAGCCCGTGGTGGGCGATCTTGCCGGCGAGGACGCCCCCACGATCGCGCCCTCATCGGCCGAGCCCGAACTCGCGCCGCAGGCCGAAACCCCGGTCGCCGCCGAACCGCCGCCGGCGCAATTCTTCCTGCGCCTCGAATCCAGTCCCGACCGCGCCAAGGCCGAGGCGATGCTGGAAAAATGGCGGCAGACCCTGCCCGAGGCGGGGCTGTGGACCATGCCGAACGGTCGCTCGGCCATCGCCTTCGGCCCGATGGACGAGGTGACCGGCAAGGCCTGGCTGCGCGCCCTGCGCAATGCCGGCGCCGTGCCCAAGGATGCCTTCCTGTCCCCCGGCGAGGACATGGGAGAGATTGCGATCATCGGCGCCAAGCCTGATCTCGGCGCGCCCCCGGCCGAGGATGCCGCGCCGGTGCCGATGCCACCCTTGGAGCAGATCCAGCGGGCGCTGCGCTGGGCCGGGCATTATCAGGGCGCCATCGACGGCAAGGACGGGCCGATGACGCAAAAGGCCATCGCCGAGGAAATCGTGCGCCTGCGCGCCTCGCCCGACACCGCCACCGCCATGGCCGAGCTGATCCGCCGGCGCGAGGCATGGCGGGCCGAGATGGGGCTGACCCAGCTGCAGGACGCCCATACCGGGCTGATGCTGCCCGCGCCGATGGACAAGCTGCAATTCGACCGCGCGGAACGGGCGCTGTCGATCTATGGCCCCAAGGACGGCTCGGGCGCGGCGCTGATCCTGTTTTCGCAGCCCGGCGGCCAGCAGGAGATGCTGGACATCGCCGGCCTCGTCACCGCACTGGGCTGGGTGCCGGCGCCGGAGCGCAAGGTCGAGCGCGGCAGCGTGATCCTCGACGGCCGCAACCAGACCCATATCGGCCATGCCGAGGGCCGGGTGGTGGACGGCCGCGCCCAGGGCTTCGTGCTGATCTGGCCGATTTCGGACCCCGAGGACCAGGTGCGGCTGGCGGCCGAGATCTCGGACAACCTCGCGCGTTTCGCCCCCGCTGCGGGCGAGGCACAGCCCGAGGCGCCCGCCATCGCCCCCGCGACGGCGGTGCCGCAGGACTAGCCGCGCCAGAACCGGGGCAGGAACAGCACCAGCACCGACAGCAGTTCCAGCCGGCCCATATACATGCCCAGAATCATCAGCCACTTGGCCGCGCCGGGCAGGTCGGTGACGGCGCCGTTCGGCGTCAGCTCCGGCCCCCAGATCACGCCGACATTGGCGATGGCGGTCCAGGCCCCGGTCAGCGCCGTCCTGGGGTGCAGCCCGGTCAGGGCCAGACCGACGATCAGCAGGCCGAAGCTGAGGATGAACAGGGTGAAGAAGGCCATGACCGAATCGACCACGTCCTCCTCCAGCGGCCGGCCGCCGTAGAGCAGCGGAAACACCCGGTGCGGCGACTGCATCCGCCGCAGCTGCGCCTTGACCGCCTGGAACAGCACCAGATAGCGGAACACCTTGACCGAGCACGAGGTCGAGCCGGTGCAGCCGCCGATCAGCCCGACGATGACCAGGATGACGAAGGGGAAATGCCCCCATTGCATCATGTCGGTCGAGGCGAAGCCGGTGCCGGAAAAGGTCGAGATCACGTTGAAGGTGGTTTCGCGGATCACGTCCAGCGGGTTCTGCGCCTGCAGCCAGAACAGCCGGTAGAGCACGATCACCGCGATGGCATAGAAGGTCCAGCGCAGATAGGCCCGGACCTGGATGTCGCGCCACAGGGGCTCGGCCGAGCCGCGGATCAGCTGCACCATGCGGATGAAGGGGATCGAGGCCAGGATCATGAAGAAGGCCGCCGCATATTCCGCCGGCCCGATGAAGGGCGCGAAACTGGCATCGTAATTCGAGAACCCGCCGGTCGAGCAGGTGGACAACGCCAGCACCAGCGCGTCGAAACCCGTCATGCCCAGCAGGATATAGACCACCATGCAGGATGCGGTCATGGCGAGATAGACCCCGGTCATCTCGCGCGCGATGTCGAAGGCGCGGGGCAGGATCTTGCCCAGGGTGTCGAACCCCTCCGAGCGAAAGAACTGCATGCCGCCGACCTTCATCACCGGCAGGAAGATCATGGCGACGACGATGATCCCCAGGCCCCCTGCCCAGTTCAGGAAGGCCCGCCACAGATTGGTGCCCTTGGGCAGGCCGTCGAGCGCGGGAAAGGCGGTGGTGCCGGTGGTGGTCACGCCCGACATCGCCTCGAAATAGGCGTCGGTGAAGCCGACATGCGGCGCGCCCAGGATGAAGGGCAGGGCCCCCGCCACCGGCACCACCAGCCACAGCATCGCGGTCAGCAGAAAGACCTGGTGGATGCTCAGCGACTTGTCGGCCTGGGCGGTGGCCAGCGCGACGATGCCGCCGGCCAGCATGGTCAGCAGTCCGCATTCCAGGAAGATCTGCCAATGCGGGTCGCCGTGCCACCAGTCGACCAGCATCGGCAGCGCCATCGCCGCCCCCAGCGTGACGACGAGCTTGCCGACGATATTGGCCACGGGACGGACATCGATCATGCCGCCCTGCTTGCCGCGACGCATGGCAAGCGTCAAGCGCGCGCCGCTTGCGCGACCGCCCGTCCCCGCCTATAGAGATTGCCGACGCGGGTGTAGCTCAATGGTAGAGCAGCAGCCTTCCAAGCTGAATACGTGGGTTCGATTCCCATCACCCGCTCCATCCATTGCCGTTTCCCGCCTTGAGATCATAAAGTTATCTGGGGTAACTGTTTCTGTTCTCGTCGCGTGTGGAGAAAGCGCCTCTTGCCATACCGTGAACGGTGATCTGACCGGCTTTTGCCGGGCCACCACCAACCGGAATGGAGAGAGACGATGGACTATTTTGCAGGACTGGATGTTTCCCTTGAGATGACGAGCATCTGCATCGTGGATGCTGATGGGGCCGTGATGAAGGAGGCGAAGGTTGCTTCCGAACCGGGCGACCTCGTTGCGTTCTTCGAGCAGTGCGGCATGGTGATGAAGCGGATCGGCCTTGAAGCCGGCGCTCCGTCGCAATGGCTTTACGGCGGCATGGCCGAAGCCAGTCTGCCGGTCGTGTGCATCGAGACGCGGCACGCCAAGGCGGCGCTGTCGGCCATGCCGAACAAGACCGACCGCAACGATGCGCGCGGGATCGCCAACATCATGCGCACCGGCTGGTTCCGCGCCGTGCATGTGAAGACGCAGACCGCACAGGAGCTGCGCTTCCTGCTGGTTGCTAGACAGACGCTGGTGCGCAAGCTGATGGATATCGAGCTGGCGATCAGAGGCATGCTGCGAAGCTTCGGTATGAAGATGGGCGTGGTATCCAAGCGCAACTTCGAAGCGCGCGTTCTGGAACTCGCCGGGGGCCGTGCGATGCTGATGCGGGCGCTCAATCCGATGCTGACCGCGAGGCGCGCCCTGGCCATCGAATATGCCAACCTGCAAAAGGTGGCGATGGACTTCGCCCGTGACGACGACGTGTGCCGCCGGCTGATGACCGTTCCCGGCGTCGGCCCGATCGTGGCGCTGACCTATCGTGCGACCATCGACGTGCCGTCGCGGTTCCGACGCTCCAAATCGGTCGGGGCGCATCTGGGGCTGACGCCGCGCGCCTACCAGTCTGGCGAGGTCGACTGGAACGGGCGCGTCTCCAAGAGCGGCGACGCGATGGCGCGGGCCGCCCTCTACGAGGCCGCACACATCTTGCTGACCCGCGTGAAACGCTGGTCGTCGTTGAAGGCGTGGGGCATGCGGCTGGTGAAGAACCGCGGGCACAAGCGGGCTGTTACCGCGCTTGCGCGCCGGATGTCCGTGCTGATGCATCGTATCTGGGTCGAGGGAACTGTCTTCATCTGGAAGACGGGCGATAGCCAAGTCGTGGCCCCCGCCGCAGTTGGCGGAGCATGAGATTGCCAGTCGGTCATCCGCATCGTGGGAGGCTGACATAGGCTGAGAGATCCGCTGCGGCGGAGAGATGTCCCCCGAGGGGACGAGGGTTCGGGTGAGACCGTTCAGACTCTTGTCCGCATCGCGTTCTGCGATTGTGACGACGCGGGTTAGCTTGGCCGCCCGACCTTCCGATCCCTGCTTGTGGCGATCCTGATATCGACCACGGAAAGAAGCGTGAGCCGCTCGGGGTGATGTCGATGATCCGCTCATGGCGTGTCCTCCGGCTTGATGCCTGGAATCCACGGAAGACGGACAGATCGGGATGGCTCTTTCGCTGCTTGTTGCGAACGCGCACGATCATTGGCAAGATGATCGCGGATGGCACTGGGCGCGTGCTTCACACCCACAGAAACAGTTAAAGAAGCATCTATCGTGTCCCGCGAAATAAGCGACGATGGGACAATTTACCAATCCGTTTGACCCACTCCCTTGAAATCGGCGAGTGACGGAAGCTGCGATCTGACGTTTGCTGTTCTCCAGGAACGAGGCGATCAGGAGTGCGGAAACGCAGCAACCATGACGCGGTGTGCAAAGCCCGCTTGGCGCTGGAGGCCGTGAAGGGCGAGCGCACGGTGTCTGAGCTGGCGGCCGAATACGGCGTACCCCCGACGATGGTCCGCCAGTGGAAGAAATCGCTGCTGGACGGCGCTGCGGATATCTTCGGGCGAGGCATCAGAAAGCCGGCGGAGGTAGACGAGGAAACGATCTGGTCGCGGCATGCCAAGATCGGGGAACTGGCCGTCGCCGACGATCTTTTTGTCCGGAAAGCTCAAGCCGCGGATCGGCAAGTGAGGCGCGGGATAATCGAGCGAAATCATCCCGCGCCATCGATCAGGGCGCCGCCTCTCTGTCTCGCGCTCGTCGTTCTACCACGAGCCTGCGGGTGAGACGGAGCAGAACCTCGGGCTGATGCGGCGCAGCAGTTCCCGGACACCCTTTCATGGCGTTCAGCAGGGGACCTGGCATCCGCGGAACGAGCGGCATGGGTCGAACCAGAAGCGCATCCGGCGGCTGATGCGGCGCATGCGCTTGATGCCGATCTATCAGCCCAACATCAGCAAGCCGGGGCACAAGACCTATCCCTATCTGCTGGGTGGGCTGCGCGTGGATCGCCCCGGTCAGCTCTGCTGTGCCGACATCACCTGCCTGCCGATGCGGCGCGGCTTTCTTTATCTGGTGGCGATCATGCACCGGTTCACCTGCAAGGCACTGGCGTGGCGGATCTTGCTGGAGGCCGACGTCTGCGTCGAGGCGCTGAACGAGGCCGGGCACCGCTTCGGTGCGCCCGGGATCATGAACGCGGATCAGGGCGCGCAGTTCACGTCCTTCGTATGGACTGAGCGCCTGAAGCGGGTCGGCACCCGGATATCCGCCCGCGTCCAGGAGCACCAGGACGCTCTGCGTAAATGCAAAGCTCGGACCTGGAGCCCAAGCGATCCCCGGCAATCTTGTCTCGCGCGCTGTGCGGTCCTGCGGGGCGGCCACTCTGTTCTCGGATCTATGAGGCGCGCCCGGCGGTGTGACGGTCGGTAGCGATGCTCCCTTCTGGATTGGGTTTGTGGGTCGGATCACTGCGCCCGCATTCATCGCCGCCGGAAGGCGCTGAACGACTGATTCCCTAAAAACGTGATCAGCACCAATTCGCCCAGAAATAGCTGGACGAAACACCGATTCTCACCCGTTCCGGTCAGCACCCTGCGGCGGGCTTCCCCATGCCTGCCCGGGCCCGCGCATTCATCTTTATCCCGAATGCCCCGGGGGAACGCGACCCTGGCCGCACCGGGGCGCAGTCCCGACCCGCGCCGCGCGTTCTTCGCACTTGCAGCAAGGCCGGACGCGTGCCTAATGTGTCGCCACCATGACCGCGCTGACCGAACCGGATGCCATCGTCGAAATCACCCCCTCGGCGGGGATACAGACCGCGCGCCACGGCTGGCGCGCGAAATGCCTGCAACGCCTGGTCCGCATGGGGTTGCCGGTCCCGGACAGCTTTGCGATCTCGGCCGATGCGGTCCGCGCCATCGCCGCCGGCCAGACGCCCGACCGCACCCGGCTCGCCCAGATCATCGAGCGTGCCGACGGGCTGGTCAGCGTACGGCCCTCGGCGATCAACCCGGCCTGGGGCGGGCCGGGCACGGTTCTGAACGTCGGCATCAACGACGCCTGCCATGCCCGGCTGACCCGGACCCGCGGCAAGGCGGCGGCCGATGCGCTCTATCTGGGCTTCGTGCAATCCTATGCCGTGCATGTCGCCCGGCTGGACCCGGACATGTTCTCGGACGGGGACGAGGGGCTGGAAGCCGCCCTGCGCGCCTATCGCGACGAGACCGACGAGGAATTCCCCCAGGACCCGGCCCGGCAGCTGGCCGAGGTGCTGCGCAGCATGGCGCGGGCCTGGGACGGGCCGACGGCGCGGCTGCTGCGCCAGGCCAAGGGCGCGCCGCCGGTCGCGCCGCTGGGGCTGGTGGTGCAGGACATGGCACTGGCCATCGGCCCGGGCGTCACCGGCTCGGGCACCATCCAGTTCATCGACAGCGTGACCGGCATGCCGCGCATCACCGGCCGCTTCCGGGGCCAGAGCCAGGGCCGCTCGAAGGGCGAGGGGGCCGAGACGCTCTACCTGACCCGCGACCCGCGTGGCCCCTCGCTGGAAGAGGCCGCGCCCGAGGTCTTTGCCGACCTGGTCCGCTTCGGCGTCGCCGCCCGCGAACGGCTGCGCGAAGAGATGCAGATCGAATTCGTGGTCTCGGACAGCCGGCTGTCGATCATCGACGCGGTGCGGACGCCGCGCAATTCCCGCGCCAGCGTGCGCATCGCCGTGGCGCTGGCCCGCGACGGCATCGTCCCGCCCGAAGAGGCGGTGATGCGGGTCGAGCCGCGGGCGCTTTCGGATCTCTTGCACCATCAGGTCGATCCGCGCGCGCCGCGCGACATCATCGCCCGCGGCATCAACGCCAGCCCCGGCGCCGCCACCGGCCGCATCGTCTTCACCGCCGCCGCCGCCCAGGCGGCCGAAGCGCGGGGCGAGCCGGCGGTGCTGGTCCGGCGCGAGACCGTGCCCGAGGACATCCGCGGCATGCATGCCTCGGTCGCCGTGGTGACCGAGCGCGGCGGCATGACCAGCCACGCCGCCGTCATCGCCCGCGGCATCGGCCTGCCCTGCATCGTCGGCGCCAACGGCATCTCGATCGACGCGCGGGCGCGGACCATGCAGGTCGGTTCCCGCATCTTCCGCGAGGGCGAGGAGGTGACCGTGGACGGCACCTCGGGCGAGGTGCTGGCCGGCGCCGCGGAAATGCTGGAGCCGGCGCTGGACGACAGCTTCAGCCAGCTTCTGGAATGGGCCGACCAGCATTGCCGCATCAAGATCCGCGCCAATGCCGACACGCCCGAGGACGCCCGCACCGCCCGCATGTTCAATGCGCAGGGCATCGGCCTGTGCCGCACCGAGCACATGTTCTTCGACGACGAGCGCCTGCCGGCCATGCGCGAGATGATCTTCGCCGGCCAGCCCGAGGATCGCCGCCTGTCGCTGGAACGCCTGCTGCCGATGCAGCGCAGCGATTTCGCGGCGCTGTTCGAGATCATGGCCGGCCTGCCCGTCACCATCCGCCTGTTCGACCCGCCGCTGCACGAATTCCTGCCCCACGACCGCGAGGGCATGCGCGAACTGGCCGAATCGCTGGACCTGCCGCTGTCGGACGTGACCCGGCGCGTCGAGGCGCTGTCCGAGTTCAACCCGATGCTGGGCATGCGCGGCGTGCGGCTGGGCATCACCGTGCCCGAGATTTATGACATGCAGGCCCGGGCCATCTTCGAGGCCACCATCCTGGCCAGCCGCAACGGCGCCCCGGTGGTGCCCGAGATCATGATCCCGCTGGTCAGCGCCCGGCGCGAGGTCGAGTTGGTCAAGACCCGCATCGACGCCGTCGCCGCCGCCGTCAGGAACGAGACCCGCAAGGATTTCGCCTATCGCCTGGGCGTGATGGTCGAAACCCCGCGCGCCGCGCTGCGGGCCGGAGACATCGCCGAACATGCCGCCTTCCTGTCCTTCGGCACCAACGACCTGACGCAGATGACCTATGGCCTGTCGCGCGACGACGCCGGCCGCTTCATGGGCATCTATGTCAGCCAGGGCGTCTATGCCGAGGACCCGTTCCACATCCTCGACCAGGACGGCGTGGGCGAGCTGGTGGCCATCGGCGCCGAGCGCGCGCGCAGCCACAAGCCGGGCATCACCATCTCGGTTTGCGGCGAACATGGCGGCAATCCCGAATCGATCGCCTTCTGCTTGCGCGCCGGGGTGAATTACGTGTCGTGCTCGCCCTTCCGGGTGCCGGTGGCGCGTCTCGCTGCGGCGCAGGAATCGATTCTGATGGCGCGCGAAGAGGCGGAATCCGCGGCCGCCGACGGGTCCTAAGACCGGCCGCTTTTGGCCGGAATTCGCCCGTTAACCTTTTTGGCGTCGGCGGGTTTCCGCCAAAATCATGTAAAATCAATCGAATCCCGGTCCTCACGCGCAAGTGGGCTTTCCCGGCCCCGGCGGTTTCGGGCCTTTACCGGTCAGCCAAGGGCCCCGGCGGGTCCGACCCCATCCAGCTGACCGGGCCCGGCCCGGACCGAAAACAGGACCAACATGTCGTTCAAAATGTCATGGCTGGCGCGCGTTTCCGTGTGTGTTGCCGTTGCCCTTTCGTCCCTGACCGCCGTTCCGGCGCTGGCCGATGCCCAGCATCAGGCCGCTTATGAGACCAAGACCGTCCGCACCGCGACCGGCACCCATCAGATCAGCACCCGCGACCTGCAATGCCTGTCCGAGGCCCTGTATTTCGAGGCCCGCGGCGAGGGTTCGGCCGGCCAGCAGGCCGTCGCCGAGGTGATCCTGAACCGCGTCGATCATCCGCGTTTCCCCAAGACCGTCTGCGGCGTGGTGAACCAGCGCGGCCAGTTCACCTATAACAAGGGCGCCCGCATCCGCGAAAAGGGCACCTATGCCCGGGTGCAGAAGATCGCCATGGCGGCGCTGGCCGGTGCGCCCCGCACCCTGACCAACGGCGCGACCTATTTCCACGCCCGCGGCGTGCGGCCCTCGTGGACCAAGCGCTTCGAGCGCACGATCCGAATCGGCAGCCATACCTTCTATCGCTCCGACCGGCGGATGGCCTCGAACTGAGCCGGCGCGGCTGACGCAAAGCTTCCGCGAATTCTGCGGCCCCGTCCCTTGCGGCGAGGCCGTTTTGCCTGCATGAACGGCGCCATGGACCAGCCAGACCGCATCCACCTGCGCGATTATATCGTCTCGGCCGAGATCGGCGCCTTCCAGACCGAGCGCGGCCAGCGCCAGCGGCTGCGCTTCAACGTGGACGTGGACCTTGCCACCCATGTCGTCGGCGTGAACGACGAGGTGGACCGCATCCTGTCCTATGACATCCTGACCGGCGCGGTGGCGGCGGGGCTGGCGGATCGCCGCTACGACCTGCTGGAGACGCTGGCGGAAAAGATCGCGGCGCAGATCCTGGCGCATCCGCGCGCGGCCCAGGTCCGCGTCGCGGTGGAAAAGCTGGACCGGATCCCGGGCGCATTGGGCGTGACGCTGGTGCGCCGCCAGGCCCGCGTCGCGGCCGAGACGATCCAGGCGCCGATCCGCGTCGTCTTTCACGGCGCCGAACTGTCGCTGCCCGAGGGCGGCGTGGCGCTGGTGCCCGACGATCCCGGCCTGCCGCTGCCGCAGGGCGGCAATGCGCGCGAAATCGCGCTGCTGGCGCTGGACCAGGCCGCCTGGGCGCTGGCCGGACGGCTGGGATTGACCGTGGCCGACAGCCGCACCGAGCTCGACTGGGCCGCGACCGAGGGCCGGGCCGTGGTCTGGGCGCCGGCGCGGATGCTGCGCGACGTGGCCGGCCTTGCCGCCGAGCCGCAGGCGGCGGCGATCTGGCTGGCCGAGCGGCTGGGCGCCAGCCACCTGGACTGGGCGCTGCCCGAGGGTGTCGAGCCGCCGGCGCTGCCGGCGAATTTCCGCATCCCCTCGGCGCGTCTGTGACGTCCTCCGCTTGATCTTGCCGCCCGCCGGTTTAGGAATTCGGGCATGAGCGACTATTTCCGACCGATCCCCTGCGAAACCGGGCGCTGGCAACTGGCCGGCGGCTGGCTGCGCTTTTCCCAATGCGAACTGCTGCGCCGCGGCGAGGCGCCGCGCGTGCTGGACAGCGCCCCGCCCGAGGTGCTGGCGGCGCTGACCGCGCCGCGGGCCGATCTGCTGGGCCTGTCCATGAACCGCCCGCGGCTGATGGGCATCGTCAATGCCACGCCCGACAGTTTCTCGGACGGCGGCCGCTACGACGGGGCCGAGCAGGCGCGGCTGCTGGCCGGGCAGGGGGCCGAGATCCTGGACATCGGCGGCGAATCGACCCGGCCCGGCGCGCGCGAGATCCCGGTTGCCGAAGAGATCGCCCGCGTGGTGCCGGCGATCCGCGCGGCGCAAGGGCTGGCCGCGGTCTCGGTCGATACGCGCAAGGCGGCGGTGGCGCGGGCGGCCCTCGCGGCCGGCGCCGGCCTGGTCAACGACGTCTCGGGCTTCGACTTCGATCCGGGCATGGCGGCGCTGGTGGCGGAAAGCGGGGTGCCGGTCTGCCTGATGCATGCGCAGGGCATTCCCGAAACCATGCAGGACAATCCGAGCTATGGCGACGTGCTGCTGGACGTCTACGATGCCCTGGCCCTGCGCATCGCCCGGGCCGAGGCCGCGGGCATTCCCCGCGACAGGATCGTGATCGACCCGGGCATTGGTTTCGGCAAGACCCAGGTGCATAATCTGGCCATCCTGCGGCGGATTTCCGTCTATCACGGGCTGGGCTGCGCCATCCTGCTGGGCATCTCGCGCAAGCGCTTCATCGGCACCATCGGCGGGGCCGAGGCGGCGGCGGACCGCGGACCCGGCACGCTGGCGGTGACTTTGGCCGGGATCGCGCAGGGCATACAAATCCACCGCGTCCATGACGTGGCACAAACAAGGCAGGGCCTCGCCCTATGGCGGGCCGTGACCGAGGGGGAATGATGAGCAGGAAACTTTTCGGCACCGACGGAGTGCGGGGCCGCGCCAATACCCATCCGATGACGGCCGAGATGGCGCTGCGCCTGGGCGCCGCCGCCGGCCGCTATTTCCGCCGCCAGGGCGAGGATCACCACCGCGTCGTCATCGGCAAGGACACCCGGCTGTCGGGCTATATGCTGGAGAACGCGCTGACCGCCGGGCTGACCTCGACCGGCATGAACGTGCTGCTGCTGGGTCCGGTGCCGACGCCGGCGGTGGGGTTCCTCACGCGCTCGATGCGGGCGGATGTGGGCATCATGATCTCGGCCAGCCATAACCCGGCGCATGACAACGGCATCAAGTTCTTCGGCCCCGACGGCTTCAAGCTTTCCGACGAGGCCGAGGCCGAGATCGAGAGCATCGTCGCCGGAGAGATCCAGCCCGCGCAGCCGCAGAACATCGGCCGCGCCAAGCGCATCGACGACGGGCGCGGGCGCTATGTTGAATATGCCAAGACCACCTTCCCGGCCGGCCAGCGGCTGGAGGGGCTGAAGGTCGTGGTCGATTGCGCGAACGGCGCCGCCTATCGTGCCGCGCCGGACGTGCTGTGGGAACTGGGCGCCGAGGTGATCCCGCTGGGGGTCAGCCCCAACGGCCACAACATCAACGACGGCGTCGGCTCGACCCATCCCGACACCTGCGCCCGGGCGGTGCTGGAGCATGGCGCCGACATCGGCATCAGCCTGGACGGCGACGCCGACCGGGTGATGATCATCGACGAAAAGGGCCAGGTGGCGGACGGCGACCAGATCATGGCGCTGCTGGCCGGCCGCTGGGCCGAGCAGGGCCGCCTGCGCGGCGGCGCCCTGGTCGCGACGGTGATGTCGAACCTGGGGCTGGAGCGCTTCCTGCAAGGGCGCGGCTTGCGGCTGGAGCGCACCGCCGTCGGCGACCGCTACGTGGTCGAGCGCATGCGCGGCCAGGGGTTCAACCTGGGCGGCGAGCAGTCGGGCCATATCGTGATGACCGACTACGCCACCACCGGCGACGGGCTGATCGCCGGCTTGCAGTTCCTGGCGGCGATGGCGGACAGCGGCCGGCAGGCGTCGGACCTGGTGGCGCAGTTCGAGCCGGTGCCGCAGATGCTGAAGAACGTGCGTTATGCGCAGGGTGCCGATCCGCTGTCGGTCGATGCGGTCAAGGCCGAGATCGCCCGCGCCGAGGCCCGGCTGGACGGGCAGGGCCGGGTTCTGATCCGCAAGTCGGGCACCGAACCGCTGATCCGGGTCATGGCCGAGGCCGAGGACGAGGCGGTGCTGCGCGAGGTGGTGGACGGCATCGTCGCGGCGGTGGAGCGGGCGGCCTGAGCCGCCGCGCCCTTGTCGGGGCCGTCGCCAGAGCGGCGGCCTTGGCGTTGGGTATTTGGAAAACGGAAAGTCGTCAGAGCGCTGTGGGGTCGTGGTCGTAGAGCCAGGCGAAACGCTCGATCAGCCGGGTCGGCGCCAGCCTGTTGACCGCGCGCAGTCCGGCATGGGCCACCGCCCGGGTCGGGCCGCGCAGGTGGTAGTTGCGGGCATTGGCATTGGCCGCCTCGATGATGCGCTGGCAGCGGGGCTTGCGCAGGGCCTCGAAGCGGGCCAGGGCCGCGGCCTGGTCCGGATCGGCGGCGAGGCAGGCGGCAAGGGTCCAGGCATCCTCGATCGCCATGACCGCGCCTTGCGCGAGGAAGGGCAGGGTCGGATGCGCGGCGTCGCCGATCAGCGCCCGCGTGCCGTCCTGCCAATGCGCGGCGACCGGGTGGCGGAAGAGGCCCCATTGACCGACCTCATCGACCTGCGCCAGCCATCCGGGCACCGGGCCGCCGAAGCGGGCGAAGGCGGCGCGGAGTTCCGCAGGATCGCCGGGGATCGACCAGCCTTCGTCGTGCCAGTCGGGACGTTCCAGGACCGCGACGATATTGCGCTGGCCGTTGCCCAGGGGGTAGCTGACCAGATGCCGGCCCGGGCCCATGAACACCTGGGCGGCGGGCGTCGGGTCGGGCTCGGCCGGGATCAGCGCGCGCCATGCGGTCTGGCCGGTGAAGAAGGGCGTCTCGATCCCGTTCAGCAGCGGGCGCAGCCGGCTTTTGACCCCGTCGGCGCCGATCAGCAGCGGCACCTCGGGCAGGTCGGTCACCTCATGGCCCAGTTCGATGCGGACGCCGGCCTCGCGCGCGGCCTGTTCCAGCAGCGCCACCAGCCGCGCGCGGTGCACCAGCCGGAAACGGTCCTTGGGCCGATAGCGCGCGAGATCCAGCCGGGCCACCGGGCGGCCCATGGAATCGGCGAGCTCGACCCGTTCAGAGGCGACCGAGATCGCCCGGAAGCGCGGCCAGAGCCCCAGCGCCTCCAGCACCCGCACCGCGTTGGGCGAGATCTGCAGGCCGGCGCCGACCTCGCGCAGCTGGCCCGCGCGTTCCAGCACGGTGACGGCAAAGCCGCGCTGCGCCAGCGCGCAGGCGGCAGTCAGGCCGGCGATGCCGGCGCCGACGATGGTGATGGGGGCCTGGCTGGGAACGGACATGGCGACCCGCTTTGCGAAGGCGGCCCCCGTCGGGGGCCGTGGATCAGTCGTCGCGATGCACGCGCTCGCGCCGCTCGTGCCGTTCCTGCGCTTCCAGCGTCATGGTGGCGATCGGGCGGGCGTCGAGGCGCTTGAGGCTGATCGGTTCCCCGGTCATCTCGCAATAGCCGTATTCGCCGGTCTCGATGCGGCGCAGCGCGCTGTCGATCTTGCTGACCAGCTTGCGCTGGCGGTCGCGGGTGCGCAGTTCCAGCGAACGGTCAGTTTCCTCGGAGGCGCGGTCGGCCAGGTCCGGGACGTTGCGGGCGCTGTCCTGCAGGCCCTCCAGCGTCTCGGCGGATTGGTCCAAAAGCTCCTGCTTCCAGGCGATCAGCTTGCGGCGGAAATATTCGAGCTGCCGCTCATTCATGAATGGTTCGTCTTCGGCGGGCCGATAATCTTCGGGCAGAAAGGTCTGGGCTTTCATCGTTCCTCCGGGAGCCGGGCGACTGGATGCCCGATCCTTGGCGCCCGCATAAAGTATGGCAGAGCGATTGTCACTAGCCCTTTCGGTCAGGTTGTGCCGCGGCTTGCGAAGGGGCGGGGCGCTGGCTAGTTTCGCCGGGACCCAAGGCCAAAGGACAGGCGGATGCAGTTTTCCTCGACCGAGACCTATGTGGCGCCGCCGGACCTGGCGATGGCGGTGAACGCGGCGATCACGCTGGAGCGGCCGCTGCTGGTCAAGGGCGAGCCGGGCACAGGCAAGACCGAACTGGCCCGGCAGGTCGCCGCCAGCCTGGGCCTGCCGATGCTGGAATGGAACGTGAAATCCACCACGCGGGCGCAGCAGGGGCTTTACGAATACGACGCCGTCTCGCGCCTGCGCGACAGCCAGCTGGGCGAGGCGCGCGTCCACGACATCGCCAATTACATCCGCAAGGGCAAGCTGTGGCAGGCCTTCGAGGCGACCGGCAAGGTCGTTCTGCTGATCGACGAGATCGACAAGGCCGACATCGAGTTCCCGAACGACCTGCTGCAGGAACTCGACCGCATGGAGTTCCATGTCTACGAGACCGGCGAGACGGTGGTGGCCCGGCATCGGCCGGTGGTCATCATCACCTCGAACAATGAAAAGGAGCTGCCGGACGCGTTCCTGCGGCGCTGCTTCTTCCACTACATCCGCTTTCCCGACGCCGAGACGCTGAAGAAGATCGTCGCGGTGCATCATCCGGGGCTGAAGCCGCGGCTGCTGGACGAGGCCTTGCGCCAGTTCTTCGACCTGCGCGAGGTTCAGGGGCTGAAGAAGAAGCCCTCGACCAGCGAGCTTCTGGATTGGCTGAAGCTGATCCTGGCCGAGGACCTGTCGCCCGAGGATCTGGCCCGCCCGGCGGGCGAGATGCTGCCCAGGCTGCATGGCGCGCTCTTGAAGAACGAACAGGACGTGGCGTTGTTCGAGCGGCTGGCCTTCATGGCCCGTCGCCAGCGCTGAAGGGGCGGCGATGATCCGCGAGCTGCGCCCCGAGGACCGGCTGGAATGGCAGCGGCTCTACCAGGGCTACCAGGCGTTCTACGGCTTTCACGACCGTCCGGCCGGGTTCTATGACAAGGCTTTTGCGCGGTTGTTGTCGGGCCAGGCAGGGGATTTCCACGGGCTTGTCCATGCCGATGGCGCGCGGCTGCTGGGGCTGGTGCATTACGTCTTTCACCCGAACCTGTGGCGGGACGAGGGCGTGTGCTATCTGCAGGATCTGTTCACCGACCCGCAGGCGCGCGGCCGGGGCGTGGCGCGGGCGCTGATCGAGGCGGTCTATGCGGCGGCGGATGCCCGGGGCGTGCCCTTCGTCTATTGGCTGACGGCCGAGGACAATTATCCGGGGCGGATGCTTTACGACCGGGTTGCGCAACGCTCGCCCTTCATCCGGTATCAGCGGCGGCTGGGATAGGGGGCTTTGCGCCCGGTCATTCGTGCCGGCCAAAGCTCTCGCGCACATGATCCGCGAAAGCCTGCGCCGCCGAGCCGATATCGGGGTTTTTCTGAAGCCTCAGCTGATAGGAACCGATCGCGCCGAAGCCGTCCTTTTCCGTCAGCCGCCGATGCTGTTCGTCCACCAGGCTGACCGGCAAAGGCGCGATCGCCAGATCGGCCATGACCGCCGCCAGCTGGCCGGCGGCGGCCTCCGACGTATAGGCGATCCTGTAGCGGCGACCGGCCTTGTCGAGCGCGGCCAGGGCCGCCGCCCGCCAGGGGCATCCATGCGAGGACAGGGCGAGCGGCACGGGGGTCCTGCAGAACGCCATGCCGTCGCGGGCACCGACCCAGACGAGTGGCTCCGAATGAATGACCTCTCCCGGCGCCGGCGCGGATTGGGCCGAGACGGTCAGGATCATGTCGATCTCTGCCGCCTCGAACCGCCGGGCCAGGTTCACGCTGGTCGACAGAAAGACCTCGACCTCGACAAGGGGATGGGTCGCGGCGAAGCGTGACAGGATCGCGGGAAGATAGCGCACGCCGAAATCGTCGGGGGCGCCGAACCGGACCCGGCCTTCAAGCTGCGGCACCCGAAAGCGGGACAGAGCCTCGTCATTGATGCGCAGGATGTCCTTGGCATGCACGAGAAATGCCTCGCCGTCCGCGGTCAGCGTCACATGGCGCGGATGCCGGACGAACAGGGCGCGGCCCAGCTGATCCTCAAGCCGCCTGATCTGCATGCTGACCGCCGAGGGGGTTCGGAACACCCGTTTCGCCGCGACCGTGAAGTTCCCGGTCTCGGAGATGGTCACGAATGTCTTCAGAAGGTCGGTCTCAAGAAGGTTGTTCTGCTGTGGTTGCATGGGCGCATCGCGATCAATTTTCCTGAATGATACACTAAGAACTATGCGCTGTATTGAAGAATATCGCCATGCCAGCCTGACCTGAACAAAGGAGGTTAGGATGGCCAAGGAAATCTGCACCATGAACCCGCCCTTGCGCAGTCCGTGGATCGGGACTGCCTTGCGCGCCGCGATGGCACGGCTGCGGGGTCGGTTTGAAACCAATCGTCGGGACAGGGAGAGGCGCGATGCGTTCCTGAACCTGCTCCGCCTGGACGACCAGATTCTGGACGATATCGGCGTGACCCGGGCAGAGGTGGCACGCGCTGCCCGCCTGCCGCTTCGATTGAACGCGTCAGATGCGCTGGCAGCCAAGGCCCATGCACGACGCAGGGGAGGGATCGGCTAGCGCAGGCCGGACTCGGGCCTTGGCAGGTTGCAGGGGTCGATTGCGTTCCGAAGCGCGGATCGCAACCCGCAACGAAAAAGCCCGCCTTGCGGCGGGCCCAGTCGGTCGGGTCGGGCTGCCTTCAGCGCAGGCCGGTTTCTTCCAGCAGGCCCTTCTTCTTGGCCTCGTAGTAATAGCCGCGCGAATACCATTTCACGGCATTGTCGTAATTGCCGCCGGCGACCATATAGGCGCCGCGCAGGTATTTGACGCCGTATTTCAGGTTGGTCTCGGCATCCAGCAGGCCCGAGGCGCCGCCCTGGTAGCCCATGCCGCGCGCGGTGGCCGGCAGCATCTGCATCAGCCCGTAATAGGGGCCGTTACGGGCGCCGGGGCGGTGGCGCGATTCGCGGATGATGACGCGATGCACCAGATCGACGGGAACCTGATACTCGGCGGCGTATTTGTTGATCAGGCGGCGCAGTTCCGGCGTTTCGTTGGCGTGCAGGCCGACGGTCTCGGCGGCGGTGGCGCGCGGCTCGACCAGATAGCGGCGGTCGGGATCGACCCGGTTGTCGCCGCAGGCACTGACGGCCAGAACGCCGCTCAGGGCCAAAAGCCCGATCAAGGATTTCATCACTGCCCTCGTCTTGTGGTTGACCAAAGGATTAGCCACAGGCACGAGAGTCGGGGAATTCAAAAGAGCGGGCCGCCCGGCTTGGGGCGGCCCATCGGCGGATTCTCGCCGCAGTGCGGCGGCGGTTTCGGTGGCGATCCGCCGATCAGGCGTGAATCGCGCCGTCGCCGCAGGCCAGCGCCGCTTCGCGCACCGCTTCCGAGCAGGTCGGATGCGCGTGGCAGGTCAGGGCGATGTCCTGGGCCGAGGCGCCGAATTCCATCGCCACGCAGACCTCGTGGATCATCTCGCCGGCGTTCGGGCCGATGATGTGGCAGCCCAGCACCCGGTCGGTATCGGCATCGGCGATCAGCTTGACGAAGCCGTCGGCCTGGAACAGCGCCTTGGCGCGGGCATTGCCCATGAAGGGGAACTTGCCGACCTTGATCTTGCGGCCGGTTTCCCTGGCGGCTTCCTCGGTCAGGCCGACGCTGGCGACCTCGGGCGTGGTGTAGATCACGCCAGGGATCACGTCGTAGTTCACATGGCCGTGCTTGCCGGCGATGACCTCGGCGACCGCCATGCCCTCGTCCTCGGCCTTGTGGGCCAGCATCGGGCCGGGCACCGCGTCGCCGATGGCGTAGATGCCGGGGACATTGGTCTGCCAGTTCTTGTCCACCTGGACGAAGCCGCGATCGGTCAGCGCCACGCCCACCGCGTCGAGGCCGAGGCCCGCGACATAGGGCCGGCGGCCGGTGGCGACCAGAACGCATTCGGCCTTGATCTCGTGCTTGCTGTCGTCCTTGCGCAGCGTGTATTCGACCTCGGCCAGGCCGTTTTCGACCTCGACCTCGGATACGGCGGCACCAAGGACGAATTTCAGCCCCTGCTTGGCCAGGATCTTCTGGAACTGCTTCTGCACCTCGCCGTCCATGCCGGGGGTGATGACGTCCAGGAATTCGACCACCGTCACCTCGGCGCCAAGCCGCGCATAGACCGAGCCGAGCTCCAGCCCGATCACGCCGGCGCCGATCACCACCATCGACTTCGGGATCTTCGGCAGCGCCAGCGCGCCGGTGGAATCGACCACCACGCCGGCGGCATTGTCGACCTCGACCTCCTTCAGGCTGGCGGGTTCCGAGCCGGTGGCGATGACGATGTTCTTCGTCTCATGCGTGGTGTCGCCGACCTTGACCTTGCCGGGCGCCTCGATGCTGGCCCAGCCCTTCAGCCAGTCGATCTTGTTCTTCTTGAACAGGAACTCGATGCCCTTGGTGTTGCCGCCGACCGTCTCGGCCTTGTAGCCCTGCATCTTGTCCCAATCGACCTCGACATGGGCGTTCACCAGGCCCATCCTGGCGAAGTTCTCATGCGTCTCGTGCAGCATGTGGCTGGCGTGCAGCAGCGCCTTGGACGGGATGCAGCCGACGTTCAGGCAGGTTCCGCCCAGCGTCTCGCGCCCCTCGACGCAGGCGACCTTCAGGCCCAGCTGGGCGGCGCGGATCGCGCAGACATAGCCGCCGGGGCCGGCGCCGATCACGATCAGGTCATAGGTGGACATTCGGGTCTCCTTGTTCCCGGCGCCGCTTCGCGCCGGTGCGGTTCATGTGAACAGGCTGGTGACGATCATCACCATGGTGGCGATAAATCCGACCGCCCAGATCAGCGAGCGCCAGGGCGACCAGCCGAAGGCATAGGCGGGGACGTAAAACATGCGCGCCAGCAGATAGAGCCAGGCGCAAAGCGTGGTCAGGGCATTGCCGGCGTCCGAGAGCATCACCAGCAGCACGGCGATGGTGAAGAGGATCAGCCCCTGGAAATGGTTGTCGACCGCGCGGCGCAGCCGCCCGGTCAGGACCGAGAATTCGGGCTGCGTGTCGCGGGGGCTGGCGTTCCAGCGCGCGCCCACATCGCGGTTCATCGAGGCGGCGGCCACCCCGATCTGCGCCGCCTGCAGCAGCGCAGCCAGGGCCAGCGCGGTGGTCTCGGCCGCCATCAGGCGGTCTCGACATAGTGGAATTCGGTGCTCGTGACGCCGGCCTGGCTGTTGAATACGCCCGCGGCGCCCTCCAGATAGGCCTTGGCCGCCTTGGCATCGCCGACATTGTACAATGCCCAGGCGCTGGTGTCGCTTTCGCGCCAGAGCTGCAGCAGCGACAGGCCGTTATTGCCGCGATCTTCGGCGTCGTTGTCGAAGGCGGTCTTGAAGGCGGCGTAATGGGCGACGGTGTAATGGGCAATCATCTGGGACATTCGAACTCTCCTGCGGCGGGGTGGTCTGGCTGGGATTGGGCCGCCCGATGCCGTGCATGGTTTGTCTTTCCAGCCTTCGGATCAACCTGTGAAGTTCGTTTCGGTTGCGGTGCCGCTGTTCGGCTTCAGCGCCCCATCATTTCCTGGACCGCGTTCAGACGCAGCGCGGCGGCGGCGAAGGCCGCCTGACCGCTGGCGACCGGGGTGGCGGTCATGTCGCGGACCTCGCAGCGGGTCTGCGGCACGGCGACGGTGTTCAGCTTGCGCAGCTCGAACGAGCGCAGGTAGCCGAAGCCGATCGGCACATAGACCTGACCCGCGGCGCGGGGTGCGGCGGCGATCAGCCGGTCGGCGCGCTGATCCGGAGTGCCGCCCTGATCGTCCGCCACGCAGGCGATCTTGTAGGTGAAGCGATAGACGGCGGGCGGCACGTTCTCGGTGGTGGAGCGCGTGCCTTTCATCAGGACGTCGCGGCTGCGCTCCAGCATAACCAGATTCGTCGCCTCCAGCTGCGGGGCCGGTTCGGGTCCGCAGGCGGCAAGCGGCAGGATCAGGGCAAGGGCGGCAAGAGCTTTGGTCATCGCTGGTCTTTCGTCACGTCCGGGGCCGGCAATCGTGCCGGGAGGCGGGCGCGCGGCGCAAAACCGCGCGCCCCTTGGATCACAGGTCCATCAGCAGGCGGCGCGGATCCTCCAGCGCCTCCTTGACGCGGACCAGGAAGGTCACGGCGCCCTTGCCGTCGACGATGCGGTGGTCGTAGCTCAGCGCCAGATACATCATCGGGCGGATGACGATCTGGCCGTCCACGACCACCGGGCGATCCTGGATCTTGTGCATGCCCAGGATGCCGGACTGCGGTGGGTTCAGGATCGGCGAGGACATCAGCGAGCCATAGACGCCGCCGTTCGAGATGGTGAAGGTGCCGCCCTGCATCTCGGCCATGGTCAGCTTGCCGTCGCGGCCCTTGGCGCCCAGCTCGGCGATTTCCTTCTCGATCTGGGCGAAGCTCTTGCGGTCGGCGTCGCGCAGCACCGGCACCACCAGCCCGTTCGGCGTGCCGACGGCGACGCCCATGTGGACGAAATGCTTGTAGACCACGTCGCCGCCGTCGATCTCGGCATTGACCTCGGGCACCTCCTTCAGCGCGTGGCAGCAGGCCTTCACGAAGAAGGACATGAAGCCCAGCTTGACCTTGTGCTTCTTCTCGAAGGCGTCCTTGTAGGTGTTGCGCAGGTCCATGATGCCCTTCATGTCCACCTCGTTATAGGTGGTCAGCATCGCGGCGGTGTTCTGCGCATCCTTCAGCCGGCGGGCGATGGTGGCGCGCAGGCGGGTCATCTTGACCCGCTCCTCGCGCGCCGCATCCTCGGCCGAGCTGGGCGCGCGGGGCGCCTGGGCCGGGGCGGGGGCGGCACTCGCGACCGGCGCGGCGCCGGCCTTGGCCACGTCCTCTTTCATCACCCGGCCGTCGCGGCCGCTGCCGGCGACCGCATCGCGCGAGATGCCGGCCTCGGCCATGGCCTTCTTGGCCGAGGGCGCGTCCTCGATGTCGCGGGGCTTCGGCGTCTCGGGGCCGGCGCCGGGCGATTCCACGGCTGCCGCCTTCTTCGCCTCGGGCTCGGCCTTGGCGGGGGCGGCGGCGCCGGACGCGCCCTCGGCGATCACCGCCAGGCGGGCGCTGGCCTCGACCGTCGCACCCTCGGGCGCCAGGATTTCGGCCAGCACGCCCGCGGCCGGGGCCGGGACCTCGACCGAGACCTTGTCGGTTTCCAGCTCGCACAGCATCTCGTCCTGCTTGACGCTGTCGCCGACCTTCTTGAACCAGGTCGCCACCGTGGCTTCGGTCACGCTTTCGCCCAGGGTGGGCACCATCACGTCGACGGATTTTCCGCTCATCTTCTTCTGTCCTTCCTGAGCTTTCGTGCCCGCATCGGTCTTGGGCAACATTTCCTCGGGGCCCGCATCGCCCTTTTCCATGATCTGCGCCAGCAAGGCGTTGGGCGCCACCACCGCGCCTTCGGGCGCGACGATTTCGGCCAGCTTGCCGGCCACGGGCGAGGGCACCTCGACCGTCACCTTGTCGGTTTCCAGCTCGCACAGCATTTCATCGACGGCGACGCGGTCGCCCGGTTTCTTGAACCAGGTCGCCACCGTCGCCTCGGATACCGATTCCCCCAAGGTGGGGACGCGAAGTTCCACAGCCATCTCAGCCACCGACCGTGATGGCTTCGTTCACCAGCGCTTCCTGCTCGGCCTTGTGGCGCGAGGCGAGGCCGGTGGCCGGCGAGGCCGAGGCGGCGCGGCCGACGTAGCGCGCGCGCCCGTGCCTGGCGCCGATGCGCGACAGCACCCATTCGATGTTCGGCTCGACGAAGGTCCAGCCGCCCATGTTCTTGGGCTCTTCCTGGCACCAAACCACCTCGGCGTCCTTGAACCGCTCCAGTTCCTTCGACATCGCCTGGGCCGGGAAGGGATAGAACTGTTCCAGCCGCAGGATATAGACATCGTCGGCACCGGCGGCATCGCGGGCCTGCAAGAGGTCGTAATAGACCTTGCCCGAGCAGACCACGACGCGGCGGATCTCGTTGTCGGGCTTCAGCGCCAGCTGGGCGTCGCCGCTTTGGGCATCATCCCACAGCACCCGGTGGAAGCTGGATCCGGTGGTGAAATCCGCGGCCTTCGACACCGCCAGCGGGTGGCGCAGCAGCGATTTCGGCGTCATCAGGATCAGCGGCTTGCGGAACGGACGCTTCAGCTGCCGACGCAGGATGTGGAAATAGTTCGCCGGCGTGGTGCAGTTCGCCACGATCCAGTTGTCCTCGGCGCACATCTGCAGCCAGCGCTCCAGCCGGGCCGAGCTGTGTTCCGGCCCCTGGCCTTCGTAACCGTGCGGCATCAGCACCACCAAGCCCGACATGCGCAGCCATTTCTTTTCGCCCGAGTTGATGAACTGGTCGAACATGATCTGCGCGCCGTTGGCGAAATCGCCGAACTGCGCCTCCCACAGGGTCAGCGTGTTCGGCTCGGCCAGCGAATAGCCGTATTCGAAGCCCAGCACCGCATATTCCGACAGCATCGAGTCGGTGACCTCATAGCGTGCCTGTCCGCCGCGGATGTGGTTCAGCGGATAGTAACGCTCTTCCGTGGCCTGGTCGATGAAGGCCGAGTGGCGCTGCGAGAAGGTGCCGCGCGTCGAATCCTGACCCGACAGCCGCACCGGATGGCCTTCGATCAGCAGCGAGCCATAGGCCAGCGCCTCGCCCGTCGCCCAGTCGAAGCCCTTGCCGGTCTCGAACATCTGCTTCTTGGCGTCCAGAAGCCGGCCCACCGTCTTGTGCAGGTCGAACCCGTCCGGCACCCGGGTCAGCGCGTTGCCGATCTCGGCCAGGGTCTCGGGCGCGATGCCGGTCTGGCCGGGGGCGTATTCCTCGGCCTCGGCGGCCAGGCCCGACCACTTGCCGTCCAGCCAGTCGGCCTTGTTCGGCTTGAAGTTCTTGCCGATCTCGAACTCTTCGTTCAGATGCGCCTGGAAGGCGGCCTTCATCTCCTCGATCTCGCCCTCGGGAACCAGGCCGTCGGCGACCAGCCGGTCGGTATAAAGCTGCAAGGTGGTCTTGTGGCCCTTGATCGACTTGTACATCGCCGGGTTGGTGAACATCGGCTCGTCGCCTTCGTTGTGACCGAAGCGGCGATAGCAGAAGATGTCGATGACCACGTCCTTGTGGAACTTCTGCCGGAACTCGGTCGCCACACGGGCGGCATGGACCACCGCCTCGGGGTCGTCGCCGTTGACGTGGAAGATCGGCGCCTCGACCATCAGCGCGATGTCGGTCGGATAGGGCGAGGTGCGGCTGAAATGCGGCGCCGTGGTAAAGCCGATCTGGTTGTTCACCACGATATGGATGGTGCCGCCGGTGCGGTGGCCGCGGATGCCGGAAAGTTGGAAGCATTCCGCGACAATGCCCTGGCCGGCGAAGGCCGCGTCGCCATGCAGCAGGATCGGCAGCACGGCGGTGCGATGCGCCTGGTCGGACAACTGGTCCTGCTTGGCGCGGACCTTGCCCAGCACCACCGGGTTCACGGCTTCCAGGTGGCTGGGGTTTGCGGTCAGCGACAGGTGCACGGTATTGTCGTCGAAGGTGCGGTCCGAGCTGGCGCCGAGGTGGTATTTCACGTCGCCCGAGCCGTCCACGTCCTCGGGCTTGTAGCTGCCGCCCTGGAATTCATGGAAGATGGCGCGATAGGGCTTGTTCAGCACGTTGGCCAGCACCGACAGCCGGCCGCGGTGCGGCATGCCGAAGACCACGTCCTTGACGCCCAGTGCGCCGCCGCGCTTGATGATCTGCTCCATGGCCGGGATCAGCGCCTCGCCGCCGTCAAGGCCGAAGCGCTTGGTGCCCATGTATTTGACATGCAGGAACTTCTCGAAGCCCTCGGCCTCGACCAGCTTGTTCAGGATGGCGCGACGGCCTTCGCGGGTGAAGGCGATCTCCTTGCCATAGCCCTCGATCCGCTCTTTCAGCCAGGCGGCTTCCTCGGGGTTCGAGATATGCATGAACTGGATGGCGAAGGTGCCGCAATAGGTCCGCCGCATCAGGTCGGTGATCTGGCGGACCGTGGCGATCTGCAGGCCCAGCACGTTGTCGATGAAGATCGGCCGGTCCAGGTCGGCCTCGGTGAAGCCGTAGGTCTTGGGGTCCAGTTCGCCGTCGGCCGGCACCTCGCGCATCCCCAGCGGGTCCAGGTCGGCATGCAGGTGGCCGCGGATCCGGAAGGCGCGGATCAGCATGATGGCGCGGATGCTGTCCAGCACGGCGCGCTTCAGTTGGTCGTCGGTCAGGCTGACGGCCTTTTCCCCCGCCTTGGCGGCGATCTTGTCCAGTGCCGCCTTGGCCTCGGTCTTGGGCAGCATCGGCCATTCGCCGGTCAGCGCCGCGGTGGTGTCGTCGGACGGCATCGGCGGCCAGTCGGCGCGGCGCCAGCTGGCGCCCTTGGCCTCGCGCGTGACCACGGCCTCCTCGTCGCCGAGGCTGCGGAAAAACGCATCCCAGGCCTGGTCCACCGCCGAGGGGTCCTGCGCCCACTGGCCGTAGAGCTGCTCGACATAGGCGGCGTTATGGCCTTGCAGGAAGCTTGAATCGTGGAAGGCCGCGTTGGGGGATTGGTCGTTCATTGGATTGCCTCCGGGAAATTCTATCCGTTCGCGCCTGGATCAGGGGCGGTCGTGTGGTTCTGGCCGCGGCCGGGCTGCGCGCCGGTCATCAGCCTTGTCTGTCGGTCCTGATACCATTCCGGCAGCCCGGCCCGCGGCTGGCGCAGCAGGGCGGGCAGGTTGCGCCCGGCCAGCAGGGCGCCGCGCACCTGCGGCAGGCTCCAGCGGCCGCCGGCCAGGTCCTTGGGCAGTTCGGCCAGCAGCATGCGCAGATACCACAGGCCGTAGCGGGCGAAATCGCGGCTCTGCCGGTCCGAGTTGCGGCGGACGAAATAGGCGATGTTCAGCAGCGCCAGCGCCGTGTTCACCCGGCGCCGGTCGCGGCCTGCCGCCGCCTCGAGGTGATGAATGGGCGCATCGGGGGCGAAGGCAAGGACGCCGTGGCGGCCATAGCGATAGCTCGCATCCAGGTCCTCGGCGATGGAACTGCCGACCAGACCGTCGTCGAAGGGTTCGCTCAGCGCCACCCGGCGCCGCACGGTCATGGCGAAGCCGACGATGAAATCGACGCGGCCCAAGCCCTCGGGCAGCGCGGTGTCGCCCTGCCAGCGCCTGCCGGGGCTGTCGTAGCGGACGAAACGCTGGTCGGCCGGGATCATCAGGGCATGCCGCAGCAAGCCGTCGATCAGGCGCTGCACGGCAGGTGGCCGGCCCGAAATCAGCGCCCCGGCCCGGTTCGTCTGCTTGAGATCGCCGACCGCTTCGGTCGTTGCCTGCAGGGGGGTGTTGCAGCAGGAAATCGCCACGATCCGCTGCTGCGAATCGGCGCGGTAATAGTCCATGATCCGCCCGGCCGTCTGGGGATGCAGCATGGCGTCGTCGTCGATCAGGAACAGGATGTCGGCCGAGGCCAGCGCGATGGCCTGATTGCGCTGCGCGCTGGCGGATTTGCGCCGCGCCGGCTCGTAATGCAGCGAACAGGCGCGCGTTTCCGCGATCACCGCCTCGATCCCGCTCCGGGTCTGTTGCCAGTCGTCGCTGGCATCAACGATGACGATCTCCGTTGGCGGCAGGGTCGATTGCAATGCATGGCGCACGCAAGCGGCCAGCATGTCGCCACGGTTATAGGTCGCAACGCAAAGTGCCCAGCTTTCGGCCCGGATCGGAGCGGGCGAGTCCGGCGGCAGGGGCGCCACAGCCTGTCCATCGGGCGGGGCAGGGGGGCGGGTCATTCCCGCCTCCGGCCGCCGGGGCGGGAAAGGCGCTGTCCGGCGCGCTGGCGGCAGGGCCGGGCCTGGGTGGGCGGAAAAGCGGTCTGGCGACGGGGGCGGTCCACTGTGGCACCTGGCTTGGGGGTTTCGGCGCGGCCCCCCGAAGGTAGGCAGGGACCACGCCTAAGTCAAAAGTCTTACAATGATGTTACCGGCCGAGAGCCTTCAGCACGGCTTCGCCCAGGCCTGCCGGGCTGTCGGCGACCACGATCCCGGCCGATTTCATGGCCTCGATCTTGGATTCCGCGTCGCCCTTGCCGCCCGAGACGATGGCGCCGGCATGACCCATGCGGCGGCCCTTCGGCGCGGTGCGGCCGGCGATGAAGCCGGCGGTCGGCTTCCACTTGCCCTTGCGCTTCTGCTCGGCCAGGAACTCGGCGGCCTCTTCCTCGGCCGAGCCGCCGATCTCGCCGATCATGATGATCGACTCGGTCTCGGGGTCGTCCAGGAACATGCGCAGCACGTCGATATGCTCCATGCCCTTGATCGGGTCGCCGCCGATGCCGACGGCCGAGGACTGGCCGAGGCCCACGTCCGAGGTCTGCTTCACCGCCTCATAGGTCAGCGTGCCCGAGCGCGACACGACGCCGACCGAGCCGCGCTTGAAGATGCTGCCGGGCATGATGCCGATCTTGCATTCGTCGGGCGTCATGATGCCGGGGCAGTTCGGCCCGATCAGCAGCGATTTCGAACCTTGCAGCGCGCGCTTGACCTTCATCATGTCGAGGACCGGGATGCCCTCGGTGATGGCGACGATCAGCGGGATCTCGGCGTCGATGGCTTCCAGGATCGAGTCGGCCGCGAAGGGCGGCGGCACATAGATCGCGGTCGCGTTGGCGCCGGTTTTCGCGACGGCCTCGTGGACCGAGTTGAAGACCGGCAGGCCCAGGTGTTCGCTGCCGCCCTTGCCGGGCGTCACGCCGCCGACCATCTTGGTGCCGTAGGCGATCGCCTGTTCGGTGTGGAAGGTGCCTTGCGAGCCGGTGATGCCCTGGCAGATGACTTTGGTGTCTTTGTTGACGAGAACGGCCATTAAAGCCTCCAGTTGAGTTCTGCGACAGGCTTGTATTCGACCGCGTAATCCCCGTGATTTGTGGGGCGTCCGAATCCGCGTGAGCCAAGCCTGTTGAGAGGTGAAACGCTTCGCCACCAGTCAAAGTCGTTGGTGTCGAAGACCATATGGTCAACTTTCAGGTTGTCTTTGTTGTCCGCAAAAACACCAATTTCTAAAAGATAAGCAAAGACATTGGGGTCCTTCTTTGCTGCATGGAAAGCTGCGCTAGCCTCTTCCAGCGTCGCATAATCGACGTCCGAAGCAGGCTCCTCCTGAGATGAAGCCTTGAGGTAGGTTGTCACAGCAAATGGTGTACGCAGAAAACACTTGTCAACCATTGCGGTCAGCCCTTCACCGCTTTCACGATCTTCTGCGCCGCATCCGACAGATCGTCCGCCGCGATGACGTTCAGGCCCGACTCGCTGATGATCTCTTTGCCCAGCTCGACGTTGGTGCCTTCCAGACGCACGACCAGCGGGACTTGCAGGCCGACCTCTTTCACGGCGGCGATGATGCCTTCCGCGATGATGTCGCAGCGCATGATGCCGCCGAAGATATTGACCAGGATGCCCTTCACGTTCGGGTCCGAGGTGATGATCTTGAACGCCTCGGTGACCTTTTCCTTGGTCGCGCCGCCGCCGACGTCCAGGAAGTTCGCCGGCTCGGCGCCGAACAGCTTGATGATGTCCATGGTCGCCATGGCCAGGCCCGCGCCGTTCACCATGCAGCCGATCTCGCCGTCCAGCGCGATGTAGTTCAGGTCGAACTTCGACGCGGCCAGTTCCTTCGGGTCTTCCTCGGTCTCGTCGCGCAGCGCCATGATGTCGGGCTGGCGATAAAGCGCGTTGTTGTCGAAGCCCATCTTGGCGTCCAGCGCCTTGAGGTTGCCGTCCTTCATCACGATCAGCGGGTTGATCTCCAGCATCTCCATGTCCTTCTCGATGAACATGCGATACAGGTTCCGGACCAGCTGGACGCATTGCTTGACCTGGCCGCCGGTCAGACCCAGCGCAAAGGCCACGCGGCGGCCGTGGAAGTCCGACAGGCCCGAGGCGGGATCGACGCTGAAGGTCTCGATCTTTTCGGGCGTCGAGGCCGCGACCTCTTCGATGTCCATGCCGCCTTCGGTCGAGGCGACGAAGCTGACGCGCGAGGTGCCGCGGTCGACCAGCAGGGCCAGATACAGCTCGCGCTCGATGTCGCTGCCGTCCTCGATATAGATGCGGTTCACCTGCTTGCCGGTCTCGCCGGTCTGGTGTGTGACCAGGGTGCGGCCCAGCATCTGGCGGGTCAGTTCCTCGGCCTCGCTGACCGATTTCGCCAGGCGGACGCCGCCCTTCTCACCGGCGGCGGCTTCCTTGAAATGGCCCTTGCCGCGGCCGCCGGCGTGGATCTGCGCCTTGACGACCCAAAGCGGCCCGTCCAGCTCGCCCGCGGCTGTCTTGGCCTCGTCGGCCTTCGTCACCACCCGGCCGTCCGAGACCGGCGCGCCGTATTGGCGCAGCAGCGCCTTGGCCTGGTATTCATGGATATTCATCTGGGTTCCCCCGCAGTGGTCGGTTGGCGGGCTTGTGGCACATCCGCCGGGGCGGCCAAAGCATTATGCGTCGCGATTTGCGTAAAATCGGCCGCTTTTGCGGATTTGTGATCACACCTCTTGAGGCTGTGATCGCAAATGCCTCGGCTGTTACCGCAAGCAGAGTCGGCGTGCCGCACACCCATCTTGCGCACGCAGGACGCGGTCGCTGAACCGCGATCAGCCGGTCGCGCCGGGCGCGACATGAAAAAACCCCGCGGATCGCTCCGCGGGGCTTTCGAACTCCGATCCGGCGCGGGATCAGGCCAGCGAGGCGTCGATGCCCTTGCAGGCCGCGACCAGGCCGCGGACCGCGTCGACCGATTTGTCGAACATCGCCTGCTCGTCGTGGTCCAGCTTGATGTCGATCACCTTCTCGATGCCGCCGGCGCCGATCACGGTCGGCACGCCGACATAGAGCCCGTCCAGCCCATAGGCGCCGTCCACATAGGCGGCGCAGGGCAGCACGCGCTTCTGGTCCTTCAGATAGGCCTCGGCCATCTCGATGGCCGAGGTGGCGGGCGCGTAGAAGGCCGAGCCGGTCTTCAGCAGGCCGACGATCTCGGCGCCGCCGTCGCGGGTGCGCTGCACGATGGCGTCCAGCTTGTCCTGCGTGGTCCAGCCCATCTTGACCAGGTCGGGCAGCGGGATGCCGGCGACGGTCGAATAGCGGGCCAGCGGCACCATGGTGTCGCCGTGGCCGCCCAGCACGAAGGCGGTGACGTCGCGCATCGAGACGCCGAATTCCAGCGACAGGAAGTGCCGGAAGCGGGCCGAATCGAGCACGCCGGCCATGCCGACGACCTTCTCATGCGGCAGGCCGCTGAACTGGCGCAGCGCCCAGACCATGGCGTCCAGCGGGTTGGTGATGCAGATCACGAAGGCGTTCGGAGCGTGCTGCTTGATGCCTTCGCCGACCGATTTCATCACCTTCAGGTTGATGCCCAGCAGGTCGTCGCGGCTCATGCCGGGCTTTCTCGGCACGCCGGCGGTCACGATGCAGACGTCGGCGCCAGCGATGTCGGCATAGTCGTTGGCGCCCTTCATCACGGCATCGAAACCCTCGGACGGGCCGGATTGCGCGATGTCCAGCGCCTTGCCCTGGGGCGTGCCTTCGGCAATGTCGAACAGGACGACATCGCCCAGTTCCTTCATCGCGGCCAGATGGGCCAGCGTGCCGCCGATCTGCCCCGCACCGATGAGTGCGATCTTGGGTCGGGCCATGAGTCAACCTCCGATTTCCATGACGGTTCGCGGGTTGGCCTAGTCCTTTGGTGGGGGAATCGCAAGATGTGGCGGCATCCGCGAAACAAGATTGCGCATTGTCAACCGCTAACAGTGCAAAACTGTCGCGTGCCCGTGGGCGCGGCCGGATGGTGCAACCGGTCGGAGCAGACGGCAAGAACCATGGCCCAGCGCTGGCGGCGGTCCCGATGCCCCCGGCCGGGCGGCTGGGGTATGCGGTTCCAGGCCGTCGCTGCCGTGACGCCGACTACCGTTTTGAGGAAACCTGTCGGGACACAGCCCACGCCGCAGCGCGGCAAAACAAGACTTGCCATTCGCGTCTTTTCCGGGCAGCTTCGCGCAAGATTATTACGCGAGATCACGATGACCCGACCCTATCGCTCAGTCCTCTACATTCCGGCGTCCAACGAGCGGGCGCTGGAAAAGGCCCGTGCGCTTGCCGCGGATGCGATCATCTTCGACCTCGAAGACGCGGTGGTCCCCTCGGAAAAGGAAGAGGCCCGCGACCTGCTGGGCCGGGCGCTGCGCGAGGATTACGGCCCCCGCACCCGGATCGTGCGCATCAACAGCCTGGACAGCGAATGGGGCGAGGACGACGCCCGCGCCTTCGCCCGCACCTTTTCCCGGCACGCCCATGCGCTGCTGGTGCCCAAGGTCGAGGGTCCCGAGGACCTGGACCGCGTCGCGGCGCTGGTCCCCGACGCGCCGCTGTGGGCGATGATGGAAACGCCCAAGGGCATGCTGAACGCCTCGGCCATCGCCGGCCATCCCCGGCTGCAGGGCATGGTCGTCGGCACCAACGACCTCGCCAAGGAGCTGAACAGCCGCTATCGCCCCGACCGTCTGCCGATGATGGCCGGGATCGGCCTGTGCCTTCTGGCCGCGCGCGCGCATGGCAAGGTGATCGTGGACGGGGTGTTCAACGCCTTCAAGGACGACGAGGGGCTGCGCGCCGAATGCGAGCAGGGCCGCGACATGGGCTTCGACGGCAAGACCCTGATCCACCCGGCGCAGCTGGCCATCGCCAACCGGGCCTTCGCCCCCACCGAGGACGAGATCAAGCTGGCCCACCGCCAGATCGAGGCCTTCGACGCCGCGCAGCGGCAGGGGCAGGGCGTGGCCGTGGTCGACGGCCGCATCGTCGAGAACCTGCATGTCGCCACCGCCCGCCAGACCCTGGCCCGCGCGCTGGCGATCGCCCGGCTCGAAGGGTGATGCGTCCGTGAGAACCGTTCACATCCAGCGGAGGAAGCCAGATGTTGATCCTGATCCTTGGCGTGGCGTTGTGGTGGGCCGCGCATCTGCTCAAAAGGCTGGCCCCCGGCCTGCGCACCCGGCTGGGGCGCGGCGGCGTGGCCGGGCTGCTGGGCCTGTCGGTGCTGCTGATGATCTTCGGCTATCGCCTGGCCGACGGGCCGTATTGGTGGGGCGCCACCGCGCCGCTGAAGGGCATCAACAACCTGTTGGTGCTGGTCGCCTTCTATCTGTTCGCGGCGGACGGGATGAAGACCCGCGTCACCGCGCGGCTGCGGCATCCGCAGCTGACCGGCTTCGCGCTTTGGGCCTTCGCGCATCTGCTGCCGAACGGCGACCTGCCCAGCTTCGTCCTGTTCGGCGGGCTGCTGCTGTGGGCGCTGGTCGAGATGGCGGTCATCAACCGCGCCGAGCCGCGCTGGACTCCGCCCGCCGGCCCGTTCCCGGCCCGCAAGGAGGTCATGGCGGTGGTCGGCGCCCTGGTCGTCCTGCTGGTGGTGGGGCTGATCCATCGCTGGCTGGGCTACAACCCGTTCGGAGGCTGACGCCATGCCGGTGATCTATCGCCTGCTGACCGAGGATGACACCTCGGCCTTCTGCCACAAGGTCAGCGCGGCGCTGTCCAAAGGGTGGGAACTGCACGGCGCCCCCGCCTATGCCTTCGACGCCGCGCGCGGCGTGATGCGCTGCGCCCAGGCGGTCACCAAACGGATCGACGCCGAATACCACCCCGAGATGAAACTGGGACAACAATGAGCAAGACCAATCCGGGCCGCTTCTTCGAGGATTACCGCATCGGCCAGGTGATCCGCCACGCCGTGCCGCGCACGGTGGCCGAGGGCGAGCGCGCGCTTTACCACGCGCTCTATCCGGCGCGGCACGCGCTGTATTCCTCGGACGATTTCGCGGCGAATTGCGGGCTGGAGGGCAGCCCCATGGACGACCTGATCGCCTTTCACACCGTCTTCGGCAAGACCGTCCCCGACATCAGCCTGAACGCCATCGCCAATCTGGGCTATGCCGAGGGCCGCTGGCTGCTGCCGGTCTGGCCGGGCGATACGCTGCGTTCGGAATCCGAGGTGATCGGCCTCAAGGAGAACTCGAACGGCAAGTCCGGCGTGCTCTATGTCCGCACCCGTGGCATCAACCAGGTGGGCGAGGTGGTGCTGGAATTCGTCCGCTGGGTCATGGTCCGCAAGCGCGACGCCGCCAGCCCGGCGCCCGAAGCGGTGGTGCCCGACCTGGCCCGGGTCGTGGCCCCGGCCGATCTGGTGATCCCCGAGGGGCTGGATTTCAGCGATTACGACTTCGATCTGGCGGGCGAGCCGCATCGCTGGGGCGACTACGCGGTGGGCGAGATCATCGACCATGTCGACGGCGTCACCGTCGAGGAGGCCGAGCATATGCTGGCCACGCGCCTGTGGCAGAACACCGCCAAGGTGCATTTCGACGTGACCGCGCGCGAGGACGGCCGCCGGCTGATCTATGGCGGCCACGTGATTTCGATGGCGCGGGCGCTGTCCTTCAACGGGCTGGCCAATGCGCAGATGATCGTGGCGTTGAACGGCGGCGCCCATGCCAATCCCTGCTTTGCCGGCGACACCGTCCGCGCCTGGTCCGAGGTGCTGGACAAGGCCGAAACCGCGGTGCCGGGGGTCGGTGCTCTGCGGCTGCGGCTGGTGGCGCACAAGGGCGGTGCGGGCGATCACAGGCTGAAGAACGCCGAGGGGAAATACGCCCCCGAGGTTCTGCTGGATCTGGACTATTGGGCGCTGATCCCGGTCTGAGTCGGCGGGCGGGGCCGCAGCGCGCGGCCCCTGGGCCCCGGCCTAGGCTGCCGGCCGCGGTGGCTGCACCAGCGCCGAGGTCAGCCGCCGCACCATCGGCAGCACCGCCAGCAGGGTCGGGAAGGCGATGGCCCAGGACATGGCCCAGTTGAAGGGCCAGGCCCGCAGGAAGGCCATCCCGGGTCCGAGGATGCGCAGGGTGGAAATGCCCGAGACGACAAAGGTCATCAGCACCGACAGAAGCAGCGGCATGATGATCCCGGCGTAGCGGGAAGGAAGTTTGCGAAGAGGGAGAGTGCCCATGGTGGACATGATGAATCCTCACGATCGACAACAGGCGTTGCCTGACGTGAGACGCTTACGGCCCGATGGGCAGCGGAAAACTGTCACCGGAAGGGCGCGGCGTCAAGCGGATTTCCATAACCCAGGAAAACAGACGGAATTACAGGAGATTCTGCATGGCGCCGCCGGCCGCCGCACCCGTTAGCGCTAGCGAGCGCAAGGCTGTGATCACATGACCCAAGTGCGTGATCACAAAGCCCGGAAATTTGTGATATTCAGCGTTTCATCTGGTTTCGACCCGTGACAGATGCGACAAGACGACTAGAAACAGACCCAAATTCTCGGCCAGCCCTCGCCGCCAGCCGCCGCGCACCGAGGGCCCCTGAACGCAGGAGAGCGCATCATGGCTGACGTCAACCGGGGCAACAGACCGCTGTCGCCGCATCTGCAGGTCTATCGCCTGCCCATCGCCGCCATCACCTCGATCCTGACCCGCATCACCGGCCACGCGCTGGTGGCCGGCATCCTGCTGATCGTCTGGTGGCTGGTCGCCGCCGTCACCTCGCCCGGCGCCTTCGCCTGTGCCGACTGGGTGGTGCGGTCCTGGCTGGGCTTCATCGTGCTGACCGGCGCGATGTGGGCGCTGTGGTATCACCTGCTCGCCGGGCTGCGGCACCTGTTCTACGACGCCGGCTACGGGCTCGAGATCGACGAGGCCCGCAAGTCCAGCCAGGCGATCATCGCCGGCTCGGTGGTGCTGGCGGTGCTGACCCTGATCATCTTCTTCGCTTTCTGAGGGCCGGGACCATGCGCTATATCACTCCGCTGAAAGCCGCCGAGGGGCTGGGTTCCGCCCATGAGGGCACCCAGCACCACTGGGCCATGACCGTTTCCGCCGTCGCGCTGACCGTGCTGACGCCGCTGTTCATGATCGTCGTCGCCCGCGCCATCGGCCTGCCGCATCCCGAACTGGTCGCCTATTTCGGCCGGCCGCTGCCGGCGCTGATCACCGCGCTGTTCGTCATCGTGGGCATGGTGCATTTCATCAAGGGCACCCGCATCATGATCGACGACTATTTCCACGGTGCCGTGCGCAAGGGCGCGATCATCTTCTCCGTCATCTTCGGCTGGGCGGTCGTCGCCTGCGCCGTCTACGCGCTGGCCCGCATGGGTCTGGGCGCGATCGTCGTGCTTTGAGGTTCCGCCATGGCTGATTACAAGATCCATACGCATGATTACGATGTCGTGGTGGTCGGCGCCGGCGGCGCGGGCCTGCGCGCGACGCTGGGCATGGCCGAGCAGGGGCTGCGCACCGCCTGCGTGACCAAGGTGTTCCCGACCCGCTCGCATACCGTCGCGGCCCAGGGCGGCATCGCCGCCAGCCTGTCGAACATGGGCCCCGACAACTGGCAGTGGCACATGTATGACACCGTCAAGGGCTCGGACTGGCTGGGCGACACCGACGCCATGGAATACCTGGCGCGCGAGGCCCCGAAGGCGGTCTATGAACTGGAGCATTACGGCGTCCCGTTCAGCCGCACCGAAGAGGGCAAGATCTACCAGCGCCCCTTCGGCGGCCACACCACCGAATTCGGCGAGGGCCCGCCGGTGCAGCGCACCTGCGCCGCCGCCGACCGCACCGGCCACGCCATCCTGCACACGCTTTACGGCCAGTCGCTGAAGGAAAAGGCCGAGTTCTTCATCGAATATTTCGCGCTGGATCTGGTGATCACCGACGGCGCCTGCACCGGCGTGGTCTGCTGGAAGCTGGACGACGGCACCATGCATGTCTTCAACGCCAAGATGGTGGTGCTGGCGACCGGCGGCTATGGCCGCGCCTATTTCAGCGCGACCTCGGCCCATACCTGCACCGGCGACGGCGGCGGCATGGTGGCGCGCGCGGGCCTGCCCTTGCAGGACATGGAATTCGTGCAGTTCCACCCGACCGGCATCTACGGCTCGGGCTGCCTGATCACCGAGGGCGCGCGCGGCGAGGGCGGCTACCTGACCAACTCGGAAGGCGAGCGGTTCATGGAACGCTATGCCCCGACCTACAAGGACCTGGCCTCGCGCGATGTGGTGTCGCGCTGCATCACGCTGGAGATCCGCGAGGGCCGCGGCGTGGGCGAGCACAAGGACCACATGTTCCTGAACCTGCAGCACTTGCCGCCGGAAAGCCTGGCCGAGCGCCTGCCGGGGATCAGCGAATCCGCCCGCATCTTCGCCGGCGTGGATGTGACGCGCGAGCCGATCCCGATCCTGCCGACCGTGCATTACAACATGGGCGGCATCCCGACCAACTATTGGGGCGAGGTGCTGAACCCGACCGAGGAAAACCCGGACGCGGTCTTCCCCGGCCTGATGGCGGTGGGCGAGGCCGGCTGCGCCTCGGTCCATGGCGCGAACCGTCTGGGCTCGAACTCGCTGATCGACCTCGTGGTCTTCGGCCGGGCCGCGGCGATCCGCGCGGCCGAGGTGGTCGACCGCGCCGCGCCGATCCCGCTGGTGAACAAGCCGGCGGTGGACGCGATCCTCGACCGCTTCGACCGCATCCGCAACGCCAACGGCTCGGTGCCGACGGCGGAACTGCGGCTGGAAATGCAGCGCACCATGCAGGCCGACGCGGCGGTGTTCCGCACCGACAAGACCTTGGCCGAGGGCGCCCAGAAGATGGAGGCGATCGCCGCCAAGCTGAACGACGTCAAGGTCACCGACCGCAGCCTGATCTGGAACAGCGACCTGATGGAGACGCTGGAGCTGACCAACCTGATGCCGAACGCCCTGGCCACCATCGTCGCGGCCGAGGCGCGCAAGGAAAGCCGCGGCGCCCATGCGCATGAGGACTGGCCCGAGCGGGATGATGCCAACTGGCGCAAGCACTCGCTTGCCTGGGTCGAAGGCAACCATGTTAGACTGGCCTATCGGCCCGTTCATCTTGACCCCCTGACCACCCAGGACGAGGGCGGGATCGACCTGAAAAAGATCGCACCCAAAGCGAGGGTTTATTGATGCGTCTTCCCCTGATCCTTACCGCCGCCGCGCTGGCCCTGTCCGGCTGCGTGGTCCAGAACCCGGGCATGGCGCCGGGGCCGGCTCCGCTGCCGCCGGTTGCCGGGCCGTCGCCGGATGCGGCCGTCCGCTCCTCGGCCCGCGTGGTCGTGAACCGCGAGATGGCCCGGCGCCTGCCCGGCGCCAATGTCGCGCCCTATACCGATTGCGTGATGTCGAACGCGACCACGGCCGAACTGGCCAGCATCGCCGACAGCGCCAATGCCAGCGGCGCCGTCGCGGCCATCGTCGGCCGTCCGGCGACCTCGCAATGCATCGCCGGCGCCGCGGCCGCGGCCAAGCGGACCGCCTGATGCGCGGCGGCGCGCAGATGCTTCTGGTCCCGGCCTTGCTGGGACTGGCGGCTTGCGCGCCGATCCCCGTCGAGCAGGCCGAGCGCGCCTGCATGAGCGATGCCCGCGACGCGCGCGGGCCGCGCACCGAGATGGGCGTGGGCGTCGGCTCGCACGGCGCCCGCGGCGGCTTCGTTCAGGTCGGCCTGTCCTCGGACTATATCATGGGCCGCGATCCGTCGCAGGTCTTTCAGGAATGCGTGCAGCGCCGCTCGGGCCAGATGCCCCGGCGGCCGCTCTACGACCAGCCGGGCTGGAGGGCGACGTGACGCCCTTTGCCCAAGCCAACCGCATGACGGCCCGTCGCAAGATGCCGGACTGACCACCAGGAGAGTCACCCAATGGTCCAACTTACCCTTCCCAAGAACAGCCGCATGCGGGTCGGCAAGACCTGGCCCAAGCCCGAGGGCGCCAAGAACGTCCGCCGCTTCAACATCTATCGCTGGGATCCGGACACCGGGGAAAACCCGCGGGTCGACACCTATTTCATCGACCTGGACAAATGCGGGCCGATGATCCTGGACGCGCTGATAAAGATCAAGAACGAGATCGACCCGACCCTGACTTTCCGCCGCTCGTGCCGCGAGGGCATCTGCGGTTCCTGCGCGATGAACATCGACGGCGGCAACCATCTCGCCTGCATCTTCGGCATCGACGAGGTGACCTCCAAGGACGTGAACATCTATCCGCTGCCGCATATGCCGGTGGTCAAGGACCTGATCCCCGACCTGACGCATTTCTATGCCCAGCACGCCTCGGTGCAGCCCTATCTGATCACCGAGACACCGACCCCCGACAAGGAATGGCGCCAGTCGATCGAGGACCGCAAGAAGCTGGACGGGCTTTATGAATGCGTGATGTGCGCGTCGTGCTCGACCGCCTGTCCCAGCTACTGGTGGAACGGCGACCGCTACCTGGGGCCGGCCGCGCTGCTGCACGCCTATCGCTGGATCATCGATTCGCGCGACGAGGCGACGGGCGAGCGGCTGGATTCGCTTGAGGACCCGTTCAAGCTGTATCGCTGCCACACCATCATGAACTGCACCAACACCTGCCCGAAGGGGCTGAACCCGGCCAAAGCCATCGCCTCGATCAAGCACATGATGGTGGACCGCATCGTCTGACCTGCATGCAGGTCATGGCCGGTATGCCATCGCATACGAATGACGCCGCGTCGCAGAACTGGATTTTTCTGCGGTGCGGCGTTATCTTTTCTGCGGGGAGCAACTGATGTCTACTCTGGAGACAAAAGATGACAACCAACGCTGACAGCAAGAACCGCCCCGCCGCGCTGCGTTCTGCCGGGGTCGCGGCCAAACAGCAGGCGCTGGCCGTTCTGGAACAGATGTACGGCTATTTCAGCTTCGATCCGATGCCGTTGGAAAAAGCCGACAGCCGCCTGGCCGCGTGACATTCGCGGTCCCTCGCCCGTCCAGGGTCACTCGGCGCGGCTTGCGGGCCGCGCCTCGCATTTCCGGGGCGGCCGCGGTGCTGCGGCGATCCGGCGCGTTGCCAAGCGGCGGCGAACGGGTAGGATCGGGACGATGAGCCGCAAGATCGCCCTCGACGCCGTCCAAGACCGAACCCCGTCGCCGGAGGTCGGCCCTCCGCAGGACAACGCTGCCGCCCCCGAACCCGACCTTGCCGCGCTGGCGGCTGCCCGGGGAATGGTGCGCAAGACCGGCGAATGCCTGGTGCCGGCAGGGGACGAGCGTCGCTTTCACATTCCGGCACAGCATTTTTTCCGCGTCACCAGCCTGCACGGCGCGCAGGTGGGCGACCTGAACCTGTGGTCGGCCGAGGATCCGCGGAAACGGCTGTGCGCCGACCGGACCCGGGCGCGTCACGGGATGCACCTGACCCGCGGCCATCGCCTGTGGTCGGGTTGCCCGATTCCGCGCCCGCTGGCCACCGTCACCGGCGATACGCTGGACTGGTATGGGATCGATCCGCAGGGCGGCTCGGTCCATGACGTGACCGGGCCCTGCTGCGGCGCCCAGCCCCTGCCGGGACGCGGGCGCAAAGCCCCAGCGGCGCAGGAGCCGGCGACGGTCGCGCTGCCGGCGCAGGATGTGCTGCACCTGTTCCGATGCAGCGGCTTCACCCGCGATACCGGCCGCTATTTCACCAAACCCAGCCCGGTGCAGCCCGGCGACCATGTCGAATTCCTGGCCGAGATCGAGCTGATCTGTGCGCTTTCTGCCTGTCCGGGCGGCGATTGCGGCGCCGGTCCCTCGGGGCGCGGCGCCCGCTGCCATCCGCTGCTGGTCGAGATCTTCGCCCCGCGCGAGCCGACAGGCCTGTGACCGCCCCCCGACGCGGCTAGCCCCGGGCCGGGATCGGGATCGGCTGCATCACCTCGGGTTCGATCACCTCGACGCCGGGCAGGGCGGCCTTCAACTCTTCCGCGTTCTGCGCCAGCAGCGGGAAGGTGCGGTAATGGCAGGGGATCACGGTCCTGAAGTCGAAATACTTGCGCGCCGCCCAGGCCGCGCGCTGCATGTCCATGGTGAAATGCCCGCCGGCGCAGAGGATGCCGATGTCCGGGCGGTGATATTCGCCCATCCAGGCCATGTCGGCCATGATGTCGGTGTCGCCCGAGACATAGATCACATGGCCTTCGCCCGCGATCATGTAGCCCGATTCGTGGCCGGCATAGATCGGGCCCTCGTTGCCCTCCATGGACGAGGAATGGCTGGCGTTCACCATCGTCACCTTGGCCCCGCCCAGATCGACGGTGCCGCCCTTGTTGTAGCCGATCCCCTCGATCCCCTGATGCATCTGCCAGGTCGAGATCAGGTCGTAGATGCCCACCACCGGGATCTTCAGCTCGCGCGCGATGGCCAGGGTGTCGCCGGTATGGTCGCCGTGGCCATGGGTGATCAGGACATGGGTGGCGCCGGCGATGGCCTCGGCGCGGCGGTCCTGCGGGAACATCGGGTTGCCCGACAGCCAGGGGTCGATCAGGATCACCGCCTGCTCGATTTCAAGCCGAAAGCCGGAATGGCCAAGCCAGGTCAGTTTCATGCGAAGGCTCCTTCTGCTGGGTGCGCGCATCCTGCCAAGCCGGGCCGCGCGGGTAAAGTTCCGCCTGCGCTGGTGCTTGCCCCCTTCGGGCGGCGGCGGTAAACCCTCGGCCAAGCGAAAGGAGCCTCTCATGGCGATCACCGAGGACGAAGCCCGCAAGGTCGCGCATCTGGCGCGGATTGCGGTCAAGGACGCCGACCTGCCCGCATTGGCGCAGGAATTGAACGGCATCCTGCATTTCATGGAACAGCTGAACGAGGTCGATGTCGATGGCGTCGAGCCGATGACCGGCGTCGAGCCCATGCGTCTCAAGCGCCGCCAGGATATCGTCACCGACGGCGAGATGCAGGACCTGATCCTGAAGAACGCGCCCGACGCGCGCGAGGGCTTCTTTGCCGTACCGAAGGTGGTGGAATGAGCGCGCTGAACGAACTGACCATCTCGGCCGCCCGCGACGGGCTGCGCAAGGGCGATTTCACCGCGGCCGAGCTGACCGGGGCCTGCCTGGACGCCATCGAGGCCGCCGGCGCGTTGAACGCCTATAGCCATGGCACGCCCGACCAGGCGCGCGCGATGGCCGCCGATGCCGACAAGCGGCTGGCGGCCGGCGACGCGCCCGCCATGTGCGGGATTCCTCTGGGCATCAAGGACCTGTTCTGCACCAAGGGCGTGCCCTCGCAGGCGGCCAGCCGCATCCTCGACGGCTTTCTGCCGCAATATGAATCGACGGTGACGCAGAATCTGTGGGACGCGGGCGCGGTCATGCTGGGCAAGCTCAGCATGGACGAATTCGCCATGGGTTCCTCGAACGAAAGCGCCTGCTACGGCCCGGTCGTCAACCCGTGGAAGGTGGACGACCGTCAGCTGACGCCCGGCGGCTCGTCCGGCGGGTCGGCGGCGGCGGTGGCGGCGGATCTGTGCCTGGCTGCGACCGGAACCGACACCGGCGGCTCGATCCGCCAGCCCGCGGCCTTTACCGGCATCGTCGGGCTGAAGCCGACCTATGGCCGGGTCAGCCGCTGGGGCGTGATCGCTTTCGCCAGCTCGCTGGACCAAGCCGGGCCGATGACGAAATCGGTGCGCGATGCGGCGATCATGCTGGGCGCCATGGCCTCGGTCGATCCCAAGGATTCGACCAGTGCCGAGCGTGAGGTGCCCGATTACGAGGCCGCGCTGACCGGCGACATCCGCGGCCGCAGGATCGGCATCCCACGCGAATACCGCATGGAGGGCCTGTCGGACCAGATCGACGCGCTTTGGCGTCAAGCGGCCGAGATGCTGCGCGATGCCGGCGCGGAAATTGTAGACATCAGCCTGCCGCATACAAGATATGCGCTGCCGGCCTATTACGTCATCGCCCCGGCCGAGGCCTCCTCGAACCTGGCGCGCTATGACGGGGTGCGCTACGGCCGCCGCGCCAAGCTGGGCGCCGGCGACGGCATTGTCGAGATGTATGAAAAGACCCGCGCCGAGGGGTTCGGCCCCGAGGTGCAGCGCCGCATCATGGTCGGCACCTATGTGCTGTCGGCGGGTTTCTACGACGCCTATTACAACCGCGCTCGCAAGGTCCGCGCGCTGATCAAGCGCGACTTCGACCAAGCCTTCGCCGAGGGCATCGACGCCATCCTGACCCCCGCCACCCCCAGCGCCGCCTTCGGCCTGGGCGAGATGGCGGGCAAGGACCCGGTCGAGATGTATCTCAACGACGTCTTCACCGTGACGGTGAACCTGGCCGGGCTGCCCGGGATCTCGGTGCCGGTCGGGCTGGACGGGCAGGGCCTGCCGCTTGGGATGCAGCTGATCGGGCGGCCCTGGGACGAGGGCAATCTGTTGAACCTTGCGCAGAGCCTCGAATCTGCGGCAGGCTTCGCGGCGAAACCCTCGCGCTGGTGGTGACCGGCTTCAAACGGGAGAGACCGATGCGGAACCTGGCGATCCTGGGCCTTGCCCCGCTGCTGGCGCTGGCTGCCTGCGGCGAGAACACGGGCTGGAACCCGAATTACAGCGCCATGCACAACGGCTCGCGCTATGCGGAATATCTGCAGCAGCGCGAGCAGGCGCTGCACGGCCGCGGCCCGGTTCCGGACGCGATTCCGGTGCAACTGCCGGTGCGGGCGCCGACTGCCGCCGAGATTGCCGGGGTGCCCGCGAAAAAGCCCGGTCAGATGACCGTGACGACCCGGCCAGTGACGGCCCGGCCAGCGACGGCGGCGCCGGTTGCGGCCAGCGGCGCGACGCCGGTGCTGGTGCGCTATGCGCATCAGGAAAGCCAGAACCCGGGCCAGACGAAATACCCGCGCTCGGGTGTTTCGGCCAATGCGGCGGCGCGGGCCTGCCTGGCGTTTCCCAGCGTGAACGCGGCGCAGACCGCCTTCATCGCCGCCGGCGGGCCGGTGATCGACCCGCGCGGGCTGGACCCGGACGGCGACGGCTTCGTCTGCGGCTGGGACCCGCGCCCCTATCGTCAATCCCGGCTTTGAGCCTGTCGCCCAATCACGGCGACCGGCGCGGGCAGACCCCCGCGCTGGTGGTGATCCATTACACCGGCATGGCGGACGCGCCCGCGGCCCGCGCCCGGCTTTGCGACCCCGCGACCGAGGTCAGCGCGCACTGGCTGATCGACGAGGCCGGCGCCACCGAGGCGCTGGTTCCCGAAGACCGCCGCGCCTGGCATGCCGGCGCGGGGTCCTGGCAGGGGTGCGACGACGTGAATTCCCGCAGCATCGGCATCGAGCTGGCCAACCCCGGCGACAGGCCCTTTCCCGAGCCGCAGATGGCGGCGCTGGAGCGGCTGCTGCGCGGCATCCTGGCGCGCTGGTCGATCGGCCCCGAGGGCGTGATCGCCCATTCCGACCTGGCGCCCGGGCGCAAGATCGACCCCGGTCCCCGCTTCGACTGGCGGCGCCTGGCCCTGCAAGGCCTGGCGATCTGGCCCGGCCCGGCGGGCGAGGACCGGCCGCTGGCCGAAAGCCTGACCCGCATCGGCTATCCGGACCACCCGGCGCGGCTCGCCGCCTTTCGCCTGCGCTTCCGGCCGGGGGGGCGGGGTCCCGAGGACGCCCTGGACCGTCGCCTTGCCGCGGCCTTGGCCGCTGGCCGGCTTCTTTCCGGCGCGGTTAGCCCGGGGGAACAGGCGGACAGGGCGGGTCCTCCCCCGCAGCCCCAGAACGCTGCTGAAAAAATGTTCTGAGCGCTTGCCGGGACGGAAAATCGCTCTTGGCCTGACAAGGGCCCGCCGGGACCAGAACATTTTCAGACGATTCGAGACGAAGTTTCTGTTTATGGCCGAGCGTGCACCGCTCGCGGTGATTTTTCGGCGGCCTGCTAGAACAGTGCCGCGATTCGCCGGGCTTCCTCGTCCAGCCCGTAGGGCGGGTTCAGCACGACCATGCCCGAGCCGACCATGCCGTGTCCCGGTCGGGCCGGCGGGAACCGCACCTCCGAAACCAGCGCTTCGGGATGATCGCGCCGCAGGGTCTCGACCATCGCCGCGTGGCGCAGGTCGGTCAGCACCGGATACCATAGCGCGATCACGCCCACGTTCCACTTGCGCGCCAGCTTGGCGATCTGGGGCGGAATGGCGTCATAGTCCGCCTTGACCTCATAGCTGGGATCGATCAGCAGTAGCCCCCGCCGCGGCGTGGGCGGACATATCGCCTGCGCCATCTGGAAGCCGTCCTGCCGGTGCAGATGCGCGAAACCGGCGACCCGGGCCAGAGCCTGGTGCTCGGCCGGGTGCAGTTCCGCCAGATGCGCCTCGTCGCCCGGACGCAGGAAATGCCGCGCGATCAGCGGCGAGCCGGGATAGGCGTTGGCGCCGTGGCGGGCGCGCACCGCGTCCAGCGCCTGCCGCAAGGGGTGATCCGCCGGCAGCCAGTTTTCGGACAGCGCGCGGGTGATGCCGGCCGCCGCCTCGCCCGTCTTTTCCGATTCCGCGCCGGCCAGGTCGTAAAGCCCGCGCCCGGCATGGGTTTCCAGATAGGACAGCTGCTTCGGCTTGGCGGTCAGATAGGCCAGCATCGACGCCAGCAGCGCATGCTTGTGCAGGTCCGCCAGGTTCCCGGCGTGATAGGCGTGCTGATAGGACAACATGATTTCCCCCTATACCCCGACCCCGGAAATGAAAAGCGGCGGTGCCCAGGGAGGAGGAGGGGGCACCGCCGCGCAACGCTGGCCCAGGGAGGAGGAGGGGCCGCGTATGGGGTGCGGCAATGGCAGGGAGGAGGACGCCATTACCGCGATCCGACGGTCCCAGGGAGGAGGAGAGGACCATCGTATTCCGTGCCGCCTTGCGGCGGCATTTTGGCGGCACCCCCAGGGAGGAGGAGAGGGGTGCCGCCGGAACCGGGAAGCCCAGGGAGGAGGAGGGGCTTCGCCGTATCGGTTTGGCGGCGCCTCCGGGAGGAGGAGAGAGGCGGCCGCCGGAACCGCGGGACCCAGGGAGGAGGAGGGGACCCGCCGTATGGGGTGGCGGCATCCCCAGGGAGGAGGAGAGGGAGCCGCCGGAACGCGAAGCCCAGGGAGGAGGGGGCTTCATCGTATCTGATCGGCGGCATCCTCAGGGAGGAGGAGGGAGGATGCCGCCTGAACCCGGACCCAAGGGAGGAGGAGTGGGTCGGGTGTTCTATGCCTTTATCTGGTCCCGTAGGCGGCCTGGCGGGCCACGCTGGGGATGTTGGCGCGGTGCAGGCCGAGGTCGGCCAGATCGCGGTTGGACAGTTGGTTCAGCTCGCGCAGGGTCTGGCGATACACCGAACGGCGGGCCAGGGTCTCACGGATAGCGGCCACGAATTTCGCGATCGAGCCGTTGCCGGCCGTATTGCGGTGGACACCGCCATGAATCAGATCGAGAACAGCCATTTCATACACTCTTTCGTCTTGCGGATGGCGCGTCGGGGTTCGCTTGCTTTCGCTTTGCGGTCTTGCCCGGTGCGCTGTTAGAGCCAACATGGCGCGTTTGCTGCAACTGCACAATGCACGATGGCGCTATGCTGCTATGCAGAAACGGCATGGCTGATCAGGGAACCCTGTCGCAAATCGTTAATATTTCTTAAAATTTTCAGCCATTTTTACAAGGTTGGCGGCGATGCGCGAGCGGAATGGTCGTATTTTACGCGGGGTCACAGCCACTTAGGTCTGAATGTGCGTTTGTCCCTGCTTGCCGAGCCCGGCCCGAATTGCCATTCTGCCGCGGCTGCAAAAGGGGGTTGCCATGACGATTTCACGGGAACGTGTGCTCGACGAGCTGGCGCGGATCGCGCTCCCCGGGGGTGGAACCCTGGTTTCGCGCGATATGGTGCGGGCTCTGAACGTGGAATCGGGCGTGGTCCGATTCGTCATCGAGGCGGCCGACGCCGCCGGCGCGCGCGAATTGGCGCCCGTCGAGGCCGAGGCGCAGCGCCTGCTGTCGGCCCTGCCGGGGGTCGAGAAGGTGCAGATCGTCACCACCGCCCCCGCCGGGCCGCGCGGGGCGCAGCCGCAGGTCACGGCCCGCTCGGGTGCCGCCGCGGCGCCGCCGCCGAATCTGACCATCGGCCGCCATCCGACGCCCCAGGCCGGGCCGGCGCCGGTCAGCGGCGTGGCCCGGATCGTCGCCATCGGCTCGGGCAAGGGCGGGGTGGGGAAATCGACCCTGACCTCGAACCTCGCCGTGGCGCTGGCGCGCAAGGGGCGCCGGGTCGGGTTGCTGGACGCCGATATATACGGTCCCTCGCAGCCGCGGATGCTGGGCTTGGGCGGGCAGCGCCTGACCAACGACGGCGAGATGATCCAGCCGCTGCACGCCCATGGCGTCACCGTCATGTCGCTGGGGCTGATGATGAAGGAAGGCGAGGCCGTGGTCTGGCGCGGCCCGATGCTGATGGGCGCGTTGCAGCAGATGCTGAACCAGGTGAAATGGGGCGAGTTGGACGTGCTGCTTGTGGATCTGCCGCCCGGAACCGGGGACGTGCAGCTGTCGCTGTGCCAGAAGGCGCAGGTGACGGGGGCGATCATCGTCTCGACGCCGCAGGACGTGGCGCTGATCGACGCCCGCCGCGCCATCGACATGTTCGACAAGCTCAAGACCCCGGTGCTGGGGCTGGTCGAGAACATGTCCACCTATATCTGCCCGAATTGCGGACACGAGGCGCATCTCTTCGGCCATGGCGGCGTCGCGGCCGAGGCCGCCAAGCTGAACCTGCCCTTCCTGGGCGAGATTCCCCTGAACCTCGAGGTGCGGCTGGCCGGGGATGCCGGCACGCCCGTCGCGGCCGGCGAGGGGCCGGTGGCCGATGCCTTCGCCAGACTGGCCGATCGGATGATCGGCGGCGGCATGGCCTGATTCTGCGGCCGGCGTCCCGCGTCTGGGAAAGCGCGGGAACGTGGACCGGGAATTCACGGGAAAACGGGCTCGGCTACGAATCACCGCGCCGTGAGGCCCCGTGATATAGGCAGAACTACGCAGAGACAGAGAGCCGCTTGCGGCGGAATCGGCGCCCCTTGCGGGCGCCGATGTCGATTCTGGGAATTCCTGGGATTTATTTGCCACAGTTGTAGAAATACCAGATGTAGTGGTCGCGGCAGTCTCTACCCCCGATACCTTCCCGACGAATCGCGGCGGTGTGAATTTGTTCGCGCCGCGTTCACACGCGGAGCGCCGCCGATCCCATCGCGTCCGGCCAGAAATCCATTGCCTCCCATAAATTCCCATGGCATCCCTTCCTCACGGAGACGGGCATGAGGGGCAGCAAGACCCCAAGGCGACAAGCAGGCTTCATACAGGCAACCCGCTTCCGAAAACGGCCTCTGCGGCGCGCGAGCAGCACCTCCCCCAGGTGGCGCGGAACGCAGGGCGCGATCCCCGAAACTACGGGGCCCAGAGATGGGAACGAGGGCGGCGGATCGGGCAGTGGCAGCAGCCCGATCCGCCCTTTCCTTTTCGGGCAAACCGAAAAGGCCGGGACAGTGAAAGGAGGGCGCGCCGTTGGCACGCCGGTTCAGAGGGTCGGAAGAGGTCAAGGTGGACGCGAAGGGCCGCGTTTCCATCCCGGCCAAGTTCCGCCGCGTCTTTGAAGCCTCCGATCCCGACTGGCAGGCCGGCAAGCGTGCGCAACTGGTCATCGTCTACGGCACCCGCAACTGGAACTGGCTGCAACTCTTCACCATCGACGCCATGGAAGAGATCGAGGACGGCATCGCCAGGATGCCGCGCGGCTCGGCCGAGCGCAACCTGCTGGAAAACATCTATCAGGGCCATGCCGACGAGGCCGAGATCGACGGCGACGGCCGCCTGGTCCTGCCGCAGAAGCTGCGCGAGAAGATCGGCCTGACCGACAGCGCCTTCTTCATCTCGGCCGGCGACAGCCTGAAGGTCTGGACCCCCGAAGCCTATGCCGAGGAAGAGCGCGCGCTGGAAGCCCGCGTCCCCGATCTGGAGCCCGGCGCCGATCCGCTGTCGCTGCTGGCCCCGGCGGCCAGGGAAGGCGCGAGGGAGGAGGGATAGATGGTGCCCGATCCGCATATCCCCGTCCTGCTTGGCCCGCTGTTGCGGGCCGTTGCGCCTGTCGGGGGCACCTGGGTCGACGGCACCTTCGGCGCGGGCGGCTATGCCCGCGGCCTGCTGGAGCAGGGCGCCACGCAGGTCATCGGCATCGACCGCGATCCCAGCGTCTTCCGCATGGCCGCGGTCTGGGCCGGCGAATACGGCGACCGGCTGCGGCTGGTTCAGGGCACCTTCTCGGACCTCGACACGCTGGCCGGCGGGCCGGTCGACGGCGTGGTGCTGGACCTGGGCGTCAGCTCGATGCAGCTCGACCAGCCCGAGCGCGGGTTCTCGTTCCTGCGCGACGGCCCCTTGGACATGCGCATGGGCGGCGACGGGCCGACGGCGGCCGATCTGCTGAACACCGCGCCCGAGCAGGTCATCGCCGACGTGCTTTACCTTTACGGCGAGGAGCGCGCCTCGCGCCGCATCGCCAAGGCCATCGTGGCGGCGCGGCCGCTGAGCCGCACCGGGCAACTGTCCGACATCGTCGCCGGCTGCCTGCCGCGCGCCAAGCCGGGGCAAAGCCACCCCTCGACCCGCGCCTTCCAGGCGATCCGCATCTGGGTCAACGACGAATTCGGCCAGCTGGTCGCCGGGCTGGCGGCGGCAGAGCGCGCGCTGCGGCCGGGCGGCAAGCTGGCCGTTGTCAGCTTCCATTCGCTTGAGGACCGCATCGTCAAGCGCTTCATGCAGGCGCGCTCGAACAGCGCCGGCGGCGGCAGCCGCTATGCGCCCGAAACCCAACGGACCGAGGCCGCCTTTACGCTGCCCTTCCGCCGCGCCATCGGCCCGGACGAGCAGGAGCTGGCGGTGAACCCGCGTTCGCGCTCGGCCCTGTTGCGGGTCGGCATCCGCACCGAATCGCCGGCCGGCCGCGTCGATCCCGAGGCGCTGGGCCTGCCCCGCCTCGACGAAAGGGGGGCGTGATGCGCTCGGTGCTGTATCTGCTGACCACGCTGGTCGTCATGGGCCTGGCCTTCTGGGCCTATCGCGAGAATTACCGCACCCAATCCGCGATCAGCGAGATGTCCGACATCCAGCGCCAGATCGGCCGACTGCGCGAGGACCTGGGCGTCCTGCGCGCCGAATGGGCCTATCTGAACCGGCCCGGGCGCCTGCGCCAGCTGGTGGACCTGAATTTCGACAAGCTGAAGCTGGTGCCCTTCGGCTCGGACCAGTTCGTGGACGTGGGGCAGGTGGCTTTCCCCACGCCGAAAGCCCCCGAGCCGCCGCCCGGCGCCGATATTCCGACCGAACGACCCGCCGGCTATCCGCCGCGCCGACCACAGGAGAGCACGCCATGATCCGCACCCCGCTGCGCCCGCTGGCCCGCATCCTTCGCGCCCGCGAAAAAGGCGAGAATCCGGATGCCATCGAGGCCGAGAACCGCGCCCAGAGGCATGCCGCGATCCAGGAAAAGGCGCGCGGCGGCGCCCGGACCCGGCTGTTCTTCATGTCCTGCGCCTTCGCGGTCGCCTTTGGCGCGGTGGGTCTCAAGATGGGCGTGCTGGCCTCGTCCCATCCGGCCGAGCCGCGGGTGCAGGCCGCGGGCGCGCAGATCATCTCGCAGCGCGCCGACATCATCGATCGCCACGGCCGGGTGCTGGCGACGAACCTGCTGACGCATTCGCTTTACGCCCATCCCCATCAGATGGTCGATCCCGAGAGCGCGGCCAAGGCGCTGGTCAAGATCTTTCCCGATCTCGACCGCGAAAGGCTGCGCAAGGATTTCACCGGCAAGCGCACCTTCGTCTGGATCAAGAAGAAGATCAGCCCCGAGCAGATGCAGGCCGTCCACGACATCGGCGAGCCGGGGCTGCTGTTCGGCCCGCGCGAGATGCGGCTTTATCCGAACGGCCGCATCGCCAGCCACATCCTGGGCGGCGCCACCTTCGGCAAGGAGGATGTGGCCAGCGCCGAGGTGGTGGGCGTCGCCGGCGTCGAGAAGGCATTCGACCACTGGCTGCGCGACCCGGCCAACGACGGCGCGCCGCTGACGCTGTCGCTGGACCTGACCGTGCAGGCGGCGATGGAGGAGGTGCTGTCGAACGGCATGCGGGTGATGAACGCCAAGGGCGCCACCGGCATCCTGATGGAGGTCGGCACCGGCGAGATCGTCGCCATGGCCAGCCTGCCCGATTTCGACCCCAACGACCGGCCGCGGCCGTTGCTGAAGGGCGATCCCTCGGACAGCCCGCTGTTCAACCGCGCGGTGCAGGGCCAGTACGAGCTGGGTTCGACCTTCAAGATCTTCCCGGTGGCGCAGGCCGTGGACCTGAAGCTGGTCAGCCCGACCACGATGATCAACGCCAAGGCGCCGATGCGGATCGGCAAATACCTGATCAACGAGTTCCGGGGCCACAACTACGGCACGCTTTCGGTCACCGACATCATCGTGAAGTCCTCGAACGTCGGCACCGTCCGCGTGGCCCAGCTGCTGGGCGCCGAGCGGCAGAAGGATTTCCTGCAGAAGCTGGGCTTTTTCGAGCCGACGCTGATCGAGATGAGCGAGGCGCCCACCGGCAAGCCGCTGGTGCCCAAGCGCTGGCCGGCGGTGACCTCGGCCACCGTGGCCTTCGGCCATGGCCTGGCGGCCAGTCCGCTGCACCTGGCCACCGCCTATGCCACCGTCGCCAATGGCGGCAAGCGGGTGACGCCGACGCTGATCTACGACCGCAGCCGGCGCGCGGGCGAGCAGGTGCTGTCGCCCGAGGCCGCGCGCATCGCCGTGCAGATGCTGCGCCAGGTGGTGGTCCGCGGCAGCGGCCGCAGCGCCAATGTCGAGGGCTACGAGGTCGCGGGCAAGACCGGCACCGCCGACAAGCCGCGCCCGACCGGCGGCTATTACGGCAACAAGGTGGTCTCGACCTTCGCCTCGGTCTTCCCGGCCAGCAATCCGCGCTATGTGCTGGTGCTGTCGCTGGACGAGCCCTCGGCCATGGGCGCGGGCGGCGAAAGCCGCACGGCGGGGGCGACCTCGGCCCCGGTCGCGGCCGAGGTGATCCGCCGCGTCGCGCCGCTGCTGGGTCTGCGCCCGGCCACCGAATCGGAATTGCCGACGGTTGAACGGCCTTTGCCCGATGGGCTAAAGCTCGTCTCGAACTGATGAGCGGAGGTTCCGTGACCGAACGGGTGATGCGGCTGTCCCTTCTGGGGCTTCGGGGGGACAAGGGGCGCGACCCCCAGGTGACGGGACTGTCCGTCGATTCGCGGCAGGTTCGGCCCGGCCATCTGTTCGCCGCGCTGCCGGGCTCGGCCACGCATGGCGGCGAGTTCATCCGATACGCCTTGCGCCAGGGCGCGGGCGCGATCCTGACCGACCGCAAGGGCGCCGAGATCGCGGCGGCCGAACTGGCCGGCGCGGATGCGGCGCTGGTCGTGGCCGAGGATCCGCGCGCCGCGCTGGCCGGCGCCGCCGCGCTGTGGTTCGCCGCCCAACCCGAGACCATGGTCGCCGTCACCGGCACCTCGGGCAAGACCTCGGTCGCCACCTTCACCCGGCAGATCTGGCAGGCGCTGGGGCACAAGGCGATCAGCCTGGGCACCATGGGCGTGCAGGGCGATTACCAGGCGAAGCTGGCCCATACCACGCCCGAGCCCATCACCCTGCACCGCGTGCTGGCCGAGGCCGCCGCCGAGGGCGTCACCCATGCCGCGATGGAGGCATCGAGCCACGGGCTCGACCAGCGCCGGCTGGACGGGGTGCGGCTCAAGGCCGGTGCCTTTACCAATTTCAGCCAGGACCACCTGGACTATCACAAGAACTTCGACGAGTATTTCGCCGCCAAGGCCCTGCTTTTCAACCATATCCTGGACGAAGGCTCTGCTGCGGTGGTCAATGTCGACGACCCGCGCGGCCGACAGATGGCGCAGATCGCGCGCGAACGTGGCCTGGACCTGACCACCATCGGCAAGGCCGAGGGCGCCGACCTGCGCATCCTGGGCCAGCGCTATGATGCGACCGGGCAGGACCTGCGCTTTTCCTGGCACGGCCAGGCGCATCTGGTCCGGCTGGCGCTGATCGGCGGCTTCCAAGCCGAGAACGTGCTGGCCGCCGCCGGCCTCGCCATCGCCGCCGGCGATGAGCCCGCCCGGGTGATCGAGACCCTGCCGGGCCTGACCACCGTGCGCGGCCGCATGGAACTGGCCGCGGTGCGCGACAATGGCGCGGCGGTCTTCGTCGATTACAGCCACAAGCCCGGGGCGCTGGCCTCGGCCCTGCAATCGCTGCGCCCGCATGTCATGGGGCGCATCGTCGTGGTCTTCGGCGCCGGCGGCGACCGTGACCGACTCAAGCGCCCGCTGATGGGCGAGGCGGCGCGCGCCTTTGCCGACGTGGTCTATGTCACCGACGACAATCCCCGCTCCGAGGATCCGGCCGCGATCCGGGCCGAGGTCATGGCCGGCGCCGGCCCCGATGCGGTCGAGATCGGCGACCGCGCCGAGGCGATCCTGCGCGGCGTCGATGCCCTGCAACCCGGCGACGCGCTGCTGATCGCCGGCAAGGGCCACGAGACCGGCCAGATCATCGGAAGCGACGTCTATCCCTTCGATGATGCGGAACAAGCCTCGGTCGCCGTCGCTGCGCTGGATGGCAAGATATGACGCTCTGGACCTCTGACGCCGCTGCGCGGGCCACTGGCGGCCGCGCCACCCGCGATTTTGTGATCACGGGCGTGTCCATCGACACCCGCACCCTGCAGCCGGGCGACCTGTTCGTGGCGCTGAAGGATGTGCGCGACGGCCATGACTTCGTCGCCCGGGCGCTGGACAAGGGCGCCGCCGCGGCGCTGGTCAGCCGCATCCCCGAGGGCGTGGCCGATAACGCGCCGCTGCTGGTCGTCCCCGATGTGCTGGCCGCGCTGGGGGATCTTGGCCGCGCCGGCCGCGCCCGGATGCAGGGCAGGGTCATCGCCATCACCGGCTCGGTCGGCAAGACCTCGACCAAGGAAATGGCCCGCATCGCGCTGGCGGAGCAGGGCAATATCCACGCCGCCGAGGCCAGCTACAACAACCACTGGGGCGTTCCGCTGACGCTGGCGCGGATGCCGGAAGACACCGATTTCGCCATCATCGAGATCGGCATGAACCACCCCGGCGAGATCGCGCCGCTGGCGCGCCTTGCCCGCCCGCATGTCGCGATGATCACCACGGTCGCAGCGGCGCATCTGGAAGCCTTCGGCGCCATCGAGGGCATCGCCCGCGAAAAGGGCGCGATCTTTGCCGGCCTGGAACCCGCCGGCCATGCCATCATCCCCGAGGACCTGGCGGTGACGCAGATCCTGCGCGACTGCGCCGATGCGGCGGGGGCGCTGGTGATCGGTTTCGGCCAGCATGGCATGGCGAAGCCCGTCAAGGCCGAGACAGTGGACGGCGCCACCCGGGTCCGCGCCCGCATCCTGGGCGAGACGGTGGATCTAACCCTCGCCACCGCCGGCACGCATTTCGTGATGAATGCGGTCGGCGTGCTGGCCGCGCTGTCGGCCGCCGGAGCCGATCTGGCCGCGGCGGCGAAGCATCTTGCGGACTGGAACCCGCCGCTGGGCCGGGGCGCGGTCGAGGATCTGGCCGGCGTCCGGCTGATCGACGACGCCTATAACTCGAACCCGACCTCTCTCTCGGCCGGCCTTGCGACGCTGGCGCGGCTGACCGGCGGGCGGCGGGTGGCGATCCTGGGCGACATGCTGGAACTGGGCCCGGAGGAGATCGCCATGCATGCCGGCATGGCGCAGGATCCCGCGATTGCGGCGGTCGACCTAGTCCATACCGCCGGCCCGCGCATGCGCGCGCTGCACGAGGCGCTGCCGGAAAACCGCCGCGGGGTGCATGCCGAGACCGCCGCCGAACTGGCCGAGCGTATCGGCGAGCTGGTCGCGACCGGCGATATCGTGCTTGTGAAGGGCTCCAAATCCTCGCGGGTCTCGACTGTGGTTGACGCGCTGCGGCGGACGCGCCAAAGCACGGCGCCTGGCGAAAGGACAGCGTAATGCTCTATTGGCTCACGAACCTCTCTGACGGCGGGGATTTTTTCAACCTTTTCAGATACATCACCTTCCGGGCCGGCGGCGCCTTCTTCACCGCGCTGGTCTTCGGCTTCCTCTTCGGCCGGCCGCTGATCGACCTTCTGCGCCGCAAGCAGAAGAAGGGCCAGCCGATCCGGGACGACGGGCCCCAGAACCATTTCTCCAAGGCCGGCACCCCGACCATGGGCGGCCTGCTGATCCTCGCCGCGCTGGTGGTCGGCACGCTGCTCTGGGCGCGGCTCGACAACGGCTATGTCTGGATCGTGCTGCTGGTCACCCTGGGCTTCGCCGCCATCGGCTTCGCCGACGATTACGCCAAGGTCACCAAGCAACACCACGCCGGGCTCTCGGGCAAGGTCCGGCTGCTGATCGGCCTCTGCATCGCCGCCGCCGCCGGAGCCGCCGCCGCCTGGCTGCACCCGGCCGCCCTCAGCGGCGAATTGGCGCTGCCCTTCTTCAAGGATGCGCTGATCAACCTCGGGCTGCTCTACGTTCCCTTCGCGGTGCTGGTGATCCTGGGCGCCGCCAATGCGGTGAATCTGACCGACGGGCTCGACGGGCTCGCCATCATGCCGGTGATGATCGCCGCCGGCAGCTTCGCGGTGATCGCCTATATGGTCGGCAACGCCAATTTCGCCAATTACCTCGGCGTGCATTTCGTGCCCGGCACCGGCGAGCTTGCGGTCTTCGTCGCCGCGCTGATCGGCGGCGGCCTCGGGTTCCTCTGGTACAACGCCCCGCCCGCCGCGGTGTTCATGGGCGACACCGGCAGCCTTGCCCTGGGCGGCGCGCTCGGCGCCATCGCCGTCGCCACCAAGCACGAGATCGTGCTGGCCATCGTCGGCGGCCTCTTCGTGGTCGAGGCGCTGTCGGTCATCATCCAGGTGCTCTACTTCAAGCGCACCGGCAAGCGGGTGTTCCTGATGGCCCCGATCCACCATCATTTCGAGAAGAAGGGCTGGGGCGAGGCGCAGATCGTCATCCGCTTCTGGATCATCGCCCTGATCCTCGCGCTGATCGGCCTCGCCACGCTCAAGCTGCGCTGATCCTTTCCGTTTGACAAATACCCTCGGGGGGTCCGGGGGGCGAAGCGCCCCCGGCCTTCCATAGCGAAGGCAGAACCATGATCCCCGTCCAAGGCGTCGAAAACCAGACCATCGCCGTGCTCGGCCTCGGCCGCTCCGGCCGCGCCACCGCCGCCGCCCTGACCGAGGGCGGCGCCCATGTCGTCACCTGGGACGACGGCGCCGACACCCGCGAACAGGCCGCCGCCGACGGCATGACCGTGCTCGACCTGACGCGCGAGGCGAATTGGGACGGCGTCAGCGCGCTCATCACCAGCCCCGGCATCCCGCATCTCTATCCCAGGCCGCACCCGGTCATCGCCAAGGCCTATGAACTCGGCGTGCCGGTCGACAACGACATCGGCCTGTTCTTCCGCAGCTTCGCCACCCGCGACTGGGAAAGCTACGACATCACGCCGCGCGTCATCGCCATCACCGGCTCGAACGGCAAATCCACCACCACGGCGCTGATCCACCATATCCTGCGCGAGGCCGGCCGCCCGACCCAGATCGGCGGCAATATCGGCACCGGAGTCCTCTCGCTCGACCCCGCCCATGACGGCGAGGTGGTGGTGCTGGAGCTCTCCAGCTACCAGACCGACCTGGCCCGGGCGCTGACGCCCGACATCGCGGTCTTCACCAATCTCTCGCCCGACCATCTCGACCGCCACGGCGGCCCCGGCGGCTATTTCGCCGCCAAGCGCCGGCTCTTCGCCGAGGGCGGCCCCGACCGTGCCGTGATCGGCGTCGACGAGATCGAGGGCCGCTATCTGGCCGACCATCTTGCCATGGCGCCCTCGGACGACCGAGTGATCCGCATCTCCTCGGGGCAAAAGCTGGAACGCTTCGGCTGGTCGGTCTTTTCCCGCAAGGGCTTCCTTTCGGAATACCGCAAGGGCCGCCAGGTCGCCTCGATCGACCTGCGCGAGGTCAAGGGCCTGCCGGGCGAACACAACCACCAGAACGCCTGCGCTGCCTATGCCGCGACCCGCGCCCTGGGGCTCGCCCCGCGCGAGATCGAGCGCGCCTTCCACAGCTTCGAAGGCCTGCCGCACCGCAGCCAGCGCGTGGCCGAGATCGACGGCGTGGCCTGGGTCAACGACAGCAAGGCCACCAATGTCGATGCCGCCGCCAAGGCGCTGACGGCGTTCCGCAACATCCGCTGGATCGCCGGCGGCATGGGCAAGGACGGCGGCATCGAGGCGCTGCAACCCTTCCTCGACCATGTGGTCAAGGCCTATCTGATCGGCCATTCCGCGCGCGACTTCGCCCTGCAACTGGGCGCCGTCCCCTATGAGATCGCCGAGACCATGGACCAGGCCGTGGCCCGCGCCGCCGCCGAGGCCCAACCCGGAGAGACCGTGCTGCTGGCCCCCGCCGCCGCCAGTTTCGACCAATATCCGAATTTCGAGAAACGCGGCGAGCATTTCACGGCGCTGGTCCAGGCATTGCGGCCCTGATCTTCGCCGGTTTCCGAATACCCGGCCGGCGCTTCCTCGGCGCCCGCCTTTCCCGGAGCTGCGCGGTCCGGGTGCGGCCGCAAAGGAAAAGGCCCCGGACCAGCCGGGGCCTTCGTCATGTTCCGCAAGCCTCAGAAGGAATAGCCGATCCGCACGCCGACGCCCCAGGCTTCGCTGTCGTCCATCTTGGCGACCTCGGTCGTGTTGCCGCTGGGGCCGATGCCCAGCGTGGCGTCGCCCAGCTTGGTGTAATTGATGCCGGTGGTGATCTTGATGTTGTCCATCGTATAGATCGCGGCCAGCGTCACCGCCTTGCGGCCGTTGACCGGCGCCAGCGGCGAGACCGTCTTGCCCTCTTTCGGCTCATAGAGGAACGACACCGAGCCCGACCAGTTCTCGGTGAACTTGCGGCCGATGCCGATGGTATAGGTGGTGGTGTCCTCGACCTCGACCAGCGGGATCTCTCCGGCGGCGGTGGCGATGGGGAACAGGAAGTTGTCCACCTTGAACTCGGACCATTTCACCCAGCGGATCGAGCCGAACAGCAGCGTGTCCTCGGCGATGCCGGTCTGGCCCTCCAGCGTCCAGCTGCGCGGGGTCTTGACGGTATATTTGTCCTTGAAGGCCACCGGCAACGGGCCGCCGGTCTCGGTCATGTCGAAGTCGTGCTCGATGGGCGAGTTGTAGGTCAGCGAGACCCGCGCCGCGATCTCGGGCATCTCGTAGGCGACGCCGGCGACCCAGCCGACGCCCCAGGCGCCGTCGATGTCGAGATTGTAGCCCGCTGTCGTCAGATAGCCCGCGCCGTTCAGCCCCACCCGGCCGTCGGCATGCGATCCGCGGATGCCGCCGTGCACCGAGAAATTGTTGTCGAACTTGTAGCGCAGCAGCGCGGTATAGGTGGTCGAATTTACCTCGACCAGCGTGCCGCCCAGCAGCAGCGAACCGTCCGGCGGCGCCTGATAGCGGATGTCGGCGCCGAAGGGCTGCTCGACGATGATCGCGCCCGACAGGTTCGGCGTGAACTGGTGCTTGTAGGCCAGGCCGAAGAAGCCATAGCCCTGGGCCACGTCGCCGGTGGCATAGGGGCCGCCGACGGCCCCGGGGGCATAATCGTGGCCGCGCACGCTGGGATTGACCCCGCCGAAGCTCAGCTCGGCATAGTTGCCGTTCTCGAACAGCGGCGCCAGCGATTGCGGCGCGCGCTCGATCCCCCCGGCCAGCACGGGCGCGGCGCTTGCCAGCAGCGCACCGATGCCGGTGACGATCCTTTTCATGATTTCCCTCCCCTTCGACCAGTTCCTTGCGAACTACTGGGTTCAGCCTGCGGCACGCGCCCCGGTTGCGTCAATCGGCAGCATCCGGTGACGCCGCGTCCGGGCGCGGACGGATAGGGGGGCGTGGCCCGGCGGCCACGATATGCCCAGGCCGAGACGGCCGGGACCCGTTTCGCAGGCGCTTCGCCGCACCTGCGAAACCCGCGGCCCGCGCTTTCGCCGGCTGCCGACGGACCTGCGCCGGAACTGCGGCGGGCCGGCCGCCAAAACCCGCATCGCCGGCGCCCGATGCTCTGGACATTTCGGCCGGCCCGTGAAATGGGAAACTGCCAAACGAACCCCGTGACAGGATGCTCCCATGCAGATTCGTGAGGCTTTGACCTTCGACGATGTTCTTCTCGTTCCTGCGGCTTCCTCGGTGATGCCCTCGACCGCCGACGTGACCACGCAGGTCACCCGCCGGATCCGGATGAACATCCCGCTGCTGTCCTCGGCCATGGATACCGTCACCGAAAGCCGCATGGCCATCGCCATGGCGCAGGCCGGCGGCATCGGCGTGATCCACCGCAACCTGACCACCGAGCAGCAGGCCGACGAGGTCCGCCGCGTCAAGCGCTTCGAGTCGGGCATCGTCTACGACCCGATCACCCTGTCCCCCGACCAGACCATCGCCGACGCCAAGGCCCTGCAGGAACGCTACAGCGTCTCGGGCTTTCCGGTGGTGGATGGCGCGGGCCGGGTGGTCGGCATCATCACCAACCGCGACATGCGTTTCGCCAGCAGCGACGCCATGCCGGTGAAGGCGGTGATGACCGGCGACAACCTTGCCATCCTGCGCGAACCCGCCGACCGCGCCGAGGCCATCGACCTGATGAAGGCCCGCCGCATCGAGAAGCTGCTGATCACCGACGGCCAGGGCAAGCTGACCGGGCTGCTGACGCTGAAGGACACCGAGCTTTCGGTGCTGAACCCGCTGGCCTGCAAGGACGAGCTGGGCCGGCTGCGCGTCGCCGCCGCCTCGACCGTCGGCGACGAGGGCTATGAGCGCAGCCTGGCGCTGATCGACGCAGGCGTCGATCTGGTGGTCATCGACACCGCCCACGGCCATTCCGAGGGCGTGGCCCGCGCCGTCTCGCGCATCAAGGCGCACAGCAACGAGGTGCAGGTGGTCGCCGGCAACGTCGCCACCGCCGAGGCGGCGCGCGCGCTGGTCGACGCCGGTGCCGACGCGATCAAGGTCGGCATCGGCCCGGGTTCGATCTGCACCACGCGCATCGTCGCGGGGGTGGGCGTGCCGCAGCTGACCGCGATCATGGACGCGGCGCGGGGCGCGGGCGAAACCCCGGTCATTGCCGACGGCGGCATCAAGTTCTCGGGCGATTTCGCCAAGGCCATCGCGGCCGGGGCGTCCTGCGCCATGGTGGGCTCGGCCATCGCCGGCACCGATGAATCCCCCGGGGAGGTGATCCTCTACCAGGGCCGGTCGTTCAAATCCTATCGCGGCATGGGCTCGCTGGGGGCGATGGCGCGCGGCTCGGCCGACCGCTATTTCCAGAAGGACGCGGCCTCGGACAAGCTGGTCCCCGAGGGGATCGAGGGCCAGGTGCCCTACAAGGGCTCGGCCGCCGCGGTGATCCACCAACTGGTCGGGGGCTTGCGCGCCGCCATGGGCTATACCGGCAACGCCACCGTGGCCGAGATGCGCGGCGGCTGCGAATTCGTGCGCATCACCGGTGCGGGGCTGAAGGAAAGCCATGTCCACGACGTGCAGATCACCCGCGAAAGCCCGAACTACCGGCTGGGCTGAAGGGGCCGCAAGGGCTGAACGCAGAGGATTTCACGGCCACGGGGATCTCGGGGCTGCGTCCACGTGGGGCGTCAGGGCGCAGGTCCCGGGCGATCCGGCATCCTCTGCCGGCAGATCAGTGTCGCCGAGCGCGGAGGCACGGATCTTGCTTGCGGCGACGGGCAAGTGGCATTTCGGAAACCGCCCCTGGGATCCCGTGTCCGCCTTCGGCAGGAGCGTTAACAGGCTGCTGAAAAGTCCGCGTGATAGGGTGGGAAATCTGTCTTGAATCGGCCGGAAATGCCCGGATTTCAGGCCCATCTTCACCGGATACAGAACGATTTTCGCGATGAGGCCTGCTCAAAATCCTTTTTCAATGACCTGTTGATCATCCCGCCTGTCTGCGTTGCTCCGCGCACCGTCGGCAACGAAGCGGCTTCAAGGGCATCTTGGCAGTCCTGAGACTGGCTAAAGGGCAAAGGTTGCCCGCGAATGACGGCGAAAAGTCCCGGCCTCCTAACCTTATCTTAAGGGGCTGCTGCAATCCTGCGCAGGAACGATCGCAGGAGCCGCAAGATGCCCTATCCAGATTCGTCGCGTCCCTTGCTCCGCGGGCGCCCCGGCACGCCTGACCCGCTTGGTCGTGCTGGCTCGGCCGGGGCTGACGGGATGCTGTCCGGGTCCGAGGCGCTGCGCCAGATCACCGTCGCGGCGACACCCGGCTTTTACGACCATGGCGCCGCGTTGCTGGTGATGTGTCGGACGCTCGAGGAGCGTCCGCGCGAGCTGCGTGCCGCGCTGTCCGGCGAATGCGCCGCGCTGTGGCGGGCCACCACCGGTCGCGAGATCCTGGACCTGCTGGCCCAGCGGCGTGCCTTGGGTCAGGAGGTGTTCCAGGACATGCCGCTGTTCACGCTGCGGCTGCAGGGAAGCGAGCGTGAGCGCGAACTGACCTCGCAGCTGGGGCGACGTTACCGGGTGCGGGTCTTTGAGGTGGCGCGTTGGTCCGTGATTGGCGGGGCGGTTCCGCCCGAAAGGCTCTGGCATTGATTCTGCTGCGCGCCCTGGTGCTGCTGGCGCTGCTGGCCGGCGTGGCGCGGGCGGCGCCCTCGGCCGATGTCTGCGAATGGGCGGCGCAGCAGGCGGCCGCCGAGGAAGGCGTCCCGGCAGACATCATGGGCGCGCTGACCCTGACCGAGACCGGGAGGCGGCTGGACGGCGTCACCCGTCCCTGGGCCTGGAGCGCCAATGCCGAAGGCGAGGGCACCTGGTTCGACGATCCCGCCAGCGCCGTGGCCTTCGCCGAAGATCGCGTAGCGCAGGGCCGCACCAATATCGACATCGGCTGCTTCCAGCTGAACTATCGCTGGCATGGCGAGAATTTTTCCTCGGTGGCGCAGATGTTCGACCCGCTGGAGAATGCCCGCTACGCGGCGCGTTTCGTCCGCGGGCTTTACGCCGAGACGGGGGATTGGCGCGCGGCTGCCGGCGCCTTTCACTCCCGCACCCAGATCCACGCCCAGAAATACCTGGCGCGCTTCGACACGCTGCGGCAGATGCTGCGCGAGCGCGGCTTCCAGGGCCTGAGGGACGGACCCGAGACCTACAACAGCTTTGCCTCGATCGCCTCGGGCCAGCGCAAGCAAGTGCGCGAAAGGGTCATGCTGCTGGGTGCGCCGCTGGGCACCGGCGTCACCGGCACGCCCGGCTCGCTGGCGGCCATCGGCCAGGGCCGCGGCGCAACCCTGACGCGGACGCGGGGGCCACTGCTGCTGGCCTCGCGCGGACCGCTGATGCCGGGCCCCGAGGCTGCCGCGGCCGCGGTCGACCCGCCCGATCCCGCAGGTGAGGGCTGGGATTGACAATTCCGGCCGCTCGGCCTTTCTGCGGGGCGTTCCGCAACCACCCGCGCCGGGGGCGCAGGCCACATGACCCCAGCCGCCCGCATCGCCGCGGCCATCACCATCCTGGACCGCATTCTTGCCGGGGAACCGGCCGAGCCCGCGCTGCTGCGCTGGTCCCGCGCCAGCCGCTTCGCCGGCTCGGGCGACCGCGCGGCCGTGCGCGACCTGGTCTTCGACAGCCTGCGTCGGCTGCGCTCGCGCGCCGCGCTGGGCGGGGCGATGACCGGGCGCGGCGTGATGCTGGGCCTGTGCCGGGACGAGGGGCTCGACCCGGCGACGCTCTTTACCGGCGACGGCCACGCCCCGGCCACGCCGTCCCCCGCCGAACTGGGCGCCGGGCGGATGCCCGATGCTGCCGAGGCCCTGGACCTGCCGGACTGGCTGCTGCCGCTGTGGCGAGCATCGCTGGGCGCCGAGGCGGAACCGGTGGCACTGGCGATGCGGGACCGTGCCCCGGTCTGGCTGCGGGTGAACCTGCGCCGTGCGGGTCCCGCCGAGGCGATCGCCGCGTTGGCGCGGGACGGGATCGAGGTCCAGCGCCATGAGACGCTGGCAACGGCGTTGCGCGCGACAGGCGGCGCCCGCAAGCTGGCGAGCGCGCGGGCCTATCGCGAGGGGTTGGTCGAGTTGCAGGACCTGTCGCCGCAGCTGGCTTGCGCCGCGCTGCCGGCGCGGGGAAGCCTGCTGGACTTCTGCGCCGGCGGCGGTGGCAAGGCGCTTGCGCTGGCCGCGCAGGGTGCGGGACCGGTCACCGCCCACGACATCGATCCCCGACGCATGGCCGACCTGCCGGAGCGGGCCCGGCGGGCGGGGGTGCAGGTCGGCATCGCCTCTCCGGGCCAGGTCTCCGGACGGTTCGATCTGGTTCTGGCGGACGTGCCCTGTACGGGCAGCGGCACCTGGCGGCGCAGCCCGGATGCGAAATGGCGCCTGGCCGCCGCCGATCTAGACCGGCTGCTGCAACTGCAGGCCGGCATCCTCGACCAGGCGGCGGGTTTCGTGGCCACGGGCGGTCACCTGGCCTATATGACCTGTTCGCTGCTCGAGCCCGAGAACGGCGCCCAAGTCGCGGCCTTCCTGGCCCGCAGCCCCGCGTTCCAGCCGGTGGCGCAGCAGCGGTTTACGCCGCTGTCGGCCTCGGACGGGTTTTTCCTGGCGCTGATGCGCCGCCGTTAATCCCCTGTTAACCCGCATGCGCTATTCCGAGCGGAAACGACTGGCGGCGAGGGGGCTGATGATTTCCGAACGGGCAGAAATCCTGCGCTCGGCGCAGATCCTGGTGCCTTTCCTGGCGCTGCCGGCCCTGGTCGGCGCCTTGTGGCTGGCGCTCTGGCCACAGCAAGCCGATGCCGGGGCTACGCTGCTGGTCGCCGGTGCGGCGGCGTCGGCCTGGTATCTGCTGGGCGGCGCGATCTCGGCCCGGCATCTCTGGCGCGGGCTCGCGGTGCGGCGCGACCTTGGCCGGACGATGCCCGCGGTCCTGGGCCATGACCTGCCTGCGCTTGCCATCGACCCCCAGGGACTGATCCTGGCCCAGAACGAACTGGCTCTGGACCGCCTCGGCGACCTGGTCGGCCGTTACGTGCTGGACCTGCTGGGCCGGCGGCATGCCGACCCGGAGGCGGAATGGCGCGACCTGGGCATCCGCCTGGCCCGCTGTGGCCGGCTGCGCACCGACCTGGGCGATCTCGGCCATTTCCAGGTCACGCGCGAGGCCGGTGCCCTGGTCCAGCTGTGGCTGGCCGCCACGCCCGAGCCCGCGGCGGCGCCCGCCGAGCCCGCGCCCCGCAGCGACGGCGAGGATTTCGACCTTCTGCCGGTGGCGCTGATCACCCTGGACCCTTCGGCCCGCGTCCTGCGCGCCAACGCCGCCGCCTGCCAACTGCTGGGCGCGGATATCGCGGGGCAGAGCCTGGCCGTCCTGCTGGACGGACTGGGGCGCGAGCTGGGCGATTGGGTGGGCGACATCTGCGCCGGCCGCACGGTCGGCGGCGCGGAGGTGCTGCATGTCAAGGCCGAGGGACCCGAGCGTTTCGTCCAGGCCACCCTGGCCCGCGGCAGCGGCGATTACGTCACCGCGGTTCTTTCGGACGCCAGCGCCCTGAAGACGCTGGAGGCGCAATTCGTCCAAAGTCAGAAGATGCAGGCCATCGGTCAGCTTGCCGGCGGGATCGCCCATGATTTCAACAACCTGCTGACGGCCATCACCGGTCATTGCGACCTGCTGATGCTGCGCCACGACAAGGCCGATCCGGATTATGCCGACCTGGACCAGATCAGTCAGAACGCCAATCGCGCGGCGGCGCTGGTTCGGCAGCTGTTGGCCTTTTCCCGCAAGCAGACCCTGAAGCCGCAGATCATGGATCTGCGCGACACGCTCTCGGACCTGACGCATCTCTTGAACCGGCTGGTGGGCGAGCGCATCGTCCTGACCTTCGACCACGATCCCTCGCTGCGGATGATCCGCGCCGACCGCCGCCAGTTCGAGCAGGTGATCATGAATCTGGTGGTGAACGCCCGCGATGCCATGCCCGAGGGCGGCGACATCACCATCAGCACCGACAATGTCCGGCTCGAGGACCCCGCGGGCATCGGACGCGCCACCCTGCCGCGCGGTGACTACGTCCGCGTCAAGGTCCGCGATCAGGGTTGCGGCATCGCCCCCGACGATCTGGCCAAGATCTTCGAGCCCTTCTTCACCACCAAGCGCATGGGCGAGGGCACCGGGCTGGGGCTGTCGACCGCCTATGGTATCGTCAAGCAGACCGGCGGTTATATTTTCTGCGACAGCACCCCGGGCGAGGGCAGCTGCTTTTCTCTGTTCTTCCCCGCCCACGACCGTGGCACGGCCGAAGAGCCGGCCGCGCCCGCGGCCAGCGCCCCGATTCGCGCCCGGCGCGAACTTGAGGCGACCGTGCTACTGGTCGAGGACGAGGCGCCGGTTCGCGCCTTTGCCAGCCGGGCGCTGAAGCTGCAGGGGTTCAACGTGCTTGAGGCCGCCTGCGCCGAGGATGCGCTGTCGCTGCTTTCCGATCAACGCCTGCTGGTCGATGTCTTTGTCACCGACGTGGTGATGCCCGGTATGGACGGTCCGTCCTGGGTGCGCACCGCCCTGCGCGACCGGCCCGATACGCGGGTGATCTTCATGTCGGGCTATGCCGAGGACATCTTTTCCGAAGGCCGACCGCCGGTGCCGGACTCGGCCTTCCTGGCGAAGCCTTTCTCGCTTTCGGATCTGACGGCGCTGGTCGCCCGTCAGCTGGAGGGGGCGGGCCGCTGAATGCCGCCCGGCTAGGTTCTTTGGACTCTTGGGATTTCTTTTTGTCTGAAGGGGTGATTCAAGTTTCCCGTTGCATGGAGGTTTGCGATGGGAGTGTTGGATCGGCTTGTGCTGTCGGACGGGCAATGGGACCGGCTTTCGGCGCATATCATCGGGGATGAGCGGACGCGCGGCATCAGCGGGCGCGACAATCGCATGTTCGTCGAGGCGGTTCTGTGGATCGTGAGGACGGGTTCGCCGTGGCGCGACCTGCCCGACGTGTTCGGGTCGTGGAACAGCATGTTCCGCCGTTTCAGCCGGTGGAGCTGCAAGGGATCTGGTGGCGGATATTCGCGGCGATGTCGGATGACGCAGACTTTGAATACCTGATCGTGGACAGCACCATCATCCGCGCCCATCAACACGCCTCCGGTGCAAAAAAGGGGCTGAAGATCAGGCCCTTGGCCGATCCCGTGGCGGCCTGAGCACCAAGCTCCACATGGCCGTCCGGGGCCTTGGCTGCCCGATCCGCTTCACCCTGACCGCCGGGCAGCGAGGAGATGCGCCGCAGGCCGAAGCCCTGATCGCAGACCTGCCCGCCGAGGTTATCATGGCCGACACCGCCTATGACAGCGACCGCCTGCGCGAGACGGTTGCACAGAAAGGGGCTGTCGCCGTTATTCCAAACAACCCGTCGCGCGCCCGCAAGTATCCGCTCGACCGGCATCTCTACGCACAACGGCAGTTGATCGAATGTTGCTTCTCAAGGCTCAAGCAATTCCGAAGGGTCGCCACACGATACGAGAAAACCGCCAGAAATTACCTTGCTGTCGTCACCATCGCAGCAATCGTCCTATGGATCAGGTAAATGTCCAAAGAACCTAGAGCGACTCGTAGAGTCGGAAATCGCCGGCCATGACCTGGCGCAACTCGTCCTCGTGCCCGGGGCTCAGGCTGACATCGACCGCCGGCGGCACGTTCACCCGCGGCAGGCTGATGGCGCAGTCGAGGCAATCCTCGAGGAAGTGGGTGAAGCTTTCGATGTCCTCGTAGCGAAAGATGCGGTCCACCCGGTCCTGTCCTGCGGTCAGGAAATCGGCCTGGTGGCCGACCCGCGCCAGCGCCGGCCCCCCGGGATCGGCATAGGCGCGCGCGAAGCCGGCGAAGTCCAGGCCGGTCATCTCGTGTTCGGGCGCCTCGCCGTCGTCGCGCAGGCGGAAGCGATACCAGCTGCGCAACCAGTCCAGCGGCTCGCGCATGAGGGCGATGGTGGTGAAGCGGTCGCCGGTCACCGAATGCAGCCAGGGCTCGATATGGCGGCGATAGCCCGACAGATCGGTGTGCTTCAGTTCGGCCGGGCGGCGGACCGCCAGATTGGCAAGCGGCTCCAACGCGGATTCCACGGCGGTGGAGCCGGCTTTCGGAGTGGCGAGGAAGACCAGGCGTCTTTCCCAGAAGATCAGCATTCCCAAGACTTTCAGCCGTTGCGGCACGCGCGCCGGGATAGTTCCTCGCCCGGGGGCTGTAAACCGTTTCTTAACCTTTCCTGTCCAGGCTGGCCTGGAAAAGCCGGGAAAGGGGGGGTGATTCGCCTAGCCGGGACTTGCTTTTCGGCGACACAAGGCGCAGATAGGAACAACTCGTGAACAAATCGCGGGCGGGCATCGATTGCCCCGGCGGTCGGGGTGTGAAATAAGCATGAGGACGGCATGGCAGGGGCAACACTTTTCGACATGAACGACAAGCGATCGGCAGACAAGCAGAAGGCTCTGGACAGCGCGCTGGCCCAGATCGAACGGCAGTTCGGCAAGGGCTCGATCATGAAGCTGGGCGCCGACAATCCGGTGGCCGAGATCGAGGCGACCTCGACCGGCTCGCTGGGGCTGGACATCGCGCTGGGCATCGGCGGTCTGCCCAAGGGGCGCATCATCGAGATCTTTGGGCCTGAAAGCTCGGGCAAGACCACGCTGACGCTGCATGTGGTGGCCGAAGAGCAGAAAAAGGGCGGCGTCTGCGCCTTTGTCGATGCGGAACATGCGCTCGACCCGCAATATGCCAAGAAGCTGGGCGTGAACCTGGATGAGCTCTTGATCAGCCAGCCCGATACCGGCGAACAGGCGCTGGAGATCGTCGATACGCTGGTGCGCTCGGGCGCGGTGAACCTGGTGGTGGTCGACTCGGTCGCGGCGCTGACGCCCAAGTCCGAGATCGAGGGCGACATGGGCGACATGCAGATGGGCAGTCAGGCCCGGCTGATGAGCCAGGCCATGCGCAAGCTGACCGCCAGCATCGGCCGGTCGAACTGCATGGTGATCTTCATCAACCAGATCCGCATGAAGATCGGCGTGATGTTCGGCAACCCCGAGACCACGACCGGCGGCAATGCGCTGAAATTCTATGCCTCGGTGCGGCTCGACATCCGCCGCACCGGCTCGATCAAGGACCGCGACGAGGTGGTCGGCAACTCGACCCGGGTCAAGGTGGTCAAGAACAAGGTCGCGCCGCCCTTCCGCCAGGTCGAATTCGACATCATGTATGGCGAGGGTATTTCCAAGGTCGGCGAGCTGATCGACCTGGGCATCAAGGCCGGCGTGGTCGAGAAATCGGGCAGCTGGTATTCCTATGGCGATGAGCGCATCGGCCAGGGCCGCGAGAATGCCAAGCAGTTCCTGCGCGACAAACCCGAAGTGGCCTATGCCATCGAGGACAAGATCCGCGCCAGCCACGGCCTGGATTTCGGCGCCACCGACGAAGGCGACGACGCGCTGACCGAGGATTGAACCTGGGCTGAAGGGCCTGACAGCATGCGCGAGCACGTCCCGCGCATTTTGTTGTCCCCGGTGGCTTTGCCCCCACGCCTCCCGCGCCCCTCGATGGGGCGCAGGAGGCGTTCCCCAGGATATTTATGCAAGAAAGAAGCCACGCGCCCGCATGCGGGATTGCTGGACAGCCGCCATGGCTGGGGCTAGACCGGGCGGCAAACCGGCCCTGGCCGGGGGAACCGCTTTGCGACGAAGGCCCGACATGCCCAGCTTGAACGACATCCGCTCGACTTTTCTGAATTTCTTCGAACGCAACGGCCATCGCGTGGTCGAGTCGAGCCCCTTGGTGCCCAGAAACGACCCGACCCTGATGTTCACCAACTCGGGCATGGTGCAGTTCAAGAACCTGTTCACCGGCGTCGAGACCCGCGACTACAAACGCGCCACCACCTCGCAGAAATGCGTGCGCGCCGGCGGCAAGCACAACGACCTCGACAATGTCGGCTATACCGCGCGGCATCATACCTTTTTCGAGATGTTGGGGAATTTCAGCTTCGGCGACTACTTCAAGTCGGAGGCCATCCCCTTTGCATGGGAGTTGCTGACCAAGGATTTCGGCATCCCCAAGGACAAGCTGCTGGTCACCGTCTATCACACCGACGACGAGGCCGCGAACATCTGGAAGAAGGTCGCCGGGCTGACCGACGACCGCATCATCCGCATCCCGACCGACGACAACTTCTGGCGCATGGGCCCGACCGGCCCCTGCGGCCCCTGCACCGAGATCTTCTATGACCACGGCGACCAGATCTGGGGCGGTCCGCCCGGCTCGGCCGACGAGGATGGCGACCGCTTCATCGAGATCTGGAACCTGGTCTTCATGCAGAACGAGCAATTCGAGGACGGCTCGATGCGCGCGCTCGACATGCAGTCGATCGACACCGGCATGGGGCTGGAGCGGATCGGCGCGCTGCTGCAGGGCAAGCACGACAACTATGACACCGACCTGATGCGCAGCCTGATCGAGGCCAGCGCGCATGCGACCAGCGCCGACCCCGACGGGCCCGGCAAGGTGCATCACCGCGTCATTGCCGACCACCTGCGCTCAACCAGCTTCCTGATCGCGGATGGCGTGATGCCCTCGAACGAGGGCCGCGGCTACGTTCTGCGCCGTATCATGCGCCGCGCCATGCGGCATGCGCATATGCTGGGCGCCAAGGATCCGGTGATGTATCGCCTGGTGCCCGCGCTGGTGCGGCAGATGGGCGCCGCTTATCCCGAACTGGGCCGGGCCCAGGCGCTGATCGAGGAGACGCTGAAGCTGGAGGAAACCCGCTTCAAGCAGACGCTGGACCGCGGCTTGCGCCTGCTCGACGACGAGCTGACCCGCCTGCCCGAGGGCGCGAACCTGCCCGGCGAGGCGGCCTTCAAACTTTACGACACCTATGGCTTCCCGCTGGACCTGACCCAGGACGCGTTGCGCGAAAAGGGTCGCGCGGTCGACGTGGCCGGTTTCGACGTCGCCATGGCCGAGCAGAAGGCCAAGGCACGCGCCGCTTGGGCTGGCTCGGGCGAGACCAAGGATGCCGCGATCTGGTTCGACATCGCCGAAGAGCATGGCGCCACCGAATTCCTGGGCTATGATACCGAGATCAGCGAGGGCCAGATCCTGACCCTGGTGCAGGAAGGCGCGGCGGTCGAAAGCGCGGGCGAGGGCCAGCAGGTCCAGATCGTGGTGAACCAGACGCCCTTCTATGGCGAATCCGGCGGCCAGGTCGGCGACACCGGCTTGATCAAGACCGAGTCTGGCGCCGCCCGTGTCACCGATACGAAAAAGGCCAATGGCGTGTTCATCCACGTCGCCGAGGTGACGCTGGGCACGATCAGCCGCGGCCAGGGCGCGCAGCTGTCGGTCGACCACGACCGGCGCTCGGCCATCCGCGCCAACCACTCGGCCACCCACCTGTTGCACGAGGCGCTGCGCCGCGCCCTGGGCGAACATGTCGCGCAGCGCGGCAGCTTGAACGCGCCCGACCGGCTGCGTTTCGACTTCAGCCACGGCAAGGCGCTGACCGCCGGCGAGATCGCCCAGGTCGAACGCGAGGTGAACGACTTCATCCGCCAGAACACCCCGGTCGAGACCCGGATCATGACCCCCGACGATGCCCGCGCGCTTGGCGCCCAGGCGCTGTTCGGCGAGAAATACGGCGACGAGGTGCGGGTCGTGTCGATGGGCGAGCTTGAAGGCTCGGGCAAGGGCACCGGCGGTCAGACCTATTCGCTGGAACTGTGCGGCGGCACCCATGTCGGGCGCACCGGCGACATCGGCATGTTCGCCCTGACCACCGAGACCGCCTCGGCTGCCGGCATCCGCCGGATCGAGGCGCTGACCGGTCAGGCGGCGATGGACGAATTGCGCCGCGTGGATGGCGAGCTTTCCGAAATCGCCGGCATCCTCAAGGCGCAATCGGGCGATGTGGTGAACAAGGTCCGCGCGCTGGCCGAGGAACGCAAGGCGCTGGCCAACGAGGTGGCGCAGCTGAAGCGCCAGCTGGCCATGGGCGGCGGGTCTGACGAGAAGCCGAAGGACATCAACGGCATCAAGCTGATCGCCCGCCGCGTCGACGGCGTTTCCGGCAAGGAACTCGGCCCGCTGGTCGACGAAATGAAGGCACGGCTGGGTTCGGGCGCCGTGGTGGTGCTGGCCGAGGCGGAGGGCAAGGCCACCGTCGCCGCCGGCGTCACCCCGGACCTGACCGACCGCCTCAGCGCCGTCGAACTTGTGCAGGCCGCGACCTTCGCCCTGGGCGGCAAGGGCGGCGGCGGTCGTCCCGACCGCGCGCAGGGCGGCGCGCCCAGCCTCGCGGCGGCAGACCAGGCCATCGCCGCCGTCGAAACCCTGATTGGAGAAAAAGCATGACCGCGCTCTGGATTGCCCATGTCACCGTGACCGACCCCGAGGCCTATGGCAAATACGCCCAGCTGGCCGGCCCGGCCATCGCCGCGCATGGCGGTGTGTTCCTGGCCCGCGGCGCGCGCTATGTGCAGCTTGAGGGCAAGGACCGCGCCCGCAATGTCGTGGCGCGCTTTCCCAGTCTAGAAGATGCGGTGGCCTGCTACCGCTCGGCCGAATATCAGGCGGCGCTGGACCATGCCCGCAACGCGGCCGAGCGCGAGCTTGTGATCGTCGAGGAGAACCCGCCCCCGACTTCTGAGTGATTTGTCAATCTTTCCGTGCTAGACCTTGGAAAAAGCATGGAAACGGGGACGACGCATGTGTCGCTGGGCAGCCTATCTCGGCAGTCCGATCTATCTTGAGGACGTCATCTGCCGGCCCGGCCATTCGCTGGTCCGGCAAAGCCAGGGCGCCACGCGCTGTCATACGCCGGTGAATGCCGACGGCTTCGGCCTGGCCTGGTATGGCGAGCGGCCCGAGCCAGGGCTCTATCGCGACGTGATGCCGGCCTGGTCCGACAGCAATCTGCGCAGCCTGACCGCGACTCTGCGCTCGCATCTGTTCCTGGCCCATGTCCGCGCCTCGACCGGTTCCGCCACAAGCCGCAACAATTGCCACCCTTTCGTCGTCGGCCGCTGGAGCTTCATGCACAATGGCCAGTTCGGCGGCTATGAGGACTATCGCCGCCACGCCGAGGCGCTGATTCCCGACGATCTCTACTGCCATCGCAAGGGCGCCACCGACAGCGAGGCGCTGTTCCTCATGGCGTTGGGCGAGGGGCTGGAGACCGATCCCGCCGCCGCCATGGCCGCCGCCACCGCCAAGTTCGAGGCTCTGGCCCGGCAGCGCGGCAGCGCGCCGCATGTGCGGCTGACCGCGGCTTTTTCCGACGGGCAGCGGCTCTACGCGCTGCGCTATGCCAGCGACGAACACGCGCCCAGCCTGTTCCACCGCTGGTCCGACACCCGCGGCGGCCGCGCCGTAGTCTCGGAACCGCTGGAAAGCGACGAGCCTGGCTGGCAGGAAATCCCGGCGCAGAGCTTTTGCGTCTTCGAGGGGGCAGAGGTAGCAATCAACCCCTTTCGCCCCGACCGACAGCGCACCGCCGCCTGACCGCCCGCGCATCGCGACTTGTCTTCCGGGGCGGCCATGCCGCTCGACCGCATACTGCGACGGTGCGGGACGGCCGCGACGGTTTCCCGGCTGCGTGCCTTGCGAGGAAAGCCGCGATCCTGCGCGCCGCATCCGTTCGGTTCCTGCCGATCACCGCGCCCCAAGCCCACGCGGCGCGACCAAGACACACACCGGGATCAACCGCCATGGGCGGTGAGATAATGACGAAACACAGGCGGCCTGCGAACCAGGCCGAAGGTAGGTTTGAGCCCATTGCGGTCGTTCGCCTCGCGCGCCGCAAAATGACGATCCCGCGTCACTAATGGGACAAAGCTGACGCTCAAACAGCATCGAGAAATACGTGAAAATCGGCGGCATTCCCGTGAACCAGTTAAGATCTTTCCCAAGACGCCTCCTGTTGAAATATTAATAATATACAAAATTATAATCGCCGCTGACGTCAAAGATCAGAGACGTTCGCAGGAATGATCAACCATTCCAATACAAAAATTCCGAGAGCATGTCATTAATGCTTAGATCTATCGATCTCCACCGCCTCGCGACCTCATAACTAGATGGGAGCGTGCTGGCCGTTGTGAAACTTTGTCACGAAAGATCTAAGGCCTTGCAATTTTTCATCAGCTAAGCTCATCTCAGCAAGAACTTTGTTGACAAATTTTGGACCGTGCACGCCCATTTCCGGACAGAACTCTTCGATTTCCCCCACCGGGACCAGGTAAATTCCAATTTCTTCCAGCTTTTCGGTCAAGGCATTGTAATTCTTCCGCGCGTCACCTCTTGGCAGACCTGCAGGCCCTACCTTTTTAACAATACTCCACGCAGACCCTTGCTTCATGGCTTCGATGATATCGCCCTTCGGAAGATTTTCTGGCTCAGCGGCGTCGACAATCTGCTTGATAAACTGCTTTATTTCTTGATTTGTCTTGATAGGCATCCCATCCGAAACAGCCGCGTTAACTTTTCTCCAAACTTCCTCGAATTCCGCCCATTCACCACCAAAGGCTTCAACAGACTTTTTCAGATCATCCTGACTCCGCAAAAGGTCGATATCAAAAACAGCCTTGGTAGGAACTCCTATCTTGCGAAGAATATTAGCGATAGTAGGAATTGCATGCTTTCCGCCGGTCGGAACATACACCGTATCGAGCCAGCGCGCGGCCTGAGTTTCTGAAAGGTAGTCAGCAACAGCGTTGAAAAGTCGACAGTCGCTATGGTCCTCACACAGAATTGCTTGCTCGTGGAACACGCCTTCGAGTGCATTGGAGTATCTAAGAACGGGAGTATTCCAAAGCTCTTTGACAGTATCAGGCGCGGCCTCAGCAACAAAGTTCTTGTTGCCCTCCCTGCGAATGCGCAGCATGCGAACACTGCCTTTCGTGCCTTCCAGGAATCCTCGCATGATATCGCTACTGTGAGTTGCTACAAACAGCTGCCCCTTGACTTCCGAAGCAAGAATTCCCCCAAGTCGTCTCATTTGGGGAGGATGGAGAAATGCCTCAGGTTCGTCGATCATCGTAATATCAATGTCGGACACAACTGCTTCGAACAGAATGCCGGCAAAACTTTTTACGCCATCTCCCTGTTCATGCAGAGGGGGATTTTTCTTGACCGCCTCAACATAAGGGTCGCTGACGGGATGGCCGAGGTCACTAGACGGAATTTGACCGACGTGGATTGGAATAACACTGCCTCCACGGTAATTTATCATTAGATCTTGACCAAATGCTTGGCGGAAAAGAGAGCTGATCCGCCTCATTAATGCCTCGCTGTCATATAATAGATGCTGTGGAGCTGATCGTTGATCAGTGTCCGAAACGCTTTGTTGCAGCTGGCAAATCGTCAATCGATTATTCGCGTCGATATTCTTAATGAAACCTGAAGCTAAGTTGTGTTGTAAAAATGGCTGTCCCCACATGCGAGTGTGATCTGCGTAGAAACGCCAATTTTTGTAATTATAGTGCTTATCAGTAATTGTGGCGTTATTATCAAGATATTCCTTAAGTTCATCAGCTGTTCCATTTTTCTCCAGCTCTAATGAACTCAAGACTACCGGGCGGGCCTTCTCTCCCTCACTCACATACGCTACTATTTCTCGGAGCGTTTGGGACTTTCCACTGTTGTTGGAACCAACAATGATTATTTTCTCTTTGGGCCTGAACGTAAACTCTTGACCGCTGGAAAAAGTAATTTTTGATACTGAGGCGCTTGGCTTTTTCATGTCAATCCCACGCAACGATTACTTCCTGATACAAGCAAACTTCCAATCTGAAAAGATTTAATTGGATCACTCAGAAAGCGTGCTCCTGTTACCACGACGAAGGACCAAGTCGCAAATGTCTGCGACGACGCACGCACTACGTGATACGCCAAGTAACCAATCTACTCGACGCACAACGAATGGCGGCTTAGGGGCTTTCGTGCCTTTGGAAGTCGACGCCGAGCCGCATCGAGCCAACGACCGCTTCGTCCGCAAAGCTGTCACAAAGATCAGAGTACTTGACAGACATATCCCAAATAGAGAAGTCCCAGTGACGAGACAGACTGGAACGCAAACCGGGAAATTCGCCTGGGATCGGCGGGAGATGCTTAGGCTTCCAGCCGATCCTGGTCGGGGCACAGAGCGCTTCTCTATCCCGAAACCTTCTCGGAACTCTTTTCAGCAGCCTGTCAGACGAGCGGGCACCACCGGCGCATCACGGATCGCTCGCAGTCACGCAGGCATGGCGCATGGTCTCGGCTCCGGGGCCGTGGATCGTCCGTACAGGCCGATGGGCCCAAGACTCCCGCTCCGCGCCAAGCCTGCGCCGGCTGCTCGGAGCAGCGGCAGGGCGGAATGCGCTTTCCCCCCGCGGCTTCGGCCATTATACCGTCCGCGGCATTCATCCGCGGGAAGGGAAGCACTATGGCCAATGTGGTGGTCGTCGGCGCGCAATGGGGCGACGAGGGCAAGGGCAAGATCGTCGACTGGCTGTCTGAACGCGCCGATGTGATCGCGCGCTTCCAGGGCGGCCACAATGCCGGCCACACGCTGGTCATCGGCAACCAGGTCTTCAAGCTGTCGCTGCTGCCCTCGGGCATCGTGCGCAAGGGCAAGATGGCGGTGATCGGCAACGGCGTGGTGCTGGACCCCTGGGCGCTGTTCGCGGAAATCGACAAGCTCTCGGCCCAGGGGGTCGAGATCGGGCCGCAGAACCTGATGATCGCCGAGAACACGCCGCTGATCCTGCCGCTGCACCAGGACCTCGACCAGCTGCGCGAAGAAGCGGCGGGCGCCAGCAAGATCGGCACCACCGGCCGCGGCATCGGCCCCGCCTATGAGGACAAGGTCGGCCGCCGCAGCATCCGCGTTGCCGATCTCGGCGACGAGGAGACGCTGGATTCGCGCCTCGACCGGCTGCTGGCCCATCACGACGCGCTGCGCCAGGGTCTGGGCGCCACGGCCATCGATCGCGCCGACCTGCGCGCCCGCCTGCTGGAAATCGCGCCGAAGCTGCTGCAATACGCGCAGCCGGTGTGGAAGGTGATGAACGACGCCCGCAAATCCGGCAAGCGCATCCTGTTCGAGGGTGCGCAGGGCAGCCTGCTCGACATCGACTTCGGTACCTATCCCTATGTGACCAGCTCGACCACCATGTCGGGCATGGCGGCGACCGGCACCGGCGTCGGCCCCTCGGCCATCGGCTTCGTGCTGGGCATCGTCAAGGCCTATACCACCCGCGTCGGCTCGGGTCCGTTCCCGACCGAGCTGGAGGATGCCGACGGCCAGCGCCTGGGCGAGCGCGGCCACGAATTCGGCACCGTCACCGGCCGCAAGCGCCGCTGCGGCTGGTTCGACGCGGTGCTGGTGCGCCAGACCTGCGCCATTTCCGGCGTGAACGGCATCGCGCTGACCAAGCTCGATGTGTTGGACGGGTTCGAGACGCTGAAGATCTGCGTGGGCTACGAAATCGAGGGCAAGCATTACGACCACCTGCCCACCGCCGCCGCGCTGCAGGACCGGGTGCGGCCGGTCTATGAGGAAATGCCGGGCTGGAAGCAATCGACGCAGGGCGCGCGGTCCTGGGCCGACCTGCCGGCCGAGGCGATCAAATACGTCCGCCGCATCGAGGAGCTGATCCAGTGCCCGGTGGCGCTGCTCTCGACCTCGCCCGAGCGCGACGACACCATCCTCGTCACCGATCCCTTCGCGGACTGAGCGGGATGGGCGGCGGCGTCCTGATGCTCGACGGCCATCCCGATGGGGACCGGCCGACGACGCATCTGGCGGACGCCTATGCCGCCCCTCGGCCGCCGCCGCCCGGCGCGCGATCTCGATCCGGTCCAGCACCGCGGCGATACCCGGCCGCAGCCCTGGGAGCCGAACCGCGAATCCCTCCGGTCGCGCATCGCCGCCTGCCGTCACCTGATCCCGGCCTCCCCGCTGTGGCGGGGGTCCAGGCCGGCGCTGCTGACCGGGCTTTGGTACAGGCACTTGCGGGGCCGCGATTTCGCTGCCACTACCGCGACCCCCGGTGGGACCGGTCGATGCGCGGGCGCTTGGTGATCGTGACCATGGACAGGCCGCCGGCTTATCTCGACCCGCTGGGCTGGCGCTGCCGGAGGCCGGTGCCGAGCTTCGTCAGCTTCCGGCCGCCGCGGGTGCTCTATCCCGGCCCGATGCGCCGCGGCGGCGTCCAGTGCAACCTCGGCCGCTGGCAGGCGGTGCTCCCTCGCCCCATCCCGGAAAGGAAAAGCCGATGGACCTGAAATCCCGCAAACGCTGGTCGCTGCTGATCCTGGTGATCGGATTGCCGCTCTATATCGTCGTGGCGGTGACGCTGGTGAACTGGATGGACCGGACCTGGGGCCGTCAGCCGATCCTGGTCGAGCTCGCGGTCTATGTCGTCTTGGGCATCCTCTGGGCGCTGCCCTTCCGCAAGGTCTTCAGCGGCATCGGCAAGCCGGAATGATCCTGCAGAGCCCCCGGCCGGTCACGCTGATCGGCGGAGCGCCCGTGGCCCGCGCCGATCTCGACGCCGCGCTGGCGCTGGCGCCGGTGGTGGCCGCGGCCGATGGCGGCGCCGATACAGCGCTGCAGTTCGGGCTGATGCCGCAGGCGGTCTGGGGCGATTTCGACAGCATCTCGGACCGCGCCAGGGCCGCGATCCCGCCCGGGAACCTGCATCCGGTCGCGGAACAGGACAGCACCGATTTCGAGAAATGCCTGTCCCGGCTGCGGACCCCCTTCGTCGTTGCCCTGGGCTTCGCTGGCGGCCGCCACGACCATTTCCTGTCGGCGCTGGGCGTCATCGCCCGCCGCGTCGGCCCGCCCTGCCTGCTGGTCGCGGGCGAGGACGTCATCACCCGCGCCCCCGCCCGGCTGGCGCTGGATCTCGCCCCCGGCACCCGGGTCTCGCTGTTCCCGATGGGGGCGGCCACCGGGCGCTCGCAGGGTCTGCGCTGGCCCATCGACGGGCTCGCCTTCGCCCCGGACGGCCGCAGCGGCACGTCGAACCAGGCGACCGGGCCGGTCACGCTGGCCTGCGAGGGGCCGATGCTGCTGATCTTGCCGCGCGCGGAACTGGCGACGCTCGCCCGCGCCCTTTAAGCGCTTTTTCCGTTGCCCAAATACCCCGGCGGCAGGGCGCGTCAGCGGTGCCGTTGCCGCGGATCCATGGCGTCGCGCAGCCCGTCGCCGACATAGTTCACCGACAGCACCGTCAGCGAGATCAGCAGCCCCGGCAGCACCACCCGCCAGGGATAAAGCTGCATCTGGTCCACCGCGTCGTAAAGCAGCCGGCCCCAGGTCGGAAAATCCGGCGGAAACCCCAGGCCCAGAAAGGAGAGCGCGCTTTCGGTGACGATGGCGGCGGCGATGCCCAGCGTCGCCGCCACCAGCATGGGCGAGACGACGTTGGGGACGACATGACGCAGGATCATCCGCCGCGTCGGCGTGCCGGTCGAGACCGCGGCCAGGATGAACTCGCGCTCTTTCAGCGCCAGCACCTCGCCGCGCAGGATGCGCGCGGTCTGCATCCACGAGGTGGCGCCGATGGCGGCGACGATCAGCAGGAAGCTGCCCCCGGCCGGCCCCATGGCGCGGGCCAGCGGCTCGCGGAACAGCATCACCATCAGCAGCAGCAGCGGCAGCAGCGGCAGGGCCAGGAACAGTTCGGTCAGCCGCATCAGCGGCGCGTCCAGCCGCCGCGACCAGCCCGCGGCGATGCCGACCAGGCTGCCGAATCCCAGCGCCACCGCCATCGCCGCCAGCCCCACCGCCAGCGTCACCCGCCCCCCGGCCATCAGCCGCGCCAGCAGGTCGCGGCCCAGTTGGTCGGTGCCCAGCGGATGCGCGGCGCCGAAGCCCTGGTTGCGGGCGCGGATGTCGACGAACCCCGGATCGAGCCGCCAGACCAGCGGCCCCAACCCCGCGAACAGCAGGATCGCGGCAAGGACCAGCAGCCCCAGCATGGCGCCGCGATGCCGGCGGAACTGCCGCCAGATGCCGCAGCCGCGGCTGCGGGCCGGCGCGGTCTCTGCCGGCGCGGGCGGCGGCTCAGTCATAGCGGATCCTCGGGTCCAGCAGGCCGTAGAGCAGATCGGCGACCAGGGTGAAGCCCACGATCAGCACCGCGAAGATCATGGTCAGCGCCATCACCATCGGCAGGTCGTTGGCATGGATCGCCAGGATCAGCAGCTGGCCCAGCCCGTTCACCTTGAACACCTGCTCGGTGATGATGGCGCCGCCGAAGACCGCCGGCAGCCCCAGCGCGATCACCGTCACCACCGGGATCAGGCTGTTGCGCAGCACGTGCTTCAGCACCACCACCCGCTCGGGCAGGCCCTTGGCCCGGGCGGTGCGCACATAGTCCTGCCGCAGGTTGTCCAGCATCGAGGCCCGCATGAAGCGGCTGATCTGCGCCGCGTTGTAAAGCGCCAGCACCGCGACCGGCATCGCCATCTGCCGCAGCTGCTGCACGAAGCTGCCCCAGTCCGTCACCCGCAGCGTGGTGTCGTAGACCGAGGGAAACCATTGCAGCCGGATGCCGAAGACCAGGATCATCACCACGCCGGTAAAGAAGGTCGGCAGCGAAAATCCGACCATGGCGACGAAAGTGCCGATCTGGTCGAACCAGCTGTATTGCCGATAGGCCGAGACGATGCCGATCGGCACCGCGATCAGCACCCCCAGCACATAGGACAGGCCGACCACCGTCAGCGTCTGCGGCAGCCGCTCGGCGATCACGTCGAAGACCGGGCTGCGGCTTTGGAAGCTGATGATGCGCTGCATGCCGCGGCTGAAATCGGTGCCCCAGAGCCGGTCGAACCAGTAGAGCGGCTCGACCCAGAAGAACTGCTTCAGCCACAGCAGGTAGCGCAGATACCAGGCCTGGCCCAGCCCCAGCGCCTCGCGCATCCGTTCCTTGACCTCGGGCGGCACGGTCAGCGGCACGTCGCCCAGCGGATCGCCGGGCGCCGCCTCAAGCAGCAGGAACACCACCAGCGAGATGAAGAGCAACGTCGGCACCGCCAGCAGCAGCCGGCGCAGGGCAAAGTTCAGCATGGCGGCGCCCCGCGACTCATCCGGCGCAACCCCAGCCGGCGGGTGGATGCCCGGCCCGAACCAGGGCCCACGGCCAGCCGCCGCGCCCGGCGAGGGCGGGGCAGGGCGGCATCGCGCCCTTGCGGCAGGGCCAAGGGATGCGCGGCCCGCCGCCGCGGCGGGCGCGGGTCATGGTTCGATGCGATGCCAGTCGGCGACGTTCCACAGCTCGCTGTCCCAGGCGTTCATCTGGACCCCGCCCAGCCGGTTCGAGACCGCCGAGGTGGTGCCGCGATAGACCAGGGGAATGATGGCATTGCTGTCGCGGGTCAGCATCTCGTTCAGGCGCTTGCCCATGGCGCCGCGCGCGGCCGGATCGACGATCTGCGTCATCTCGCCGATCAGCCGGTCGAATTCGGGGTCGCAATAGCGGCTGGTGTTCTCGCCCTGCCACTGGTTTTCCGGGCCGGGGATCTTGTCGCAGGTCTGGCGCGCCAGATAGGGCTCGGGGTTGTTGCCCTCGAAGTTGTTCGCATACATCTCGACGTCGGCATGGAATTTCTGGAACGTGTCGGGAGAACCGGCGTCGCCGCCGAAAAAGACCGAGGGTTCCACCACCTTCAGCTCGGTCTCGACCCCGATATCGGACCACCATTGCTTGATCAGCGCCTGGAAATCCTGGCGCACGGCGTTGACCGAGGACTGGAACAGCAGCTTCAGCCGCCTGCCGTCCTTTTCGCGGATGCCGTCGGGACCCGGCAGCCAGCCGGCCTCGTCCAGCAGCCTTTTCGCCCCCTCGACATCCTGCGCCATGCAGTCGGTGTTGTCCGAGGCCCACGCGTCCGGCGCCGGCACCAGATTGCAGCTGGGCTGGCCGGCCGGGCCATAGCCCAGCTCGGTCAGCAACTGCCGGTCGATGGCCATGGACAGCGCCTTGCGCACATTGGCGTCCTGCAGGATCGGATGCGGATGCTTGGCGGTCGAGCGCTCGCCCTCGGGCAGGTCCGGCGAGGGATCGGTCAGGTTGACGTGGATGCGCTCGACCAGGCTGCCGAAGGCGACGACGTTCTGACCCTTGCCGGCCGCCTCCATGCCCGCCATCACGTCCGGCGCCAGCTGGGTGTTCCAGGCATAGTCGAACTCGCCTGTTTCCAGCACCGCCCGCGCCGCCGCCGCCGCGTCGCCGCCGCCCTTGATCAGCAGCTTGGCGAAAGCGGGCTGGTCGGACGCGCGGTATTCGGGGTTCGCCTCGAAGGTGATGCTGTCGTTGGTGCGGAACGCGACCACCTTGAACGGGCCGGTGCCGACGGGGTTGAAGTTCTGCTGGGTGCAGGTCGGGGCCTTTTCGCCGATGCAGTCGCGGAACTGCGCCTTTTGCAGCACCGGCGTCTGCGCGCCGACGAAGGCCGAGAACGGATCGGATCGCGGCGTCGCGAAGCGGATCCGGACCGTCAATGCGTCCAGCGCCTCGACGCTTTCGACGCCCTCGAACTTTGCCAGCTGCGCGCAGCCGCCCGAGGGGTCCATGCAATAGGCGGCGGTGAAGGCCACGTCCTCGGCGGTCAGCGGCGAGCCGTCGGCCCACCGGATCCCCGGCTTCAGCTTCCAGGTCACGCTGCGCAGGTCCGGGGCGATGCCGCCGTTCTCGCGGCTGGGGATTTCGGCGGCCAGCCGCGGCGCCAGCCCGCCCTGGGGGGTGAAGCTCGCCAGCGGCTCTAGCGCGATGCTGCTGGCGATGATGTCCTTGGTGCCGGGCGACAGATAGGGGTTCATCGTCGAGGGCGCCTGCCACATGATGACGTTCACCTGCCCGTCGCTGCCCCGCCCCGCCATCGCGGCAGGGGCGGCCAGCGCCGCCGCGGCGGCCCCCAGCATCCAGCATCTCACTTGCATCGCCGTCTCCTGTCGCTGTGATAGGCATGGGCCGGGCTGCCGCCGGCCGCTCCTGCGCCGATTTTCAGACCGCTTTTCCTTGGAAAGCAAGGCGCTTCTTCGCCGGCTTTTCGGTTGCAACCTCCCGGCGCGGCATTAGCCTGACCGCGGCAGGCACCGGCGGGGAAGGGGGACAGATGCCGCAACGGAACCCGCTCGTCTCGGTCCAGGGGCTTCGGGTCGCGTTCCGGACCGGGGACGGGACCGTCGCCGGGCTGCGCAACCTGTCCTTCGACATCGCCGCCGGCGAATGCCTGTGCATCGTCGGCGAATCCGGCGCCGGCAAGTCGGTGGGGGCGCTGTCGCTGATGCGGCTGGTCGAATTCGGCGGCGGCGAGATCGCCGGCGGCCGGCTGCTGTTCCGGCGCGAGCAGGACATGATCGACCTTGCCCAGGCATCGCCCGCCGCCATGCGCCGCCTGCGCGGCAACCAGCTCGCGATGGTCTTTCAAGAGCCGATGACAGCGCTGAACCCGGTCTTCACCATCGGCGCGCAGCTGTCCGAGGGGCTGGTCGCCCACCGCGGGCTGTCGCGGCGCCAGGCCCGCGCCCGGGCGCTGGAGCTGCTGCGCGAACTCTGCATCCCCGAACCCGAGCGCCGGCTGCGGCAATATCCGCACGAACTGTCCGGCGGCATGCGCCAGCGCGTGGTCATCGCCATGGCCATGGCCTGCCGCCCGCGGCTGCTGATCTGCGACGAGCCGACCACGGCGCTGGACGTGACCCTCCAGGCCGAGATCCTGGCCCTGATCGACCGGCTGAAGCGGCAGGCCGGCATGGCGGTGCTGTTCATCACCCACGACATGGGCGTCGTCGCCCAGATCGCCGACCGCGTGCTGGTCATGCGCGGCGGCGCGGTGGTGGAAGAGGGGCCGGCCGCCGAAATCTTCGCCCGCCCGCGCCAGCCCTATACCCGCGCCCTGCTTGCCGCCGTGCCGCGCCTGGGCGAGATGGCCGGCCGCGATCCGCCCGCGCCCCCGCCGCAGGCGGCGCCGCTGCTTCAGGTCGAAAACCTCTGCACCCGCTTTCCGATCCGCGGCGGGCTGCTGCGCCGCAGGCTGGCGCAGCTGCATGCGGTCGAGGACGTTTCCTTCACCCTGGACGCCGGACAGACCCTGGCGCTGGTCGGCGAATCGGGCAGCGGCAAGTCCACCGCCGGCCGCTCGATCCTGCGGCTGGTCGAACCCGCCTCGGGCCGGGTCCGACTGGCCGGGCGCGACATTCTCAACCTAGGCGCCGCGGACCTGCGCCGCGCCCGGCGCGACATGCAGATGATCTTTCAGGATCCTTTCGCCAGCCTCGACCCGCAGATGCGGCTGCTGGATCAGGTCGAGGAGCCGCTGCTGAACCATGGCATCGGCAGCCGCGCCGAGCGCCGCGACCGTATCGCCCGGCTCTTCGACCGGGTCGAGCTGCCGCGCAGCCTGATGCACCGCTATCCGCACGAGCTTTCCGGCGGCCAGCGCCAGCGCATCGCCATCGCCCGCGCCCTGGCATTGGAGCCGCGGCTGATCGTCGCCGACGAGGCGGTCTCGGCGCTGGACGTCTCGGTCCGGGCGCAGGTGCTGGAACTGCTGGAGGACCTGCAGCGCCAGCTTGGCATCGCCATGCTGTTCATCAGCCACGACATGGCGGTGGTCGAGCGCATCAGCCACCGCGTCGCGGTGATGCATCAGGGCCGCATCGTGGAAATCGGCAGCCGCCGCCAGGTCCTGGAAAGCCCGCAGCATCCCTATACCCGCCGCCTGCTGGCCGCCGTGCCTGTGCCCGATCCGCGCCGCCGGCGGTTGGCCGAGGACCTCGGCCCACCCCCGCGGGCGCGCCGATCCACCCGGTCGGCCATGTGCCGGCGCCTTCGACCTATGCCCAGGTCGCGCCCGGCCACATGGTCCTGACCGTCCCCGCAACGCATGGTTGAACCGCACCTGTTGCGGAATTGTCGCATGTCGTCGCAACCCTTCGCCGGCGGACGAGTCCGCTTGCCCGGTCGCCCATGCGGCGGGAATAGCGGGGACAGAAGCCAGCTCCATGCCAGCCCGAAACGAAACCGCATCGGATGGCTTTCCCATGACATACCGCCCCCTGATCTCATTCGCCGCACGCGCGCGGCTGACCACGGCGCTTTCCGCCGGCATCCTGGCGCTGGCCGTCCCGGCCATGGCGCAACAGGCCCAGGACGGCTCTGGCACCGCCGTCACCCTGGACGAGGTGACGATCACCGCCGCCCCCGGCACCCAGACCGAGGGCACCGACAGCTGGACCACCGAATGGATGCGCTCGGCCACCGGGCTGGTGCTGAGCCAGAAGGAAACCCCGCAATCCACCAGCGTCATCACCGACGCGCAGATGAAGGACCGCAACATCACCACCATCGCCGAGACGATGGACGCGGCGACCGGCATCACCGTGCAGGCCTTTGAAAGCGACCGCATCAACTATTATTCGCGCGGTTTTCCCATCGACGCCTATCAATATGACAGCGCCCCGGTGCCGCGCGACGTGGTCTATCAGTTCGGCGACAACAATCCCGACATGGCGCTGTACGACCATGTCGAGATCGTGCGCGGCGCCACCGGCCTGATGTCGGGCGCGGGCGAGCCGGGCGCCTCGATCAACTTCATCCGCAAGCGGCCGACCGAGGTGTTCCAGAGCGAGGCCGCCTTCTCGCTGGCCGATCCCAAGGGCGCGCGGGTGGAGGCGGACGTGTCCGGGCCGCTGAACGCCTCGGGCTCGGTGCGCGGCCGGCTGGTCGGCGTGGTCGACAAGCGGGACGGTTTCCTCGACAACTATACCAAGGACAAATATGTTCTGTTCGGCGCCGTTGAGGTCGACATCGACGAAAACACCGTGCTGTCGACCGGCATCAGCTATCAAAAGACCAACGCCGATGCCGTGACCTGGGCCGGGCTGCCGTCCTTCTATGCCGACGGCGGGCTGATCGACTGGCCCGACGGCTCGACCATGGGCACCGACTGGACCTATGTCGATACCGCGCGGACCGATGCCTTCGCCTCGCTGGAGCACGTGTTTCGCAACGGCTGGACCGGCCGGCTGGTCCTGAGCCATATCCGCACCGATTCCGACATGCAGCTGTCCTGGGCCAATGGCGCGCCGGATCGCGACGGCAGCGGCCTGTCGTTGCTGTCGGCGGCGAAATACGACGGACGATCCGACGTCTCGACACTGAACGCGATGGTCAACGGCGATTTCCAGGCGATGGGCCGCGACCACCAGTTCGTGTTGGGCGCGATGATGTCCTATGCCTCGGCGACGAACGATTCCTACAGTGCGCTGACCGGCATCGGCACGCCGATCGAGAATGTCTTCGACTGGAACGGCGGCCCGGCCGAGCCGGTGTGGTCGGATGGCCCGACCAGCGTCGGCAAGACCACCGCGCGCCAATACGGCGTCTACGGCACCCTGCAGTTCCACGCGACCGACGCGCTGGCGCTGATCGGCGGCGCGCGCGCCAGCTGGTGGAGCGGCAGCGACGCCACCGACGGCGTGACGACGCTGGACTACAGCTACGATGCCGAGATCACCCCCTATGTCGGGGCGACCTATGACCTGACTCCGGTCTGGACCGCCTATGGCAGCATCACCAGCATCTTCAAGCCGCAGCTGGCGCAGGACGTCGACGGCAATTATCTGGATCCGGCCTATGGCTGGAACTACGAGCTGGGGGTCAAGGGCGATCCGCTGGACGGCCGGCTGTATGTCTCGGCCGCGATCTTCCAGACCGATCAGAAGGATGTTGCCGAATACCTGTATTACGATCTGGAAGAGGATCGGTCGGTCTATCGCAGCATCGACGGCACCAAGACGCGCGGCTTCGAGGTCGAGGCGGCGGGGGCGATCAACGACCGCTGGAACGTCTCGGCCGGCTATACCTATCGCACCTCCAAGGATCAGGACGGGAACAAGCTGTATGCCGACCAGCCCCAGCACACGCTGAAGCTGGCGACCGACTACCGGCTGGCGGCGTTGCAGGACAAGCTGACCCTGGGCGGGGCGATGCGCTGGCAAAGCGGCACCGACAGCATGGACTTCACCTCCGAGCTGGAACAGCCGAACGTGCACCAGGGCAGCTATGCGGTCTTCGATCTGAACGCCAAATATGACCTGAACGACAAGACCGCGCTGTCGCTCAGCGTGAACAATATCTTCGACAAGAAGTATTACGCCACCACCGGTTTCTATGACACCGTGGTCTATGGCGACGGGCGTTCGGCCGAGCTGACGCTGCGGGCGAAGTTCTGAAGCGTCGGCGTGGGCCCGGGAGTCTCGGGCCCATGTCTTTGGCTGCGGGGGTTCCGCTTCCGGGAAGCGCGGCGAAAGCCCCGGCGTCGGCCGGGGCTTTTGCGTTTCGGTGCCGGGGCCGTCGCACAGCCTTGCGGCGCGGGACGAAAGGCGTAACCTTCGCGCCGAAGGAGATTGTCACATGCCCGTCAAGAACCGTTTCGCAGAGCTGCTGCCCGAGATCACCGCCTGGCGCCGCGACTTCCACCGGAACCCCGAGCTCGACTATCAGGTGCATCGCACCGCCGGCCGCGTCGCCCAGCTTCTGCGCGAATTCGGCCTGGACGAGGTCACCGAGGGCGTGGGCCGCACCGGCGTCGTCGGCGTCATCAAGGGCCGCAGCGACAGCAGCGGCCGGGTGGTGGGGCTGCGCGCCGACATGGATGCGCTGCCGATCCGCGAGCAGACCGGGGTGGACTATGCCTCGCAGGTGCCGGGGGTCATGCATGCCTGCGGCCATGACGGCCATACGGCCATGCTGCTGGGCGCGGCGAAATACCTGGCCGAGACCCGCAATTTCGACGGCACCGCGGTGGTGATCTTCCAGCCGGCCGAAGAGGGCGGCGGCGGCGGGCTGGCCATGATCCGCGACGGGCTGGTCGAGCGCTGGGGCATCCAGGAATTCTATGGCATGCACAACATGCCCGGCTATCCGGTCGGCAGCTTCGCCATCCGCGACGGCGCCATGATGGCCGCGACAGACCAGTTCGACATCGTGGTGACCGGCAAGGGCGGCCATGCGGCCAAGCCCCACGACTGCATCGACACCACCCTGGTCGCGGCGCAGATCATCGTGGCGCTGCAGTCGATCGTGTCCCGCAACACCGATCCGCTGCAAAGCGCCGTGGTCTCGGTCTGCGTGGTCGAGACCGATTCGACCGCCCATAACGTCATCCCGCAGGTGGTGCGGATGAAGGGCACCGCCCGCAGCCTAGACCCCCAGGTCCGCGACCGGCTGGAGGAGGGCATCGCCCGCATCGCCACCCATACCGCCGCCGCCTTTGGCGCCAGTGCCGAGGTGGCATATGAACGCGGCTATCCGGTGACGGTGAACCATTCGGAGGCCACGGGTTTCGCGGCGGAGGTGGCGCGCGCGGTCGCGGGCGACGTGAACATGGAGGTTCAGCCGCTGATGGCCGGCGAGGATTTCAGCTATATGCTGAACGAGCGTCCCGGCGCCTATATCTTCGTCGGCAACGGCGACACCGCCATGGTGCATCACCCGGCCTATAATTTCGACGACAATGCGATTCCGGCCGGGTCGAGCTGGTATGCCGGCATGATCGAGGCGCGGATGCCGCTGCGGGCGTGAGCCTTGGTGCCGGGGGCTGTCTGCCCCCGGACCCCCGAAGATATTTCCGCACAAAAGAAAAGGGAGCCCTGAGGCTCCCTTCGTGTTTCCGGATCGGCGGGTTTCAGAAGTGGATGGCGCGGCCGTAGGCCGAGAGCGTGGCCTCGTGCATCATCTCCGACAGCGTCGGGTGCGGGAAGACGGTCTCCATCAGCTCGGCCTCGGTGGTTTCCAGCGTGCGGCCGACGACATAGCCCTGGATCAGTTCGGTGACCTCGGCACCGACCATATGGGCGCCCAGGAGTTCGCCGGTCTTGGCGTCGAAGACGGTCTTGATCAGGCCCTCGGGTTCGCCGAGCGCGATGGCCTTGCCGTTGCCGATGAAGGGGAAGCGGCCGACCTTGATCTCGTAGCCGGCGGCTTTCGCCTTTTCTTCGGTCAGGCCGACCGAAGCGACCTGCGGGTTGCAATAGGTGCAGCCGGGGATCGAGTTCGGCTTGATCGGGTGCGGGTGCTGGCCGGCGATCAGTTCGGCGACCATGACGCCTTCGTGGCTGGCCTTGTGGGCGAGCCAGGGCGCGCCGGCCACGTCGCCGATGGCATAGAGCCCCTCGACGCCGGTGCGGCAATATTCGTCGGTCACGACATGGGTGCGGTCGATCTTGGCGCCCAGCTTTTCAAGGCCGAGGTTTTCCACGTTGCCGACGATGCCGACGGCCGAGATCACCGTGTCGAATTCCTGGGTCTCGGTCTTGCCGTCCCGCTCGATATGGGCGGTGACCTTGCCGGGGGCGCGGTCGAGTTTCTTGACCGTGGCCTTTTCCAGGATCTTCATGCCCTGCTTGACGAATTGCTTCTTGGCCAGGGCCGAGATTTCCGCGTCCTCGACCGGCAGCACGCGGTCCATGACCTCGACGACCGTGGTGTCGGCGCCCAGCGTGTTGAAGAAGCTGGCGAATTCGATGCCGATGGCGCCCGAGCCGATCACCAGCAGCTTTTTCGGCATCCGCGGCGGTTGCAGCGCGTGCTTGTAGTTCCAGACCAGGTCGCCGTCGGCTTCCAGCCCCGGCAGGTTGCGGGCGCGGGCGCCGGTGGCCAGCACGATGGCCTTGCCGGTGACCTCTTCGCTGCCCTTGTCGGTCTTGACCGTCAGCTTGCCGGGGGCGGTCAGCGTAGCCTCGCCCATGATGACGGTGACCTTGTTCTTTTTCAGCAGGTGGCCGACGCCGCCGGCGAGCTGTTTCGCCACGCCGCGCGAGCGTTGCACCACGGCGCCGAGGTCATAGCCGATCTTGTCGGCGGAGAGGCCGAATTCCTTGGCGCGGTGCATCAGGTGGAACACCTCGGCCGAGCGCAACAGCGCCTTGGTCGGGATGCAGCCCCAGTTCAGGCAGATGCCGCCCAGATGTTCGCGCTCGATGACCGCGACCTTCAGGCCCAGCTGCGCGCCGCGGATGGCGCAGACATAGCCGCCCGGGCCGGAACCGATCACCACCATGTCGAAGCTTTGCGCCATGGAACTCCCCCTCTGGAAATAGATAGTTCAGCGTTAAACCATTTTTCACAGGTCAGCAAGCGACAGCTTGCCCGACACCAGCGCGCCGTAACCCCCCGCCTGCATGATGCGATTTTCCGCCGGTGTGGGCTGGCGTCCCAGCGCCGCGTTACGCCAGGGGAAGCGGCCGAATTTCGCGATCGTGTCGCGATGGATCTCGGCGTGGCGCAGGTTCTCGCCGGGCATGTGCTGGCGGAACAGGTCCACGGCGCGGTCCTGGTCGGCGAGATCCTCGGAATGCTCGAAGGGCATGTAGAAGAACTGGCGGGCCGGCGGTTCGACCTGCAGGTGGAAGCCGTTGGCGACGGCGGCGCGGGCCAAGCTGCGCGCCAGCGGGTCGGTGTCGAAGGCGCGCGGGTCCTCGCGGAACATGTTGCGGGGGAACTGGTCGGCGAGGATCAGCCCGGCCAGCGCGCCCTCGGGGGTGTCGGCCCAGGCCGGGGCCAGGTCGGCGGCCTGCTGCCAGGCGGGAAGGAACCGGCGGCGCACCTCGGCGTCGACGGCGTCGGAGCGCAGATACCAGCCCTGTTCGCCCACCTCGTCGAGCCAGAAGCGGTTGATCGCCTGCGGGGTCGCGGTGTCGGTCATGGCGTTTCCCTTGGTTTGTCCAGGGATGGTTGCAGAGCCGGCAGGCCGCTGCAAGCCCGTCAGGCGGGTTTGTCGCCTTCGTCCGAGCCGGCGGTTTCCAGCGCCGCCTCGACCGCGACCGGGGTGGCCGAGGGGGCGATCACCGCGAAGCTCTGGTCCTGGGCGGGGCTCGACCGGCGGGTGCGGCGATAGAAGGTATAGCCGGCCAGCAGCGCCAGCAGCACGCCGATATAGATCCAGAACCCGTCGGGGCCCATCCTGTCCATCAGCCAGCCGGTGATCAGCGGCCCGGAAATGGCGCCGACGCCGTTGATGAACATAAGCCCGGCCGAAGCCGCCGCCATGTCGCTGCTGTCGAGAAAATCGTTGGTATGGGCCAGAAGCAGCGAATAGACCGGGTTCGCGACGCCTCCGATCAGGGCGGCGGCGGCGAGCAGGCCCCAGATCCCGGGTTGGGCCGCCACGGTGATCGCGGCCACGGCCGTGCCCAGGATCGCCAGCGCCAGGACGACGGCGCGGCGGTCGCCGCGGTCCGACAGCCAGCCGACCGGATATTGCAGCAGCAGCCCGCCGACATAGATCGCCGCCACGAAGGCCGAGATGTCGCGCACCGGCAGCCCCTTCACCGCGCCCCAGACCGAGGCCATGCCGAAGATCGCCGAGAAGACGCCGCCCATCAGGAACATGCCGACGCAGCCCAGCGGCGAGGCCCGGAACAGCTTGCCGAAGCTCATCAGCTTCAGCGTGGCGAATTGCGGCGCCGGCTGCGGCGACAGCAGGATCGGCAGGAAGGCCAGGCTGACCAGCACCGAGGGGATCACGAACAGCAGGTAGCCCGCCGGATCGGCGACATTCATCAGCAGTTGCGCGGTGATGATGCCCAGCATCTGCATGATCATATAGGCAGACAGCGCCCGCCCGCGCGATTCGTTGCTGGTCGAGGCGTTCAGCCAGCTTTCCGCGGTGATGTAGACGCCCGAGAAGCAGAAGCCGATCACCAGCCGCATCGCCGTCCAGGCGACCCAGTCCGGCGCTGCCGCATAAAGTATCAGCACCGAGGAGATCAGCGAGCCGAGCGCGGCGAAAACCCGCACGTGGCCGACGCTGCGGATCATCCCCGGCACCACGCGCGAGCCCAGCAGGAAGCCGCCGAAATAGGCCGACATGACCACCGACATCTCGGTGGTGGAAATGCCCTCGATCTTGCCGCGGATGCCCAGCAGCGTGCCCTGCATCCCGTTGCCGACCATCAAAAGCAGGACGCCAAGAAGCAGCGGCCAGGTAGTGCGCAGCACGGTCGGCATCATTCCCTCTTCGGTATCAGCAGCGAGGCGTCGCCGTAGCTGAAGAAGCGGTAGCCCGATTCGACGGCGTGGCGATAGACGACCCGGATGCGGTCGCGCCCCATCAGGGCCGAAACCAGCATCAGCAGGGTCGAGCGGGGCAGGTGGAAATTGGTCATCAGCGCATCCGTCACCCGGAAACGATAGCCGGGATAGATGAAGATTTCCGTGACATCCCGGAAGGGATGCACGGTGCCGTCCTCGGCGGCCGCCGATTCGATCAGCCGCAGCGCCGTGGTGCCGACCGGAATCACCCGGCCGCCGGCGGCGCGGGTGGCGTTGATGGCGGCGGCGGCCTCGGGCGTGACCTCGCCCCATTCGCCGTGCATCCTGTGGGTGGTCACGTCCTCGACCTTGACCGGCAGGAAGGTGCCGGCACCGACATGCAGCGTGACATGGGCGAAGCGCACGCCGCGCGCGCGAAGCGCCGCGAGCAGCGGCTCGTCGAAATGCAGGCTGGCGGTGGGCGCGGCGACGGCGCCGGAATGGCGGGCCCAGACGGTCTGGTAATCGGTGCGGTCGGCCTCGTCCGGCGGGCGCAGCGCGGCGATATAGGGCGGCAGCGGCATGGCGCCGACCCGGGACAGCGCCGCGTCGAAGGCCTCGCCCGCGGCATCGAAGCGCAGGGTCAGCCCGGCTTGCGCGATCTCGACCACCTCGGCGGACAGCGCGTCGGAAAAGCGGATCACCTCGCCCGGCTTCAGCTTGCGCAGGGGTTTCGCCAGCGCCTTCCAGCCGTCGGCGGCGGGCTCCAGCAGCGTGATCTCGACCTTCGCCACCGCCGCGCCCTGGGCGGTCCGGCGCGTGCGGGTGCCGGTCAGCCGCGCCGGGATGACCTTGGTGTCGTTCAGCACCAGCAGGTCGCCCGGTCCCAGCAGCTCGGCCAGGTCGTGGACGTGCAGGTCGCGGATCGCATCGCCCTCGGCCAGCAGCAGCCGGGCCGAGGACCGCGGCCGGGCAGGCCGGGTCGCGATCAGCGCCTCGGGCAGGTGAAAGTCGAAATCCTCAAGTCTCATGGCCGGGGGTTCTGTCGCCCCTGCCGCAGGCCGTCAAGCGGGGCCGGCGCAATATCATGGCAAAGTGAAAACCTCAGGCTTTACTTGCCCGAGCGAATCTGTCAATTATGGGGCAATCAAGGTGAGCCCATGATCGTCTGTCACTGCACCCAGATCTCCGACCACGACATCCGAGCCGCGATCGACTGGATGCGCGCCGCGGACCCCCAGACGATCATCACCCCTGGCAAGATCTATCACGCGCTCGGCAAGCGCGCTGATTGTGGTGGCTGTATGCCCTTGTTTCTGGACACCATGCGCGGATGCGATAATCTGGGCGTGCCTCCGCTGCTTCGGGGGCTGAAAGCCATGCGCAAAGGGGAAAGCCATGAAGGGCGACGCAAAGGTCATCGAGTATCTCAACGCAGCGCTTCGATCTGAGCTCACGGCGGTCAGCCAGTATTGGCTGCATTATCGGCTGCAAGAGGATTGGGGTTTCGGCAAGATCGCCGACAAGTCGCGCGCCGAATCCATCGAGGAGATGAATCACGCCGATCGTCTGATCCAGCGAATCATCTTCCTGGAAGGCCATCCGAACCTTCAGAAGCTCGATCCGCTGCGGATCGGCCAGAACCTCAAGGAAACGCTCGAATCCGATCTGGCGGCCGAGCACGACGCCCGCACGCTTTACATCGAGGCGCGCGAATATTGCGACAAGGTCGGCGACTATGTCAGCAAGAACCTGTTCGACGCCCTGCTGACCGACGAAGAGGGCCATATCGATTTCCTCGAGACCCAGCTGGATCTCTACGAATCGATCGGCGCGCAGAACTACGGACAGCTCAACGCGAAATCCGCCGACGCGGCCGAATAAGCCCGGCGGCAGACCCGCGCTTCAGGGGGCCCTTGCGGCCCCCTTTAACATGTCCGCCGCAGTCGGGCGGTCACTTTCCCAGCCAGTCCGCGGCCAGCGCCGGCAGCTCGTCGAAATGGCGCAGCATCGCCTCGGGCGCCAGCCGGGCCAGGCCTTCTCCCTCGGGGCCGAAGGCGACCAGCGCGACCCGGACCCCGGCCGCCGAGGCGGTCTTGCGGTCGGTCTCGGTATCGCCCACCAGAAAGGATTCGGCCATGCGGCCGCCCGCGCCCTCGACCGCGGCGCGATAGGGGCGGGGGTCGGGCTTGCGCACCGGCAGGGTGTCGGCGCCGATCATGGCGGCGAAACGGTCGCGGACCCCCAGTTCCCGCAGCAGCACCTCGGCCAGGGCCGATGGCTTGTTGGTGCATACGGCCAGGCTGTGGCCGGCCTCGGCCAGCCGGTCCAGCGCCGCCTCGGCCCCGGGATAAAGCCGGGTGTGGACGGCGATGGATTCGCCGTAATAGTTCAGCAGGCGCGGATAATCCTCTTCCTCGGCGCCGGGGGGCATCAGCGCATCGGCGGGAAGGCGCGCATAGCCGGCGCGCAGCATGGCCCGGCCGCCGTGAAAGGCGATCAGCGCATCCAGGTCCGGGTCCAGCAGCGGGCCAAGGCCGCGCGCGTGGAAACAGGCGTTTGCCGCCGCGATCAGGTCGCCCGAGGTATCGGCCAGCGTTCCGTCCAGATCGAAGACCACCGTTCCCGCCATGCTGTAACCTTCCGTCAAGATGTTTGATCGCCGGGGCCTTTCCCCTTCGCTGCCCTCTAGGTAGAACGCCCGGCAAGGATAAGGAACAGGCAAGAGGGCAGAATGACCGAGAAACCCGTGGCGCTGATCGTGCTGGCAGCCGGGCAGGGCAGCCGGATGCAGTCTGACCTGCCGAAGGTGCTGCACCGGCTGGGCGCCGTGCCGCTGGTCGGCCACGCCCTGGCCACCGGCCGCCGGCTGGAGCCGGAAACGGTCGTGGTCGTCGCCGGCCATGGCGCCGATCAGGTGCGCAAGGCGGTCGCGAAGCTGGACCCCGACGCCCGCGTCGCCCTGCAAGAGCAGCAGATGGGCACTGCCCATGCCGTTCTGCAGGCCCTGCCGCTTCTGGAAGGGTTCGAGGGGCGGGTTCTGGTGCTTTACGGCGACACCCCCTTCATCGCCGAGGAAACGCTCGGCATGCTCGCCAGCCACCCCTCGGACGTGATCGTCCTGGGTTTCGAGGCCGCTGATCCCGGCCGCTATGGCCGGCTGGTCACGGGTCCCGACGGGCTGGAGCGGATCGTGGAATACAAGGACGCCGACGAGGCGACGCGGGCGATCCGGCTGGTGAACTCGGGCGTGCTGGCCGCCGATGCCGCGACGCTGCGCGAGATCCTGCCGCAGATCGGCAACCGCAACGCCGCCGGGGAATACTACCTGACCGACTTGCCGGGCTTGGCCCGTGCCGCCGGCCTGCGCGTCGACGTGGTGACCTGCGACGAATCCGAAACGCTGGGCATCAATACCCGCGCCGAGCTGGCCGCGGCCGAGGCCGCCTTCCAGGCCCGCGCCCGCGCCCAGGCGCTGGAGGACGGGGTGACGCTGTCGGACCCGGCGACGGTCTGGTTCGCGCTGGACAGCTGCATCGGCCGCGACGCGGTCATCGGCCAGAACGTGGTCTTCGGCCCGGGCGTGACCGTGGAAAGCGGCGCCGAGATCCTGCCCTTCTGCCACCTGGAAGGCTGCCATGTCAGCGCCGGCGCCACCGTCGGCCCCTTCGCCCGGCTGCGCGCCGGGGCGGAACTGGGCGCCGACGTGCATGTCGGCAATTTCGTCGAGATCAAGAACTCGGTGCTGGACGAGGGCGTCAAGGTCGGGCACCTGACCTATCTGGGCGACGCCGATGTCGGCGAGGCCACGAACATCGGCGCCGGCACCGTGACCTGCAATTACGACGGGGTATCGAAGCATCGGACCCGGATCGGCGCCCATGCCTTCATCGGTTCGGACACCATGCTGGTGGCGCCGGTGGCGGTGGGCGCGCGGGCGATGACCGGCTCGGGTTCGGTCATCACCGAGGACGTGCCGGACGACGCGCTGGCGCTGGGACGCGCCCGGCAGGTGACGAAACCCGGTCTTGCCGCGCGGCTGATGCAGGCGCTGCGCCAGAAGAAAGGACGCTGACATGTGCGGAATCATCGGAATCCTGGGCCAGCACGAGGTCTCGCCCCAACTGGTCGAGGCGCTGAAGCGGCTGGAATACCGCGGCTATGACAGCGCCGGCGTGGCGACGGTCGACGAAGCCGGCCGGCTGGACCGGCGCCGGGCGGTGGGCAAGCTGGTCAATCTCTCGGACCGGCTGGTGCATGAGCCGCTGACCGGCCATGCCGGCATCGGCCATACCCGCTGGGCCACCCATGGCGCCGCGACCGAGGCCAACGCCCACCCCCATCGTCGCGGCCCGGTGGCCGTTGTCCACAACGGCATCGTCGAGAATTTCCGCGAATTGCGCGACGAGGTGATCGCGCTGGGCATGGAGCCCGAATCGCAGACCGATACCGAGACGGTGGCCCTGCTGACCGCCTGGCACATGGCGCAGGGCATGGACGCGATCCAGGCCGCGCGGGCGACGCTGTCGCGGCTGCACGGCGCCTTCGCGCTGGCCTTCCTCTTCGAGGGCGAGACCGACCTGATGATCGCCGCCCGCAAGGGCAGCCCGCTGGCCATCGGCCACGGCGAGGGCGAGATGTTCCTGGGCTCGGACGCCATCGCTCTGGCACCCTTCACCGATCGCATCACCTATCTTGAGGACGGCGACCACGCCATCCTGCGCCGCGCCGGCGCCCAGGTCTTCGACGCCGAGGGCCGGTCGGTCGAGCGCGAGGTGCAGCAGATCGACGTCGGCTCGACCCGGATCGACAAGGGCGGCTATCGCCATTTCATGGCCAAGGAGATCGCGGAACAACCGGTTGTTTTGGGCGACGCGCTGAACCACTACATCAAGGGCGACCGTCTGGTGCTGCCCGAGGCGATCGACTTTCGCGGCGTGGACCGGCTGACGCTGGTCGGCTGCGGCACCGCCTTCTATGCCGCCCATGTCGCGCGCTACTGGTTCGAGACGCTGGCGGGCCTGCCCTGCGACCTGGACGTGGCCTCCGAGTTCCGTTACCGCGAGCCGCCGCTGTCGCCGCAAAGCTGGGCGCTGTTCGTCAGCCAGTCGGGCGAGACCGCGGATACGCTGGCGGCGCTGCATTACGCCCGCGACAAGGTGGCGCGGACGGTGGGGGTGGTGAACGTCGGCACCTCGGCCATCGCGCGCGACGCCGACATCGCCCTGCCGACGCTGGCCGGGATCGAGGTCGGCGTAGCCTCGTCCAAGGCCTTCACTTGCCAGCTTGCCGTGCTGGCGGTGCTGGCGCTGAAGGCGGCGCATGACCGTGGCCGGCTGACGGATGCGGAACTGGCGGCGCATCTTGCCGACCTGCGCGCGCTGCCGGCGCTGCTGAACCAGGCGCTGGCGGTCAGCGACGAATGCCGCCGGCTGGCCGGCTGGCTGTCCGAGGCGCAGGACGTGCTCTACCTGGGGCGCGGCGCGCTATACCCGGTGGCGCTGGAGGGCGCGCTGAAGCTGAAGGAGCTCAGCTACATCCATGCCGAGGGCTATGCCTCGGGCGAGTTGAAGCACGGGCCCATCGCGCTGATCGACCGCAACGTGCCGGTGGTGGTGCTGGCCCCGCGCGACGAGCTGTTCGACAAGACGGTCTCGAACATGCAGGAGGTCATGGCGCGGCACGGGCAGGTGCTGCTGATCTCGGACCCGGCGGGGCTGGAGCTGGGCGGCCATGGCGTCCGGGCGGAGCTGCGGATGCCCACCGGCGGCGGGCTGTTCCAGCCGATCCTCTATGCGGTGCCGATGCAATATCTGGCCTATCACACGGCGGTCGCCAAGGGCACGGACGTGGACCAGCCGCGCAACCTCGCGAAGTCTGTGACGGTGGAATAGCGGGGCTGCAGCGACGGCCGGTGTTGGGAAATGACAGAAAGCGCAACATTCCCACGGTCCATTGGTCGTTTCTGCAGCCTTCATCACGCTGATGGGAGCGTTCGGCCTCAACCCTAGCGGGGGGCCGGTTTTCGTAGCATGAGTTCAGGCCGGTCCGGGACACCGTTCCCAGCATAGAACGCCGTCGCCGAGAGCTTCTTCAATCTGCTCGAGCGCGAACGGATCAGACGCAGAACTTGCTGGACGCGCAAGAGGCCAGGCAAGACTTGTTCAATTACATAGAGATGTTCCACAATCCGAAGCGCAAGCATGAGAGGAACGGCAATGCTGTCGCCTGCCGAGGTTGAGCAGGGTCAGATGATGGCATGCCAAGGCGTTTAGGAAAATCGGGCCTATCTGGACCATTGCGAAGGATCGAGTGTATTCCGATTGGGACGCGCCTGTCGTCCATTCGCGGCTTGCCCTTCCCTGAGAAAAGCGCCCCGGACTGCTCTCTGATTTTCGGAAGCCCTTGAGAAGAGGCCGGGTTTCTGCGCCTCCATCAGGCAGGAAGGACCCGTTCGCAGGAGCCATTGCCTTTTAGGCGCAGATCTCTCGACGTGAAGCGGTGCGGCCGGCAAGCGTGCAAACACCGTTGCAACGCGACAGTCGGGCGACCGGCTGCCGCGAGGGCCGGATCAGGCGGCCTTGACCAGGACGATGTCGGTGCTGCGCTTCTGCGTCGCGGACAGCGCATCGTATTGCGCCAGGTCGCGGACCACGATCAGCCGGGCCGAGGCCCCCTCCTTGGCCGCCTTCAGGTTCTGGGGGCTGGTCTTTTCCAGGTCGCCCAGCGAGACGTCCAGCACCGAGGCGATGAATAGCGACTTCACCTCGAAGATCTTGGCGACATAGGGGTCGTAACCCTCGATGGTCCAGCTGGTGCTGGCGGCGTCGCCCTCGCCGTTGACGATCAGCGCCAGCGACCAGGCGCCCTGCGCGTCGGTCGTGGTCTCGACCTTCTGGGTCACCACCCGGACGCCGTCGCCGAACACGTCCGAGCCGTTCAGCGTGGCGACGATCTTGCCCTGGGCGATGGGGGCGAGGGTGGCGTCCATCAGGACGCCCCTGACAATGGCTTTGTTCGGCATCTCTTGCTCCTGTTCTGGTCCCGAAGGCGCGGCCATTATCCCGAAGATTCGCGCCGGTTGCGGGCAGGGGCGAAGCAACGCGCGTCAGACCGGCTCTTGCTCGGTCAGCACGCCGCGGCTTTGACGCCAGAGGTCGGGGGTGGTGCCCTCGGTCTCGCGGAAGACGCGGATCAGGTGCGAGGCGTCGCAGAAGCCGGTCTCCTCGGCGATGCGGGTGACGGTGCGGTCGGTGCGCGCCAGCAGCATCCGCGCCTGCGCCAACCGGATGCGGATCGAGGCATCGGCGGGCGGAATCCCCAGATCGGCGTTGAAATGCCGTTCCAGCTTGCGCCGGCCGACGCCCAGGTCGCGGGCGATGCGGGCGATGGGCAGGGGTGCGTGCAGGTTCTGCTGCATCGCCAGCAGGGCCCGGCGGACCAGCGGGTCGCGGGCGTGCAGTTCCAGCGGCAGGCCGGGCTGGGGGCGGTCGCCTTGCATCGGCTCGTCGATCATCAGGATCGACAGCGCCTTGCGCGCCGCGGCACGGCCCAGGTGGCGGTCGATCAGGAAGGCGGCCAGATGCGCCGCGCTGACCCCGCCGGAACAGGACAGCCGGTCGCGATCCACCACGAAGATCTGGTCCGAGACCGGGCGCATCTTCTCGAACTCGGCCAGGAAATCCTGGTGGTGGAACCAGCTGACGCAGCAGCGGTAGCCGTCCATCAGTCCGAAGCGCGCCATCGAGAACACCGCGGTGCAAAGCCCGGCCAGCGGCACCCGCGCCTGCGCCGCCCGCTTCAGGAAGGCGCCCTGGTCCAGCGACAGGCCGGGACCGCCGTCGATCAGCCCGCCCACGGCGACGATATAGTCGAAGCGCGTCGGATCGCCCAGCCGCTCGTCCGGCTCGATGCGGATGCCGCAAGAGCTTTGCACCGGCGCCATGTCCGAGGACAGCACCCGCCAGCGGCAGCGGATCGGCCGCGAGCCGTCGCCGTCGTCGGCGGCCAGGCGCAGCACGTCGACGAAAGTGGCAAAGGCCGACAGCGTGAAACGCGGCGCCAGCAGGAAGCCGATGCGCAGCCGGGGCTGGTTCTGGTCGGAGGATGTGTCGGGTTCGGGCATGTGTCGCGATTCGTCCATAGCTGACGTCGCGATCATGCCATGTTTTCGCCGCAGGTCCAGTGGGGATCGTCGCTATCCCGGTGCGGCCAGCGGCGCGGTGGCCTTGGCGGCGTCGGCCGCGTCGCCGGCATCGTCGCCGGCTTCGACCAGATCGCGGGCCTCTTCCTCGTCCTCGTCCTCCAATGCGGGCGGATCCTCGCCGGCCAGGAAGTTGCCGAATTTCTCGAGCCCGGGAATATGGTCGGCCAGCACCCGCATCACCACCAGCAGCGGCACCGCGACGATCATGCCGATCACCGACCACAGCCAGGCCCAAAGCGCTACGGTCAGGAACACCACGACCGTGTTCAGCTGCAGCTTGCGCGAGACGAAATAGGGCGTAATCAGCTGGCCCTCGACCGCCGAGATGCCGAAATAGGTCAGGCCGACCATGAAGGGCGTGAACAGGTCGTCATAGACGAACAGCCCGACCAGCATGGTGACGATGACGCCGGTGATCGGCCCCAGATAGGGGATGTAGTTCAGCAGGAACACCGCCAAGCCAAAGAGCATCGGGCTGGGCATGCCCCAGGCCCACATCGCCAGCCCGACCGCGATGCCCAGGCAGGCGTTGATCAGCGTGATCGCGCCCAGATAGGCGCCGAGCGAATCCTCGATCTCGCGCAGCGCCAGGTAGGCGGCGCGCTTTTCGCGCATGGAGTCGAAGCTCTGCACGATCTTGAGGTAAAGCAGATCGCCCGAGGACAGCAGGAAGAACAGCAGGAACAGCGTCAGGATGATCTGGCCGACGAAGGCCGGGCCAAGGTTCAACACGCTGACCAGGGTCGAGGTCTGGGGCGCGGCGTTCACCTCGACCTGGATCTTCTGGTCCGGGGGCTGCGGCGTGCCCGGTTCCGGCACCGAGGTCAGCGTGCCGGTCAGCGTGGCGTCCGGCACCGCCTCGCCCGGAGGAGCAGGAGGGGGCTTGCCGCCGCCGCCGGTCAGTTCGTCGATCTTTTCCGCCGCCCGCTCCAGCCCGCGGAAATTGCTGCGCAGTTCGGTAAAGCGCTGCTCCAGCCGGTCGCCGATCTGCGAGGAGTTCTCGATCAGCCGGTTCACCGGCCCCGAGATCACGAAGCCGATCACCACCACCGAGATCACCAGCCCCAGCGAGACGATGGCTGCGGTGACGACGGCGCCGATGCCCAGCCGCTCCATCAGCCGGCGGAAGGGGACGAACACGAAGAACAGCAGAAAGGCCAGCGTCACCGGCATCAGGAAGTCCCGCGCGTCGGCGAAGAAGGTGAACAGCAGGAACAGGAAGATGCCGATCACCGCCCAATTGGCGACGCGGGGCAGGGACCGCTTTTCGTCCGGTTTCGAGACCGGGAACATGTGATTGTCTGGCGGCACCATGATCCCTCCGGTCCTCGGGCGCCCGCGGCAGGGCGCAGGCGGAAACGCAGGCCCCGCGCCGGGGTTCCTCGGCGCGGGGCTGATTTAGGTTAAAGCGGCTGCCGCTTACAGCGGATGGTCGCCCGAGGCGTCGATGACGCGGGTCGGCAGGCCCAGGTCGCCCAGCATTTCCAGGAAGGGACGGGCCGGCAGGTCCTCGACATTGGCCATCTTCCGGACGTCCCAGGGGCCGCGGGCGATCAGGATCGCCGCCGCGACCGGCGGCACGCCGGCGGTGTAGCTGATGCCCTGGCTGCCGACCTCGTTATAAGCGTCCTTGTGGTCGGCGACGTTGTAGATGAAGACCTCGCCCGGCTTGCCGTCCAGCGTGCCCTTGACCAGATCGCCGATGCAGGTCTTGCCCTCGTAGTCGGGCGCCAGGCTGGCCGGGTCGGGCAGCACGGCCTTGACCAGTTTCAGCGGCACGACCTCCAGCCCCTCGGCGGTCTTGACCGGCTGCTCCGACAGCAGGCCCAGGTTCTGCAACACGGTGAAGACATTGATGTAATGCTCGCCGAAGCCCATCCAGAAGCGCACGTCGGCGTCCTTGTAGCGGGCCGAGAGGCTGTGCACCTCGTCATGGCCGGACAGATAGGCGGTGCGCTTGCCGACGACGGGCAGGTCCCATTCGCGGCCGACCTCGAACATCTTGTTGGTGCGCCATTCGCCGCCCTGCCAGGAATAGACCGTGCCGGTGAATTCGCGGAAATTGATCTCGGGGTCGAAATTGGTGGCGAACCAGCGGCCGTGGCTGCCGGCGTTGATGTCGACGATGTCGATCGATTCGATCTTGTCGAAATATTCGTCCTCGGCCAGCCGGGCATAGGCGTTGACCACGCCGGGGTCAAAGCCCGCGCCCAGAATGGCGGTCACGCCGGCCTTTTCGCAGTCCGCGCGCCGCTTCCATTCGTAGTTGCCGTACCAGGGCGGCGTCTCGCAGACCTTGGCCGGGTCCTCGTGGATGGCGGTGTCGATATAGGCGGCGCCGGTGTCGATGCAGCCTTGCAGCACGGTCATGTTCACGAAGGCCGAGCCCACGTTGATGACGATATGCGCGTCGATCTGGCGGATCAGCGCCGCCACCGCCGCGCTGTCCATGGCGTCCAGCGGATGGGCGGCGAATTCGACCGAATGGCCCTTCTCACGAATGCTCGCGATGATCTTCTCGGCCTTGGACACGGTTCGGCTGGCGATATGCAGCGTTCCGAATTCCTTGGCGTTCTGCGCCACCTTGTGCGCGACCACCTGGGCGACGCCGCCGGCGCCGATGATGAGCACGTTCTTGGCCAATTCAGTCTCCTTTTCGGGGCTGGGAAAGGGATGGCTTGCGCCTGCTCAGGACAGGCTGGCTTTGTAGTCGTCGTAGTCGAACCGGCGGACCTCGCGGATCGTTCCGTCCTCGGCCCGGATGGCGATGGCGGGCATGGCGACGCCGTTGAACCAGTTCTTCTTGACCATGGTATAGCCGCCGGCATCGGCGATGCTGATCCGGTCGCCGACCTTCAGCGGTGCCGGGAAGCGGCCCTCGCCGAAGATGTCGCCCGCGAGGCAGGTCTTGCCGGCGATCTGGAAGGGATGCTCGCCGTCCTGCGGCAGCTTCGCCGTCTCGCGATAGATCAGCAGGTCGAGCATATGCGCCTCGATGCTGCTGTCCACGATGGCCACGTCCTTGCCGTGATGGATCACGTCCAGCACCGTGACCTCAAGCGAGGTCGAGCGGGTGATGCTGGCCTCGCCCGGTTCGAGGAACACCTGCACGCCGAAGCGTTCCGAGAACGCCTTCAGCCGGTCGGCCAGCCGGTCCAGCGGATAGCCGTCGCCGGTGAAATGGATGCCGCCGCCCAGGCTGACCCAGTCGAGTTTTTCCAGGAAACCGCCGAATTCGGCCTCGATCCGGCCCAGCTGCGCGTCGAAAAGCTCGAAATCGGCGTTCTCGCAGTTGTAATGGATCATCACGCCCGAGATGCGGTCCAGCGCCGCCTCCAGCCGGTTCAGGTCCCATTCGCCCAGCCGCGAGAACGGCCGCGCCGGATCGGCCAAGTCGAAGCCCGAGGTCGAGAACCGCGGGTTCAGCCGCAACCCCATGGCGATGCCCCGCTCGGCCGCCTTCGCCCCGAAACGGTCGAGCTGGCCCAGGCTGTTGAAGATGATCTTGTCGGCATAGCCCAGCGCCTCGTCGATCTCGTGATCGGCCCAGGCGACGGAATAGGCATGGGTTTCCTTGCCGAACTCCTCGCGGCCCAGCCGCAGCTCGAACAGCGAGGACGAGGTGGTGCCGTCCATGAAGTCGCGCATGAAGTCGAAGGCCGACCAGGTGGCGAAACATTTCAGCGCCAGCAGGCATTTCGCCCCCGAGCGTTCGCGCAGATAGGCGATGCGCTCCATGTTCGCCCGCAGCTTGGCGAGGTCGATCAGGTAATAGGGCGTCTGCAGATCGGACATGGCGCGGGTCCCCCGGTCGCGAAACCGTGCAAGGTCAACGGAAAGGCTCATTTAGGGCCATGCGCGCGGTTTCGCAAGGAAAGGTGACGGCCGCGTGACGGGAGCGGCCTGCCCGCCCCGCCTAGTCGTCCACGATCGACAGCAGCTTCGGCAGCGCCGGGCAGGGCAGCAGCTGGTTGCGGGCCACGTCCGCCAGCGTGTGATTGTGCAGGAAGACATAGACATGCGCCGACAGGCTTTCCCACAGCCGGTTCGACAGCGTCTGCGCACGCGACCCCGAGACCCCGCCCGAGGCGCCGGCGCCGACATGCAGCGCGCTGACCGTCTCGTCCACGGCCTCCAGGATGTCGGCGACACGGATCGTCTCGGGCGTCTTGGCCAGACGGTAGCCGCCGCCGGGGCCGCGCACCGATTCGACCAGCCCGGCGCGGCGCAGCCGCACGAACAGCTGTTCCAGATAGGGCAGGGAAATATCCTGCCGCTGCGAGATCTCGGCCAGCGAGGTCAGGTCGTCGCCCTTGGCGATGGCCAGGTCCACCAGCGCGACCATCGCGTAACGTCCTTTGGTTGACAGTTTCATCTTGCCTCTCCCACTGGCCGCAAGCCATTGACGAAACGTGCGGCGAGGGCTAATTCCCCCGCGCCGTCCTTGATGCGTCTTGCCTATATCGGGCGCGCTTCCCAAATTGACGATCTAGAGCCGCGCCGCCACAGGGTCAAGAAACCCGAGTCTCGAAGGAAGCCCATGCCCGAACTGATTTTCCCCGGTCCCGAAGGTCGCCTGGAGGGTCGCTATCATACGCAGCCCAACCCGGACGCGCCCATCGCCATCGTGCTGCACCCGCATCCGCAATACGGCGGCACCATGAACAACCGGGTCGTGTACAACCTGCATTACGCCTTCCACCGCATGGGCTTCACCGTCATGCGGTTCAATTTCCGCGGCGTCGGGCGCAGCCAGGGCGAGTTCGACCAGGGCATCGGCGAGTTGTCGGATGCCGCCTCGGCGCTGGACTATCTGCAGGCGATGAACCCCAACAGCAAGCATTGCTGGGTCGCGGGGTTTTCCTTCGGCGCCTGGATCGGCATGCAGCTGCTGATGCGCCGGCCCGAGATCACCGGCTTCATCTCGGTCGCGCCGCCGGCGAACATGTACGACTTCTCGTTCCTGGCGCCTTGCCCGTCCTCGGGGCTGATCATCAACGGCACCGCCGACCGCGTGGCGCCGCCCAAGGACACCCATGCCCTGGTCGGCAAGCTGCGCGAGCAGAAGGGCATCACCATCACCCATGAGGAAATCGAGGGCGCGGACCATTTCTTCCGCGACGACGAGGTCCACATGAAGCCGATGATCGACACGGTGCAGACCTATGTCCGCCGCCGCCTGACCGAAAGCACGCGATAGGACCGGAGGCCCGGCCCCTTCCCGGGCATTTCTGCAAAGGCGCCATGACCGACCTGACCCTGCAACTCGCCTTCCTGACCGAGGCCGACCGGCTGAAGACGGTCGAGCGTGCGAATGTGCTGATGGATCTGTCGCGGCCGGAAAACAGCGCCGAGCACAGCTGGCACGTCGCGCTTTATGCGCTGGTCTTCGGCGCCACGGATCGGGCCATCGCCATGATCCTGATCCACGACCTGGTCGAGATCGACTGCGGCGATCATCCGATCCACCTGGCCCATGACGTCGCGGCCGTGCAGGCGGCCGAGGCGGAGGCCGCGCACCGGCTCTTCGGCCTGTTGCCGGGGGGCGAGGTGCTGCTGGCGCTGTGGCACGAGTTCGAGGCAGGGGTGACGCCCGATGCCCGCATGGCCAAGCGCCTGGACCACATCCAGCCGCTGTTCCAGGTGCTTTGCGCGCCCGAGCCGTTGTCCGCGCATCTGGATATCGTCCGCGACAACATGGCCTCGGGCCGCGCCGCGCGGCTGCGCGCGGAATGGCCCGAGGCGATGCAGGCCGCCGACGCGCTGCTGGCGGGCGCCGCGCCCGGGGGCGATTTCGGCCGTCGCCTGGCCTTCTTGGCCGAGGCCGACCGGCTGAAATCGGTGCTGCGCGCCAGTCTGCTGGCCGATGGCTCGCGGCGCGAAAACAGCGCCGAGCACAGCTGGCACCTGGCGCTTTATGCGCTGGTGCTGGCGGGCGAGGCGGGTCCCGGCGTCGACATCGGCCGCGTCATCCGCATGCTGCTGCTGCACGACCTGGTCGAGATCGATACCGGCGACGTGCCGATCCATGCCCAAAACGGCGCGGCCCATCACGGTGCCGCCCAGCTTGCCGCCGAAGCGGCTGCGGCCGCGCGCATCTTCGGCCTGCTGCCCCAGGGGCAGGGCGCCGCGCTGCAGGCGCTCTGGACCGAGTTCGAGGCGAACCGGACCCCGGACGCCGTCTTTGCCAAGTCGCTGGACCGGGCGCAGCCGGTGATGCAGAACATCGCCTCGGGCGGGGGATCCTGGGTCGAATACCGCGTGACCTACGAGCAGCTGGTCGAGCGCGTCGGCTTGCGCATCGAGCGCGGCGCGCCTTCGCTCTGGTCCTGGCTCAGCGAAAGCGCGCGGGTTTTCTTCGTGAAGTGACGGTCGGGCAAGGGCGGAGAATTCGGTATGCAACTGCATACCGGACTTCCCTTTCGACCGGAATGCGGCTATAGCCGGCGCAGCCGAATCCTAACCGAAGGGACCACCCATGTCGAAGATCAAGGTAGAGAACCCCGTCGTCGAGCTCGACGGCGACGAGATGACCCGGATCATCTGGGACTTCATCAAGCAGAAGCTGATCCTGCCCTATCTGGACGTGGACCTGAAATATTACGATCTGGGCATCGAGGAGCGCGACCGCACCAACGACCAGATCACCGTGGATGCCGCCAATGCGATCAAGCAATATGGCGTCGGCGTGAAATGCGCCACCATCACCCCCGACGAGGCTCGCGTCGAGGAATTCGGCCTGAAGAAGATGTGGAAGTCGCCCAACGGCACCATCCGCAACATCCTGGGCGGCGTGATCTTCCGCGAGCCGATCATCTGCAGGAACGTGCCGCGCCTGGTGCCGCACTGGACCCAGCCCATCGTCGTCGGCCGCCACGCCTTCGGCGACCAGTACAAGGCCACCGATTTCCGCTTCCCCGGCAAGGGCACGCTGACGATCAAGTTCGTCGGCGAGGATGGCGAGACCATCGAGCACGAGGTCTATCAATCGCCCGGCGCCGGCGTCGCCATGGCGATGTACAACCTGGACGATTCGATCCGCGACTTCGCCCGCGCCTCGATGAACTACGGCTTGCAGCGCGGCTATCCTGTCTATCTGTCGACCAAGAACACCATCCTGAAAGCCTATGACGGCCGCTTCAAGGACATCTTCGCCGAGGTCTATGCCGCCGAGTTCGAGGACAAGTTCAAGAAGGCCGGCATCACTTATGAGCACCGGCTGATCGACGACATGGTGGCCTCGGCGCTGAAGTGGTCGGGCGGCTATGTCTGGGCCTGCAAGAACTACGACGGCGATGTGCAGTCGGACATCGTGGCGCAGGGCTTCGGCTCGCTGGGGCTGATGACTTCGGTGCTGATGACGCCGGACGGCAAGATCGTCGAATCCGAGGCCGCGCATGGCACGGTGACGCGGCATTACCGCGAGCATCAGAAGGGCAACCAGACCTCGACCAACTCGATCGCCTCGATCTTCGCCTGGACCGGTGGCCTCAAGCACCGCGCCAAGCTGGACGGCAACGAGGCGCTGCTGAACTTTGCCCAGACGCTGGAGCGGGTCACCGTGCAGGCGGTCGAGGACGGTCACATGACCAAGGACTTGGCGCTGCTGGTGGGGCCGGACCAGAAATGGCTGTCCACCATCGGCTATCTGGAAAAGGTCGACGATTATCTGAACAAGGCGCTGGCCTGATCGTTCCGACGGGTTTGGGAAGGGGCGGGGGAAACCCCGGCCCTTTCGCTTTCGGGGCCGTTGCCTGTGGGTATTTGGAAAACGGAAAGTGTGGCCCGGCGCCGGCGGGACCGTTGTGCGGCCGTTTCGGGTATTTGCGCAACGGAGAATGGGCGAAGGCGGCTTAACATGGCGGCGGGCTTGGAGTATGGGGATTGCACGCCCAAACGGAGTCCTGCGATGAAAGCCGCCGTCATCACCTTTCCCGGATCGAATTGCGACCGCGATCTGGCCGTCGCGCTTACGCGGGCCGGGGCCGAGGTCACGCGGGTCTGGCACAAGGACGAGGCGCTGCCGGCGGGGACCGACCTGGTGGCGGTGCCGGGGGGATTTTCGTTCGGCGACTATCTGCGCTGCGGCGCCATCGCCGCGCATTCGCCCGTCGCCGCCGCGATCAGGACCCATGCCGCGGGCGGCGGCTATGTGCTGGGCATCTGCAACGGCTTCCAGGTTCTGACCGAACTGGGGCTGCTGCCGGGTGCGCTGATGCGCAATGCCGGGCTGAAATTCATCTGCCGCGAGGCGGTGCTGCGGGTCGAGACCGTCGCGAGCCCCTTTACACGCGCCTATGCGCCGGGGCAGGAGATCCGCATTCCGGTCGCGCATCACGACGGCAATTACCAGATCGACCCCGAAGGGCTGGCCGCGCTGAAGGATCAGGACCGCATCGCCTTTACCTATGCGCTGGGGATCAACGGCTCGGTCCGCGACATCGCCGGGGTGCTGTCCGAGAATCGCCGCGTGCTGGGCATGATGCCGCATCCCGAGCGGGCGGCCGATGCCGCGCATGGCGGCACCGCCGGAGCGGGGCTGTTTCAGTCGCTGATGCAAGAGCTTGTCTCGGCCTGACTTGAGCGGCGACCCTTCGAGGATTAGACTTCGCCGATCCCCGACAGGGGCGATGCCGGAGGCGCATGCGACAGGAAGAGAACTCTGCGGGACTGTCGGACGGCAGGGCCGGCCTTGCCGGCCGGTGGGGCCTGCGCGGTGCCATCCTTGCCCTGCTGGTCCTGGCCGGGGGCACGGTCTGGTTCACCAATGCCTGGCTGACGGCGCGGTTTTCCGAAACCACCCGGGTGCGGACCGAGCTGCGCTCGGCGCTGTATACCGGCAACCTGCTGTCGGAACTGCAGCGCACCTCGGTGGTGCCCCTGCTGCTGGCACGCGATCCGGCGCTGATCTCGGCGCTGACGGGCAACGACTTCTCGGGGACGTCGGCGCGGCTGATCTCGGCCCAGAAGGAGATCGCGGCGGCCTCGATCAAGCTTCTGGACGCTTCGGGGCGGGTGGTGGGGTCCACCGACCGCAACCTGATCGGCACGAACTATGTGCAAGAGCCGTTCTTCGTCGAGGCGCTGCGGTCCAAGGATACGGTGTTCACCGTCTCGCCTTCGCCGCAGGGGGCCTATGAATTCACCTATTCCCGCACCGTGGTCGCGGACGGGCGCACGCTGGGCGTGGTCGTGGTCGGGGCGGATCTGGTGCGGCTGGTGCGGTCCTGGGCCGGGATCTCGGACGCGATCGCGGTGACGGACAGCGCCGGGCAGATCATCCTGTCGACCGAGCCGCGCTGGCGCGGGTTGACCCTGCCCGAGGCGATGGCGGTGCGCTCGGCCCCTTCGGCCATCGCGCGCGCCTTCCAGGTGACCGCGGATTGGGCGGCGACGCCGGCGGATGCCTATGTCGCCGGCCGCGCGGTGATGCAGTCCGAGACCCGGATCCCGTTCCGCGGCTGGAAGATGATCGCCTTTACCACCTATGATTCGGTGCGCGAGCGGGTGAACGCCGTGCTGGCCATGGTCATCATGGGCTTTGCCATCCTGCTGGCGGCGGTGTTCTATCTGCTGTCGCGCCGCGCGCGGGTCGAATCGGCGGCCTGGATGCGCGAATCGGCCGACCTGCGGGCGCTGAACATGCGCCTGACCCGCGAGATCGCCGAACGCGAGCGCATGCAGAAGGAATTGCGCGTGGCTGAGCAGACCGTGCAGCAATCCTCGAAACTGGCCGCCCTGGGCGAGATGTCGGCCGGCGTCAGCCATGAGCTGAACCAGCCGCTGGCGGCGATGAAGACCTATCTGGCCGGGGCGCGGCTGCTGCTGCAACGCGGCCGCGGCGAGGAGGCGCTGTCCAGTTTCCAGCGCATCGACGATCTGGTCGAGCGGATGGGGGCCATCACCCGGCAGCTGAAATCCTATGCCAGGAAGGGCGGCGAGGCCTTCGAGCCGGTGGACCTGCGCGCGGCGCTGTCCAGCGCGCTGGTGATGATGGAGCCGCAGCTGCGCTCGCGCACCATCCGCTTGCAGCGCAACATCCCGCGCTATCCGGTCATGGTCTATTGCGACCGCATCCGGCTGGAGCAGATCATCATCAACCTGCTGCGCAATGCCGTGGACGCGATCAGGGGCATGCGCGACCCGGCGATCGAGATCACGGTAAGCTCCGGTTCTCACGCATTCTTGTCCGTTCGCGACAACGGGCCTGGTGTATCGGACCTGGAAAATCTGTTTGAACCCTTCTTCACCACCAAGAAGCCCGGAGAGGGGACCGGACTGGGCCTGGCGATCTCGTCCGGAATCGCCGCCGACTTCGGCGGGCGCCTGACCGCGCATAACGTGTCGGACGAGGGCGACCGGGGCGCCGTATTCGAACTTGAGCTGCCGCTCCATGATCCTGGCCGCAGGGCCGGGAGCGGGATGGCGGCGGAATGACAGGAAGGGGTATTGGCCCATGAGCCGCACTTTGAAGATAGCCGTTGTCGACGACGAACCCGACATGCGCGAGTCGATCAGCCAGTGGCTGGTGCTGTCGGGCTTCGACACCGAGACCTTCGCCAGCGCCGACGAGGCATTGAAGGTGATCGGCGCCGATTGGCCGGGGGTGGTGATTTCCGACATCCGCATGCCGGGCATGGACGGGATGGCCTTTCTCAAGCGGCTGATGGGGCTCGATTCGGGCCTGCCGGTCATCATGATCACCGGTCATGGCGACGTGCCGATGGCGGTCGAGGCGATGCGGATCGGGGCCATGGACTTCATGGAAAAGCCGTTCAATCCGGAACGGCTGACCGAACTGGTCAAGAAGGCCAGTCAGGCCCGGCGCATGACGCTGGACAACCGCGCCCTGCGCCGCGACCTTTCGGAAGGTCAGCAGGTCATGTCCAAGCTGATCGGCGCCAGCCCGGTCATGGACCGGCTGCGCGAGGATATCCTGGACCTGGGCCAGGCCGACGGCCATGTGCTGATCGACGGCGAGACCGGCACCGGCAAGACGCTGGTCGCCCATGCGCTGCACGCGGTCGGGCCGCGCGCCAGCAAGAAGTTCGTGCCGATTTCCTGCGCCGCCTATAACGACGAGGTGCTGGCGGCGAAGCTGTTCGGCCCGGTCGAGAACGGGTTGCCCGCCGTCGAGGAGGCGCGGGGCGGCACGCTGTGTCTGGAAGACATCGAGGCGCTGTCCGACGGGTTGCAGGCGCGTCTGCTGGCCTTCATCGCCGAGCAGGGCAGCCCGGCCGAGACCCGGATCATCGCCATTTCCAACGCCCGCGGCGAGGGCCGCCGTGCCGAGGATTCGCTGCGTCCCGACCTGTTCTATCGGCTGACGGCGCTGAAGATCACCCTGCCGCCGCTGCGCTCGCGCGGCGAGGACATCCTGTCGCTCTTCACCCGCATGACCGAGCAATTCGCCGAGGAATACGGCTGCGAGCCGCCGCAGGTCACCGCGCAAGAGGCGGCGCAGCTGTTGCAGGCGCCCTGGCCGGGCAACGTGCGCCAGCTCATCAACGTGGCCGAGCGCGCGGTCCTGCAAAACCGGCGCGGCTCGGGCTCGATCGCCTCGCTGCTGATGGCGGATGGCGAGGACATGCAGGAGGCGACGACGACCGAGGGCAAGCCGCTCAAGGAATATGTCGAGAGCTTCGAGAAGATGCTGATCGACAACACCATGCGCCGCCACAAGGGCAGCATCGCCGCCGTCATGGACGAGCTGTGCCTGCCGCGCCGGACCCTGAACGAGAAGATGGCCAAATACGGGCTGAGCCGGGGCGACTATCTGTAGCTTTCGGTAGCGGAGGGGGCAGGGATGCGTCCGCGCAGCGAGGCGACCGGCGGATACGATTATGGCTGGCTGATCGCCGTGGCGCTGGGGTTGCTGGCGATCTCGGCCGGCGGTCTTGCGATGCTGGCCGTCGCGATCCGGCGCCAGCTTGCCGGGCGTCCGTCCCCCGGCCTGATGCTGGGCGGAGCAGTGCTGGCGCTGCCGCTGCTGGTGGGCCTTGCGCTGTTCCTGATCGGCTGAAAGCGGCCGCGCGAAAAACTGATTGTAACGGTGCGGGTTTCCCCGCTATCTTGCCGGCACAAGGCTGGGCCATCTCAATCGTGGATTGTTCGCCTCGACAGTTTCGCAGCGCGTAGCCAGCCGCGACCCCTGAAAGGGCCGGTGGTGTCACGCGCGGAAAATCCTACCCATGCCCCTCGGGGCCTCTGGGAGACAATATCGCAGCCCGGACCGCGCCGCGGCACGGGCCAAGAAAGGTAAACAGACGCGATGGATCGCGCAGCGCAGCTTGATCGGCAACGGCGGCAGGGGAAAGCCCTGACCGGCGCGATTGCTGCTGTCCGCTCGGGCATCGTCGTCCTCTCATATGACAGCCGGACCCTTCCCCCGCCCACAGGCGGGCCGGTGCGGCTGCCCGAAAGACGGAAACATGTCAAAGAAAATGCTGATCGACGCCACGCATGCCGAGGAGACTCGGGTGGTCGTGGTCGACGGAACCAAAGTCGAGGAATTTGATTTCGAGACGGTCAACAAGCGGCAGCTTGCTGGCAACATCTATCTGGCCAAGGTCACGCGGGTCGAACCCTCGCTGCAGGCCGCCTTCGTGGATTACGGTGGCAACCGCCACGGTTTCCTGGCCTTTGCCGAGATCCATCCCGATTATTACCAGATCCCCGCCGCCGACCGGCAGGCGCTGATCGAGGAAGAGCGCCAGGCCGCCGTGGCCGAAGCCGACGAGGGCGAAAAGACCAAGCGCAACCCGCGCCGCCGCAAGGGGCCGAAGCCGGCCGCGGCCGACAGCGGCGATGCCGTGGTCAGCTCGGACGAAATCGCCGGCATGACCGTGGTGGACCTGTCGGAGGGAGATGCCGAGCCGGTCGAGCCGATGCCTGCGGATTCCGCCGTTGCGGAGGCCGCCGAGGGTGAAACTGGCGACACCGCCGGCGACGAGGCCCATGCCGAGGACGCGCATGAGGACGACGGCATCGAATCGGTCGCCGAAGAGGACGTGACCGAGGAGATCCGGCCGCCGAAGAAGCCGCGGGCCCGCCGCTACAAGATCCAGGAAGTGATCAAGGTCCGGCAGATCATGCTGGTCCAGGTCGTCAAGGAAGAGCGCGGCAACAAGGGCGCCGCGCTGACCACCTATCTGAGCCTGGCCGGCCGCTATTGCGTGCTGATGCCCAACACCGCGCGCGGCGGCGGGATTTCCCGCAAGATCACCAATGCCGCCGACCGCAAGAAGCTGAAGGAAATCGCCAGCGAGTTGGAGGTGCCGGAGGGCGCCGGCCTGATCATCCGCACCGCCGGCAGCCAGCGGACGCGGACCGAGATCCGCCGCGACTACGAATATCTGATGCGGCTGTGGGAACAGATCCGCGAACTGACCTTCAAGTCCATCGCTCCGGCCCCGGTCTATGAGGAAGGCGACCTGATCAAGCGCACGATCCGCGACATCTACTCGAAAGAGATCGACGAGGTCCTGGTCGAGGGCGAGCGCGGCTACCGCACCGCCAAGGACTTCATGAAGATGATCATGCCGTCCCACGCCAAGAACGTGAAGAATTACCAGGACCAGATGCCGCTCTTCGCGCGCTTCCAGGTCGAAAGCTATCTGGGCGGCATGTTCAACCCGGTCGTGCAGCTGAAATCCGGCGGCTATATCGTCATCGGCGTGACTGAGGCGCTGGTCGCCATCGACGTGAACTCGGGCCGGGCCACGAAAGAGGGCTCGATCGAGGATACCGCGCTGAAGACCAACCTGGAGGCCGCTGACGAGGTCGCCCGCCAGCTGCGCCTGCGCGACCTGGCCGGGCTGATCGTCATCGACTTCATCGACATGGAAGAGCGCAAGAACAACGCCGCCGTCGAGAAGCGCTTCAAGGACAAGCTCAAGACCGACCGGGCGCGGATCCAGGTCGGCCGCATCTCGGGCTTCGGCCTGATGGAGATGTCGCGCCAGCGCCTGCGGCCGGGGATGCTGGAATCGACCACGCAGCCCTGCCCGCATTGCCATGGCACCGGCCTGATCCGCAGCGACGACAGCCTGGCGCTGACCATCCTGCGCGCCATCGAGGAAGAGGGCACCCGCAAGCGTTCGCGCGAGGTCCTGGTCAAGGCGCCCATCGCCGTGGCCAATTTCCTGATGAACGCCAAGCGCGAGCATATCGCGAATATCGAGGCGCGTTACGGCATGTCCGTGCGGGTCGAGGCCGATCCGGTGCTGATCTCGCCCGATTACGCCATCGAGAAGTTCAAGACCGCGACCCGGAACGTGCCCGAGCTGGTCTCGCCGGTGGTCTCGGTCGATGCCAGCCTGATGGCGCAGATCGATGGGGAAGAGGTCGAGGCGGAAGACGTCGAGGACCTGACCGAGGAAGTGCCGAGCGAGGCAGCCGAGGAAGCCCGCGGCGAGAATGGCGATGGCGAGAACGGCAAGCGCCGCCGTCGTCGCCGCCGTCGCCGGGGCGGCCGCAATGGTGAGGGCGAGGGCGAGGATCACAGCGAGGAGGGCGTCTCTGATGCCCTGGCCGAGGGCGAGGAGGAAACGTCTGCCGAAGTTGCGGTGGAGGCCGTGGCGGAGATCTCGGCCGAGTCCGCGACCGAAGAGGATGCCAAGCCGCGCCGCCGCACCCGGACCCGCCGCCGCAAGGCCGAGGACGAGCCGGCCGCCGCTGAAACCGTTGCCGCCGAAGCCGACGCCGAGGACGTGGCGCCCGTCGAGCCGGCGTCGTCCCTGCCGGTCGAAGAGGTCGCTGTGGCGGAAGCCGAGCCGCCGGCCGCGGATGAGCCTGTGGCGGAATCCGGGCCCGTGCCGACGGTCGAACCCGAGAGCGAGGTGGAGGTCGACGTCGCCTCCGAGCCTGTCGCCGCGCTCGAACCGGCGGACGCGCCCGACGCCCCGGCTGAGGAAACCCACGCCGAGTCCGAGCCCGCCATGGCCGAGGACGAGGCCGCGCGGCCAAAGCGCCGCGGCTGGTGGTCAGCCTGACCCTGGGGCCGATGGCCGCAGCCACGGAATATTGACGGGCGCGGGGCTTCCCCGCGCCTTTCTCATCGCGCAAGGTGCCGGGCATGTTGGGAATCGAGCTTGCAGATGCCGCCTTCCTGCCCGCCGCGATGGTCGCGCTGCTGGCCGGAATCCTGTCCTTCCTGTCGCCCTGCGTGCTGCCCGTCGTGCCGCCCTATCTGGCCTATATGACCGGCGTGGGCGTCGGCGGGTTGAAATCGGGCGAGCGCAGCGCGGTGGTGCCGGCGCTGTTCTTCATCCTCGGCCTGTCGACGGTGTTCCTGCTGATGGGCATGGCGGCCTCGGCCTTCGGGCGGCTGTTCCTTCAATGGCAGGACTGGCTGGCCCGCGGCGCGGGGCTGGTGGTGATCGTCATGGGCCTGCATTTCCTGCGCGTCATCCGCATCCCCTTCCTCGACACCGAGGCGCGGTTGGACGCGGGCGACAAGGGCGGCACCTCGTTCGGCGCCTATATCCTGGGCCTCGCCTTCGCCTTCGGCTGGACGCCCTGCATCGGGCCTCAGCTGGGCATGATCCTGTCGCTGGCGGCGACGGGCGCCGAGGCCGGACGCGGCGCGGCGCTGCTGGCGGTCTATGCGCTGGGTTTGGGCATTCCCTTCCTGCTGTCCGCGATCTTCATCAACCGCGCCATGGGGCTGATGAACCGCATCAAGCCGCAACTGAAGCTGATCGAGCGCATCATGGGGCTGCTGCTGGTCGTCGTCGGCGCGGCGCTGCTGACCGGCGCCTTCCCGGTCTTTGCCTATTGGCTGCTGGAGACGTTTCCCTGGCTGGCCGCGCTGGGTTAGTCCCAGGCCGGCGGGCGCTTTTCCAGAAAGGCCTGGATGCCCTCGGCGGTGTCCGGGCGCAGCAGGTTCTCGCAGATCACTTCGCCCGTCGCGGCATAGGCTTCGGCCAGCGCCATGCCGGCCTGGGCGTGGAAGGCGCGCTTGCCCAGGCGCACGGCAGCCGGCAGCTTGGCGGCGACGGTTTGCGCCAGCGCCATGGTTTCGGCCTGCAGCGTGTCGGGGGCGGTCACCCGGTTGACCAGCCCCAGCTCGCGGGCGCGGGCGGCGTCGACGAACTCGCCCGTCACCAGCAGCTCGAAGGCGGCGCGCGGCGGGATCGCCCGGGTCAGCGCCACCATCGGGGTCGAGCAGAACAGCCCGATGTTCACCCCGTTGACGCCGAAGCGCACGCCCTCGGCTGCGACGGCCATGTCGCAGCTGGCGACCAGCTGGCAGCCGGCGGCGGTGGCGATGCCCTGCACCTCGGCGATGACCGGCTGGGGCAGGGCGGGCAGTTTCTGCATCAAGGCCGCGCAACGCGAGAACAGCCGTTCATAGGCGGCCCGGCCGTGATCGGCATCGTTCCGCGCGCCCTGGATCTCGCGCAGGTCGTGGCCGGCGCAGAAGGCCTTGCCGCGCGCCGCGATGACCAGCGCGCGCACGCCGCTGTCGCCCGCGACCTCGTCCAACGCATCAGAGAGCGCGTCGATCATCGCCGTCGACAGCGCATTGTAATTCGCGGCGCTGTTCAGGATCAGCCGCGCGACGGCGCCATGGTCCTCGCGCAGCACCAGCGGCTCGGGGTCTCCGTCTTTCATCCTATCCTCCCTGACGCCACGGCGCGGCTTGCCTTTGTCGAGCCTTGCCGTCCAGTCTAGCCGGCGGCAGGGCGGGGGAAAAGCATGGCGTTGCAGATGGATCGTTCGCGTCTCAACGCGTTTCTCGACCGGGTGTTCCCGCAGGTCGCAGATCAGCTGCGGGTCGAGTCGGTAGACGAGCACCTGCTGATTGCGCGGCTTCTGGTCGATGATCGGCACCTGCGACCCGGCGGCACGGTCAGCGGCCCGACGATCTTCGCACTGGCCGATGTCGCAATCTACCTGGCGATCCTGGCCCGCATCGGCGAAGTGGCGCTGGCGGTGACCACCAATGCCTCGATCGACTTCATGCGCAAGCCCGCGGGGGGGTGCGATCTGCTGGCGGAATGCCGCATCCTCAAGCTGGGCCGGAGCCTGGCGGTGGGCGAGTGCCTGGTCTTCTCGGCAGGGCGCGCCGATGCGGTGGCGCGATGCTCGATGACCTATTCGATTCCGCCAAAACCCGCCGAAAATCGGGCCTTGGAGTGAGGTATTGTAATACCTATTTTGTAAGATGCTGATTTTCATTTGGTAATTGGCGATCCGCACGCTTGATTTGCGCGCCGCTTTGGCCGATATACCGCCATCTCGAATTACAGCCCCCAAAGGGACCGACAGATGAAAACCTATACCGCGAA